>JAJDBB010000013.1 GCA_029261555.1 Nitrospinaceae bacterium | reverse complement strand
TTCACCACCACCGCCGCGCAGGTTTTAAATTCCGTAACCAACTCCCAGGCGGCGTTCATGTCCAGGATATTATTATAGGAAAGCTCCTTGCCCTGAATTTGCCGGGCGGAAACGATATCCGAAGGCAGAGCGCGGGAGTCTTTGTAATAAGCGGCGGATTGATGTGGGTTTTCCCCGTAGCGCAATTCCTGGATTTTTTCGAATGGATACTGGAAGACGGGACTGAACGCGCTTGCGCCGTCCTGCTGTTTGGAAAAATAATCTGCGATCAAAGCGTCGTAACGCGCCGTGGCGGAGTAGGCGTCCCGGCTCAGGCGAAAACGGGTTTTCGCAAGCAGGTCGCCGTCGTTGTCTTGCATTTCGCGCAGGACGATTGCGTAATCTTCCGGGTTCACGACCACCGCCACGTCCTTGAAGTTTTTTGCGGCGGAACGGATCATCGCCGGCCCGCCGATGTCGATGTTCTCCACCGCGTCTTCCAGCGTGCAATCCGGTTTGGCGACTGTCGCTTCAAATGGATATAAATTGATTGCCACCAGGTCGATGGGCTTGATGTCGTGCTCCTGCATCGCCTGCATGTGGGAATCGACGTCGCGGCGACCGAGGATGGCGCCGTGGATTTTGGGATGCAGGGTCTTGATCCGCCCGTCCATCATTTCCGGAAAGCCGGTGTAGTCCGAGACCTGCGTTGCCGGAACGTTATTATCCAGCAACAGTTTGGCCGTGCCGCCGGTGGAGAGAATTTCCACTCCCTGGGCGTGCAGGCTTTGGGCGAACTCCACGATACCCGTTTTGTCGGAAACGCTGATTAAGGCGCGTTTGATTTGCGGCATACAGCTTTACTTTTTCGGCGGGTTATCCTGCTTGGGTTTCTTGATCAAAAAATCGGGGGTGATCAACTGGATGATCTTCAGCATCCAGACCGGAAAGGAGCCAAAATAATCAAACAATCCCGGTTCGGGGACGGGGGGCGGCGTTCTTGATCCTTTATCTGTGGCCTTGGTAGCAACCATTCCAGAGAACCTCGTTGTTAAAAACAATTCAAAACAAATTAAGCGGTATGAGGGCCGAATACTACTATTTTTTGTCGAACATTGAAACCAAAAAAAACCAGCGGCAGGCCAGCGCCCGGTGCAAAAGTTTGAGATGCAAGCTCACTGAAGTTTGTAGGCTAACTCAATATGGAATACTAACTGCCTCCAGGCGTCGGCCTAGCGTCAATCCTTAATCAAGAGGCCGCGGGTGAACTTCCAATCGATGGGTTTTTTGAAATCCAGGCGCGCAAAATGGACGGTCAGGGTTTCGGCGCATCGCGCAATCAACCCGTTTAGATTCTCCCGGTCTTCCTCCGCCCAGGCGAGCGGTTTTTTCAGCAACGCGTCCTTGAACGCTTCCAGCAAACCGGCGTCCAGTTCGGCTTCGGCGCCTGGATCAATCTTGTGCGAAAAAATAACTTGCAGGAAGGAGGCCGCCGCGGGTTCCGTCAACGGTTCGCAGGAAATTTCCTGAAACAGGACGAACCGCGCCAGCGCGACGCCGGTCAGGGAAACCAGATCCATCCCCGCAGGGTCTTCCGGAAATTTTAAACAGTTTGCATAGGCTTCCAGCGTGGATTCGTCGAGGTCCAGCGCCCCTTTTGCGAAACGCACCATGAACAGGGCGGCGCGCAAAAACTTTTCCGTCTGCTTCACTTCCTCAAGCGATTCAAAATCCCTCCATTCAAAGGCTCCGCCGTCTTCAACCAGCTCTCCCAGTTTGGGAACCTGGCCAACCAGCGCGGCGGTTTGTTCGATTTGCAGGGGCGACAACAGCCGGTTCACAAACCGTCCGTTCTCTTTCAAAAGTTTTTCCGCGTCCCACTTCAATTGAATCAGCCGCCCATAACCCGCCTGAAACAAAGGTTGCATCCAGGCCTTTTCCAGCAGGCGCCTGCCTTTCGCCGGGTCGCCTTCCGCGCCCAGTTCCAGGCCGATGTTAACGTAGCTCAGCGCCTTGCCCATCACTTGTTTTTGCGCGCCGTCCGCCGCCGGGTCGACTTTGTCCGCTACCATGATTTTATTTGCCAGATACGCCAACTGCCATTTGATGGAATCCACAGCGTCGACGGCCTCGATCAAAGACAGACAACGGGCAAAAAACGCCGCGTCGTCCAGAAAGGTCAGGGGATATTGCGGCGCCACTTGATAGCGCCCATCCGAGGTCAAATCCGTAAGCTCCGCCGCCTCCGCTCGGAGGACAGAAGGGTCCAGCCGACTGTAAACCCCGACGGCTTCCTTGTATTCGGGTATGCCGCGCTCCGTGGTCCGGGACACGCGGTTGAGGTAGGCTTGCTCGACGGTTTCCGTCACCGGGTACCAGATCACCGCCTCCATGAGGGCGTTGAATATTTTTTCGTCGTGGTGGCGCAATTCCATCAGGCGCTTTTTTAAAAGCCCCTCGGAGTCCGGTATCTTTGCGAAAATCTGGTAAACGCTGTCGAGCGTAAATTGGGCAAGCTCCTCGGTTCCTTCATAAGAGTCGGTCATTTCGTCGTCTTTAAAAACCTTGATGAGCGACTGCAGGACCATCACCTTGAGGTCGAATTCCTCGCCGACGAACCAGGCGAGGATTTGCGGGTCCTGGCATTGATCGAAAAGTTCCAGCCAATCCCAGGCGCGTTCCGGCAGGAACTTGTCTCCGTGCCACCATTCCAGGTCGAAAAAATATTGCACCTGGTCATGGGACAAGACGGACAAAATGGGCAGACATTCTTTATTGCCCAGATCCTTGACCATGAAATACATTTCCTGCGGCGGGATGGCGCGCGCGGTTTCCACGCCTTTTGGAGAAAGGTACAGAAAATCCAACCGCTCTTTGCCCTGGAGTCGCAGGACCGCCCGGACCTGATCCTCCACGGACATTTGGCTTAACAGCGCTTCAATTTTTTTAGGGTCTGAGGCCAGGATTTCCGGGCCGCCGGGGGAGGGGTTTGTTTCGGGTGAGTTTTGCATTGAATCCTTATCGTTTATAAATTTTAATGACCGGCGCCGGGGTAGCCCCCGGAGGCAGTGTTTTAACCCCTTACAGAGGGAGCCGTTAATTCGCTTGCCTGGCGGCGCTTCGCCGGTCAGGCATGCACGACCTCGTGAGGCTGTACAATTTTCTTAAATTGCGCCAGTTTCTCCTGTTTGGCGGTTCTCAATTCGTAGTCTTTTTGCAAGTTCAGCCAGAACTCGGCGCTGGTTCCAAAGAACAGGGCAAAGCGTAGCGCCATTTCAGCGGTGATACTGCGTCTGCCGTCGACAATATTTTTCACCGCCGTGCGGTCGACGCCGATGGCTTTTGCAAACGTTCCGGGCTTGATTCCCAGATCGTCGAGAAAATCTTCCTTCAACATAATGCCGGGATGCTCGTTGGGTATAGTCTTCATGGTTGCGCTCCTTTCCTGGCGGGTTGCCGAATAAGTCTTTCTACGCCCTGCTAGTGGTAATCGGCAAACTTTACGTCATAGGCGTTTCCATCCACCCATTTAAAAATAATTCTGTATCGATCATTGACCCGGATCGCATAAAAATTTTTTAAATTACCCTTCTTCTTTTCCAGTCTGTTTGAGGGAGGAACCATCAAATCCTCAATTCTTTTGGCGGCGTCAATGTATTTCAGGCGGCGCAGGGCTTTTTTAAGAATGTCTCTATCAATTTTTTTCAGCGCGACGTTGTTGTAAATGGCTTCGGTTCTTTTGTCCAGGAAGCTCTTTATCATACCTGTAGTTTACCGCACTACATTTGTCCCGTCAACAGAAAGCCGGCATTTAAATAATCATTGAAAACTACCGGTTACAATTTCGCGACCAATCGGAAACCGGGCGCGTACCCGCCAGCGTGCCGATGAACCCAGTTTGTGTTGCTTATTCAGTCAGCGCTACAAGCTTCGCCGAGCTTGTAACCCAACCTCTTCCACCGGGCGTTGCTCGGCAGTTTTAAATCTGGCAACTTCAATTTTAACAAGCATATATTTGGATTGTTCCGGGGGAAGTGTTACCATAATTTTCATCATAAAAACTCAAAAGCCGCATTCCCTGTCATGGCGCGAAAACTCACGATACGATAATGAGCGATTTAAAACCGCAACCATCCACTCCAGAACCCGCCGGGGAGAACAAAAAAAGTATCGCCGACGAGCCAGGCGCCTTTGCGGGAATCGATCCTTTATTAGAAGACGTCAACGCCGACAGTTGGTTTTTGCAAAGCATCAAGGAAAGCCCCTCGGCGATTTCCATTGTCTCCACGGACATGCAGGGAAATATTTTGTTCTGGAACCAGGGCGCGGAGAACCTGCTCGGTTACACCGCCGAAGAGGTGGTGGGCAAACAAAAAATCGGAATCGTTTACACCGACAACGAAGCCACCCGGCAAACAGTCCGCGAAGTGTTCAATTATATCCTGGCGGAGAAAAAGGGAATCACCTGCGAGGTAGAAGAAAAAACCAAGGACGGAAAAATTTTGTGGGTGCGCCTCACCTTGTCTCCTCGGTTCGACCATTCCGGCAACCTGGTGGGCATTTTGGGAATCGGGGAAAACACCACCGAGCGTCGCCTGGCAGAGCAGGCGCTGGCGGAACGGGTCCGGCTCGCCGCGTTGGGCGCCGAAGTCGGTTCCGCCCTGGCGGGAAGCGAATCGCTTCCGACCATCATGCAAAAGTGCGTCGAGTCGATCATCGTCAACGTCGAGGCAGACTACGCGCAAACCTGGACCTTGCGATCTGAAAGCCAGGAACTGGAACTTTTGGCCAGCGCGAAAAAAGACGGACTGGAAGACGACCCGGATCTGCTGGTCGCCGAGCAACCGCTGCTTAGAAAAATTATCGAAGAGAAAAAACCGTTGGTGATGGGATCGACTCAATTCGGCGAATCCGTCGACGACCTGGACGACGCCTTGCTGGAGAAGGCCGCGGGGTTCGCCGGGTTTCCCCTGATCGTTCAGGGCCGGTTGGCGGGCGTCGTGAACCTTTACGCCAAAACGCCGCTGACCCACGCCGCCGAATATGCCTTGCGAGCCGCGGCGGATGAAATCGCCCTGGGCGTCGAGCGCATTTGGACTTACTCCGCCCTGCGCGCCAGCGAGGAACGCATCCGCTCCATTCTGGACAACGCATTAGACGGCATCATCACCGTCTATCAGAACGGGATGGTTGAATCTTTCAACCCCGCCGCCGAATTTATTTTCGGATACCGGGCCAAGGAAGTCATCGGTCGTCCCCTGAATTTGATTTTTCCGGACGTCGACCCCAGGCGCCTGGAGGGTTATTTTGAAAACCACATCGAAAAAGGCCAGGAGTTGATCGGAAGCGCCTCGGAAGCTCCGGGAAAAAGAAAAAACGGCTCGGGCTTTCCCGTCGAGTTGGCCGTCAGCAAACTCACCATGCCCGAACGGCGGAACCGCTCCAGGAACCAGGGCAGCCAACGACCCAATCTTTATATCCTCATGGTGCGGGACGTCACCAGCCGAAAAGAGGCGGAGCAGGAATTAATTTTATCCGCTAAAAAAGCGGAAGAATCCAACAAGCTGAAATCTGATTTTATCAACACGGTTTCACACGAGTTCCGTACGCCGCTCAATGTGATCGTGGGCAACACGCCGCTTTTAAAAGACGCCGAATCCCTGCCGCCTCCGGAAGAGATCGTTGAGATCGTCGAAGACATCGAAAGCGCCGGACAAGTGTTGTTAACGCTCATCGACGACCTGCTGGACTTTTCCAAACTGGAAGCCAGTAAAATGGTTTTGAATTACGAACGCGTTTCCGTCAAAAATCTAGTGGGCGACGTGCTGTCCAATTTCAAGGTGTTGGCCGAGCAGAAAGGGCTGTACCTTAAAGCCGACGTCGAGGACGAATCGCTGGAAGCCGATCCCGTGCGCCTGAAACAGATTCTTCTCAACCTGTTGAGCAACGCAATAAAATTTACCGACGAAGGCGGGATATGGGTGAAGGCCAAACATGACGGCGATCGCATGCGCTTTGAAGTGAAAGACACCGGGTGCGGAATTTCCAAGCCGGACCTGAAATACATTTTCGACGTGTTCCGGCAAGTGGACTCGTCGCCCAACCGCGCCAGCGAGGGCACCGGTCTGGGACTGGCGATCACCAAAAGCCTGGTGGACACCCACGGCGGAAACATATTTGCCGAAAGCGTGTTGGGCAAAGGCGCGTCTCTCATTTTCAACATCCCCATTCAATCCGCCGGGCCGGTCCAACCTTTCGGACGCTCGTCGCGCAACGATCAATTCACGCGAGCATGACGACGGTGATCATCCGCCCGGCGTCGCCTTCCTTCCTGTACGAATATAAAATATCGCTGCGGCAAGCGGTGCACAGTGCCGAGCGAAAGATATTTTCCGGTTTCAACCCCGCGCGCAACGCGTCCATTTCATTAGCGCGAAACAGATCGAGAAGGTATCGCCCGTTGGGCGACGGGGAAATTAAATCCTTCCACTTCGCATAATTCTTTTTAAAAATATCCAGACAGGCGACGTCCACTTCATAACAACAAGCGCCGATCCCCGGACCCATTCCCATCACAACGTTTTTCATTTCGCACCCGTAAAGCGCGCGCATTGTTTCCAGCGTTTTGGAAACGACGCCCAACCCCGTTCCCTTGCGGCCTGCGTGCGCGACGCCCGCGGCATGCGCAACCGGATCGTAAAGTATAACGGGAACGCAATCCGCCGTTAAAATTCCCATGGGAACTCCCGCTTCGTTGGCGACGATGGCGTCCGCCTCGACCCCTTCCGAAGCCGCCGGCTCCGCGTCGCCGCTTAAAACAAAAACGGCGTCGCCGTGAACCTGCTTGACCAAACGCGCGGTTGAAGTAGCGACGTTTAACGTCTGGAGAAAAAGAGAAACGTGGTCCGGCGAATCGCCCGCGCCCTTGTTCGCGCAAGGCGCCAAAGGACGCTTTTGGTTTCCGGCGTCCAAAAAAAATCGCGGACTGGTTCCATGAACCAGACGCGGAAAATTTTTTAACGCCTCAACAAAAATTGGTTTAATAAAAAAGTTCATTTAAAATTTTCAAAAAAAATTAAAAATTGTTTTCTTTGAAATTCAAACAAAGCGCGCGCGCGAACGCAATAAAAAACAAGCCGTCTTAAATCCCGCGCCAATGCTGGGCTTTCTGGGCGGCGAAAATTTTTACAATTAAATTATTATTTTTTGCCGATTGTATTTTGTTCGGCGCTCGACTTCGCGCAACGAAAAAGCGTTCAATTTTTCTTGACAATAAACGCCAATGCAATAGAATAAAAAACGATATTTGGGCGCTGATTCGATGACCAGATGTCAAAAGGAGATCTTGATGGCAACCAAGAAAAAAGCCAAGGCCAAG
>JAJDBB010000012.1 GCA_029261555.1 Nitrospinaceae bacterium | reverse complement strand
TGACCCTTTGACCGTTATCGAGAATCGCACTCAAGAGGTCAGGGGTTCGATCCCCCTCAGCTTCACCAAATAAAATAAGGGCTTAGTCGATTTCGCTAAGCCTCTTTTTGTGCGCTCGATTTTTATTCAAGCGCGCAACTAATCCGATCCGTTTCTCTAATTATCTGAATTTAAAGGAGTTGTGGGAGTTTACCGAATATCTTTTATCGAACTATTTGAATGAATCATATACACTAAAGCATCTATTCTCCTCTAAGTTATTGAAAGTTCATATTGTTTATGGTTTTGGCCAAATAGGATTTTTATGAATGGTAGCAAAATAGTAGCCAATACATTCGAAATAACGCGAATAAGGGAAGAGACGTGAGGGATTCCCATTTTCTATATTAGGTCTCAAATCATTATTAAATGCCGCAAAAATAATTGTAAATGTTTTTCGTCTTAATTTCATTTTGTTGGACGATCCTTTTTAATTGACAAAACCTATCTATGGAATAAAATGCCCGCACATTTGAATATCTGTTAGTCAGTAAAGGGAAGACGGTGTAATTCCGTCGCGGTCCCGCCGCTGTAACCGGATACGAAACCCAATGAGCCACTGTTTATTTATTAAATGGGAAGGCTGGGGAGTAGGTCAAGCCGGAAGCCAGAAGACCTTACTGAGTAATTCTTTTTATTTTCTCTTCGCGGACTGAGAGGTTAAGGGCTGACTGTAAATTCCCCCTGCCTTTTTTGGCTGGGGTTTTTTTTTGCCCAACTTCTCACCGGAACTTGGTGTTCTGGTGGAATTTATAATTAAAAGATTACCTTATTGTACTGTTGAATCCCTTTTTGTAAGGGTGGGATGTTTATATTCTCGCCTAGCCTCCTTTTTTTCCGACCCTCCAAAAATATTTTTTAAAACAACTTTTTTGCCAATTTGGATTTGTATCCTTTTTGGTTCTAATGCTTGGGCTGAAGAATACCCTCAAAGGATTGTTTCCCTTTCTCCCTCCATTACGGAAACGCTTTTCGCTATTGATGCGGGAGACCGCGTGGTGGGCGTCACGGACTTTTGCGATTATCCAAAAGAAGCTTTGTCGATTCAAAAAGTGGGGGGATTGATTAATCCAAATTTTGAAACCCTGGTTTCATTACAACCCGACCTTGTGATCCTGCAACATGATCGCGATCGATTACAGGGGCACCTGGGGCGCCTTGGATTAAAGGTTCTTGCCGTTCGACTGGAAAAACTAAAAGATATTTTGGATTCCATTTTGATTATGGGGAATGCGCTTGGAAAAGAGGCGCCCGCTCGCGATCTAAATAACGAGCTGACCAGAAAAATATTCAAATATAGAAGCCTGACTAAAAACGCTCCCCGAAAGTCCGTTTTTCTTTTGCTTGGAGACAGTCAGGCACCCACAAGAGATTTATACGCTGTAGGAAAAGGAACCTTTCTTGACGAATTGCTGGAAATTGCAGGCGGAAATAATATTGTAGATTCCACGTTTGTGGAATACCCAAGACTCTCCAAAGAATTCATCATACGCAGTTCTCCGGAAATTATTATCGAAGCCAATCCTAACGCGAATATTTCAACCGAGCAGCGGCTTCAGCGGAGAAAATTTTGGAATCAATTTCCCTCAATAACTGCGGTAAAGAAAAACAAAGTCCATTATGTCGGAGAGGAATTTATTTTGATCCCAGGGCCAAGGTTCCCAAAAATCGTCGAACAATTTGTAAAAGTTATTCATCCAGGATTATTTAATACGGACTCTGGAATACGAACCCTTACGCAAGTAGGTTCTGGAAAACAGCCATGAATAATTTTTGGTCCGCCTTTCATTTCTTAACCGTCCTCCCTGGACCCAAGGAGGAAACCAATTTTAATGAGCGAATGGTTTTCTGGTTTCCCTTGGCCGGTCTAACGATTGGAGTCATGCTCTGCGGCGTGGATTATCTGGGATCTTTAGTTTTATTCGATCAGGCGCGAGCTTGTGTGGACGTCTTATTTTTGGTTTGCATTACGGGCGGACTGCATATGGACGGTTTGGGGGATACGGCGGACGGCGTTTTCTCTCATAAGGACAGAGTAAAAATACTTGAAATCATGAAAGACCCGCGAATGGGAGTCATGGGAACGTTGGCCATTGTTTTCTGCGTAATATTAAAGATATCAGGCGCGACGCAATTTTCATTTGCCGAAGACTGGCTATGGCTTGTCCTCATTCCAGGACTGGCCCGATGTTCTCAAGTTTTGGGTTTGGCGTTCATGAAAAATGCCAGGGGAGAGGAAAGCCTGGGCGCCCCGCTCTATTCGACCAGCAAATTTACCGCTTTGGGTTGGTCCGTTGTTTTCCTTTCCATTTCGTTTTTAATAGGGTGGAAAACCGGCCTGTTAACTGTATTCGTATTTATTGCCGTCAACGGCATTTTGTTCGGTTACTTTGCCAGAAAAATTGACGGGATGACGGGCGATACTTTTGGAGCGTTAACTGAAATTGTGGAAGCCGCTTTATTTTTATTGGGAGGGGCGCTTTGCCATCGGATTATTTAAGAGGCATTCATTATGAAAACCGTGCGGAATAGAACAACTTTGATAACAGGTGGATCCAGAAGCGGAAAAAGCAAATTTGCCTTGTCCTTGGGAGAGAAGGTCAATGGAAAGCGGATTTATTTGGCCACCGCCGAAGCCTTGGACGAGGAGATGCGGGAAAGAATTCAGTCGCACCAAAAAGAGCGAGGCGGTCGCTGGAATACGATTGAAGAGCCCATCAAACTGGCAGAAACTCTGGCGGAGCAGGAGGGGAAATCAGACGTCGTGATTATCGATTGCCTGACCCTGTGGACATGCAATTTGATGATGAAGGATAAGGATCGGAAATCGATTTTATGCATGGCAAAAGAACTCATAGCCCAATGCAAAAAAATCAACGGCCACATTTTTTTGATTACGAACGAAGTCGGGGCGGGCATTGTCCCGGAGGGAAAGCTGAGCCGGGATTTCCGCGATCTGGCCGGAGAAGCGAATCAAATGATGGCTGAATCCTTTGACGAGGTGGTTCACATGGTCTCCGGGATACCAACGTATATCAAAAAATCCTTGTGGGAAGACAGCGCTAGCGAGAAAAAAGAAACCCATGAGTTTTCCCAATCCAAAAAAGAGGGCCTTTATGAGGCCATTTACAAAAGGCGAGACGTTCGTCAATTTTCCTCAAAGCCAGTGCCTCCGAATACATTAAGCAAAGTTTTGCAAGCCGCCCACCATGCGGGATCGGTAGGGTTCATGCAACCCTGGAACTTCATAGTTGTGGACGATTCCGACGTCAAGGCGAAGGTGGCTGAAAATTTTATGCAGTCCAATTTGAAGGCAAAAAAAAGATTTAAGGGAGAACGGTTGAGTCTTTACGAATCTCTAAAGCTGGAAGGCATCACTGAAGCCCCAATCAACATATGCGTCACCTGCGACAGCTTTCGGAAGGGACCTCATGTCCTTGGTAGAAACACCATGCCTGAAACGGACGTCTACAGCGCCTGTTGCGCCATTCAAAATCTTTGGCTTGCGGCAAGAGTAGAAGGCTTGGCCGTGGGATGGGTGAGCATTCTTTCCCCCGAAAGGTTAAAAATAGATTTGGGTATTCCTGAACATATCAAGGTGGTGGCTTATTTATGCGTGGGCTACACGGACTCGTTTTATGAAAAACCGCTATTGGAGTTGTCTGGATGGGAAAGGCGGTCTTCATTGGAAGAGTTGGTTTTTTACAATAATTGGGAAGGGAAGCCTTCTGGTTTCCGTATGGATTTTTCAATGGAAGTAAATTCCAAGAGAGTTCATTGACTCAATGGATAAAGGGACTCTATCAGGAAAAAGTCTATATCCAGAGCATGGGGGAAACCTTAAGTTTGCCTGTGAATCATCGGGTTTCCCTCCGGAAGAAATCATTGATTTTAGCGTGAACGTCAATCCATTAGGTCCTCCCAAGGAAATAGAAACCATATGGCCGGGGATGGCCCGCTTATTAAAGGTTTATCCTGAGCCTCATTATCAAAACCTGAAGGAGGTTTTAGCCAAACGTTATAAATTGGATCCAAGTTGGATTACGGTCACCAATGGGTCGTCTGAATTTATTTATTTATTGCCTAGAATTTGGAAATCAGGAAAAGAAGTCGTTTTAATCACGCCCTGCTTTTCGGAATATATCCGGGCGTTCAAGCTTGCCCGAATAAAAATAAATAAATTGCCCTTACAAAAGAATAATTGGTTTCAACTGTCCATGGAAACAGTTATGAGTTTCTTGAAGGAACCTGAAAATATTGGAGGTCTTGTTTTAAGCCACCCCAACAACCCAACGGGAAATCTATTTGACCGAAAATTTTTAATAGACCTTTTGGAATATTGCGAGAGGAAGAAAATATTTTTGATTATTGATGAAAGCTATATTGAGTTTTGCAAACCTGAAAACTCTTTGAAGAGGGAAGTGGGTAAATTCAAATATCTGATCGTCATTCGATCGATAACGAAATTTTATTGTCTCCCAGGAATTCGTTTGGGTTATGGATTCCTTCACCCCGATTGGGTTCGGATCATTGACAAATATAAACCTCCCTGGTCGGTAAACAACCTGGCCCAAAGACTGTGTTCAGCGGCTGTTTCCGATTTTGAATACGTTAAAAAGAGTCGTGATTTTATAAAAAAGCAAAAAAAGTATCTATCAGGGAAATTGAGTGAAATAGAAGATATTAAGGTGTTTTCATCAGATTCAAATTTTATGTTGTTCGAGGTAAGGGGACAGGATGAAGCGCTTTCTGAAAAGCTCTATTTATTCTTGTTAGCCAACAAAATTTTAATTAGAAATTGCGGGAATTTTGATGGATTAACAAATTCATTTTTCAGGGTAGCGGTCATGAAGAGAAACGATAACCTTTTATTGATATCAAAAATGAAGGAATTTTTTGAAACCATAAATGGCCGGCATGCCCTTGCATAACCAAATTCTGCTTGCCTTAATTCTGGATTTATTGCTTGGCGACCCAAAAGGTTTTCCCCATCCTGTAAAAGGCATTGGAAGGACTTCCGTTTTCCTTGAGAAGACAATCAGGGCTGGATTTACTAATCAATACGCGGCCGGGTCGGCCGTGGTTTTGATTGTGACTGGCGGGACGTATCTGTTGGTTTCCGGGGTTCTGGAAATTTCTCATAGGATCGATCCTGGATTGGAAACGGCGCTGTGCGTTTTTTTTATTTATACGACCTTGTCGATCAGAAGCCTGTACGAAGAGAGCAAGCCTGTGCTGGAAAATTTGAAATCAGGAAATATAGAAAGCGCACGACATAAATTGTCTTACATAGTTGGCCGGGATACTCAGAATATGGATTCCAATGAAATTACCCGGGCCTGCGTTGAAACTATTTCTGAAAATACATCCGATGGGATCGTGGCGCCGCTTTTTTATGCATTTCTAGGCGGCGCGCCCTTGGCGATGGCTTATAAAGCGCTCAATACCCTTGACTCTATGTTTGGCTATAAATCCAAGGAATATATTCAATTCGGATGGGCTTCTGCAAAGTTAGACGACGCGGCAAATTGGATACCGGCTCGGCTTACAGGAATACTAATGACTTTGGCGACATTTCTTTTAGGCCTGAATGCCCGCAGGGCGCTTCACATTATGAAGCGGGACGGCCGTAAACACCCAAGCCCGAATGCGGGAATACCGGAGGCGGCCCTGGCCGGAGCTTTAAATATTCGACTGGGCGGCCCAAGCTACTACAAAGGAACTTTAAGCGCCAAGCCCTGGATTGGCGATCCAATCAGGAAGGTTACCTTTGAAGATATTCAAAAGACGCATGGGATTATGTTCCTTACTTCTTTTGTAACCCTGTGCTTTTTTGAATTGATCCTTCTTTTATAACTTCAGGAAAAACTCTATGTAACTTAACTTTTTAACCATCAACGCATTGCTTACCCGGTTCAGGGAAGTCCGGTGGAAACCCGGCGCTGTCCCGCAACTGTAATGGGAAGAAAGCCACTTTTTGCCACTGTCGATATTGACGGGAAGGCGTGGCGAGTAACCGCCCTAAGCCAGGAGACCTAACCGGGAAGCCGTAAGCGCCTTCGTACGAAAGGGAAAAATGCTATGAAATCATTCTATGTTCTATTGCTGACTATTTTTGCCGTCTGTATATCTTTTTCGGCCCCAAGTTTTGCCGATGAAAACAAAGCTGAGGTTTTGGCTCCCATAAAGATTCAGGCCTCCAGGGGAGTTTTGGATAAAAAAAACCTGCCCTCCTCTATTACGGTAATCGACCGAAAGCAAATCGAAGAAAAGAAATATATCAATATCGAGGACATGCTCCGCGAGGAATTGGGGCTGGACGTTGTTCAAAATGGAACCCTGGGCTCAAACACGGCGGTTTTCATGCGTGGAGCGGGTTCGTCTTCCACCTTGGTGCTTGTGGACGGCGTCCAGGTCAACTCCAACACCACCGGAGCCTTCAACTTTTCCAATATTCTGACCGAAAATATTGACCGGATTGAAATCCTTCGCGGACCTCAAAGCACACTTTGGGGAGCGGACGCGGTAGGGGGCGTCATCAATCTGGTGACGAAACGAGGCCGCGGCGCGCCGACGCATTCATTCTCTTTTGAAGGCGGCAGTTTTAATACGTTTAAAGAAGTTTTGGCGAGTTCGGGCGGGAACGAGCGCGCGGATTATTCCATCACCGCCGCAAGAATTGATTCGGAAGGTATTTCCTCCGCCAACGAAGACAACGGCAACGACGAAGAGGATGGGTATCAAAACACTTCCGTTTCTCTCAGAACGGGTTTAAATTTTCTTGAAGACGGACGCGTCGATTTTATCGGTCGCTATATCAACAGTAAAATAGAATTCGATAATTTTTTGTTTGGAACCGGCAGTGTCGACGGGCCGCCATTTAGCAACACGGAGTCTTTTTATCTCGCCCTCCCCGTAAAAAAATCCCTCGCCTCCTGGTGGGACGTCAAATTCAATCCAAACTTCTCTTATGACGAATTGAGGTCCAGAAACCAAACCTTTGCGGACTCGGACATTTTCAGCCGCACCTACACGCTGGACCTGCAAAACACGTTCAATTTTGCCAAATTCTATTCCCTGATTTTAGGCGGAGAATACCAGTCCCGCAACGGAGCGAATAACGGCAGCAGTATCAACAAGGACCTCGAAAACAGGAGCGTCTACCTCCAAGGCATTTTCAACTATGAGGACAGGGTAGTTTTGACCGGCGGCTTTCGTTACGACGACAACGATCCGTTTGAGGACGCCCTGACCTATAAATTTGAAGGCGCCTACCGTTTCGGTTGGGGAACCCGGATTCGCGCCGCCAAAGCGACAGGGTTTCGCGCTCCCACCGTTAACGACCTATTCTTTCCCGGTTTCGGGAACCCAGATCTCGAACCCGAAGAGAATGATAGTTGGGAAGCCGGGTTCGACCATTCCTTTCTCGATGGGAACTTGACGGTCAGTTCCGTTTACTTCGATCAGGATTTTGACAATTTGATCCAGTTCGACCTTTCCACCTTCATGCCGGAAAACGTGGCAAAGGCAAAGTCGAAAGGCGTTGAAACTTCCTTGAGAGTCAAATTGATACACGACTTTGTATTAACTCTCAATCACACCTGGAACGATACTTTTGATGAAGACACCCGACGAAGACTGAGAAGAAGAGCGGAGCAAAAGTTTCACGCCAATCTTCAGCGCAACTGGAACGATAAACTGAACACCCTGGTGGGTTTGACTTACAAAAGCGATACAGAGGATGGGACTGCCGGGAGCACGGATGATTACGTTGTTTTCAGAACCGCTATTATTTACAAGCACAACAAACACATTAAGTTTACCGTCCGGGGAGAAAATCTCTTTGACGAGAAGTATGAGGAAGTTGTGGGATTCGGCACAGCGGGAGCCTCCGCTTACGCGGGATTTATATTTACATATTAAAAACCGTTGGATTGGAGATTAACAAATGGATACGCATGCCAAATTCATGAAACAGTATTTCGCGGCATTTTTATTAGTATCAATGCTGATCACTCGAGCAAAATTTGTCCCAGCCTCCCATTATCTGCCGGACGCTACTTTAGCTCTGTTTTTCGTTGGGGGGATTTACTTTAGGAAGTTTGTTTTTGTTCCGCTGCTATTTTTGTTTGCAGGTTTCATTGATTATTTTTCAGTTGAGAATGGCGGTAGCGGATGGTGCGTTACCCCGGCGTATGGATTCCTGTTGCCCACTTATTGGGTTTTGTGGGCGGGCGGTAGAAAGTTTAACGACCTGGGTTTTGAATCCAAAAAATATACATCAATGTCCGTCACGCTTTTCGTCTCCACCACCCTGGCTTTTATAATTTCATCAGGAAGCTTTTATTTGTTTTCCGGGTATTACGAAGGCTCTCAAATCATTCAAAAATCTCTCAGCGCCTACAAATATTATCCCAGCTATTTGATGAACCCGTTTTGTTATGTGGCGCTGGCCGGCATGATGATGAACCTGAATATAATATATTCATATATTCAAAAGGACCGGATTCAGCCAAATAATTGACCGATGACGACCAGGATACGTTTGGCAAATAGCTCCGAGAGGAGGGGCTTGATTATTTCAGGGACTCATACCTCTGTAGGAAAATCATCAATCTCCATAGGATTGATGCGGCTCTTTACGAGGCTTGGGCACAAGGTAACGCCTTTTAAGATCGGCCCTGATTTTATCGATCCTGGACACCATGCCAGAGCCTGCGGACGACAAGGTTATAACCTGGATTCATGGATGTGCTCCAAGTCCTATTTGAAATCTTTATTTGAACAAACTCAAATTGGCGGCGACCTGTCCATTATAGAAGGGGTAATGGGCCTTTTCGACGGCGCCTATTCTAAAAAGGAAACTGGCACAACGGCAGAAATTGCCAAAAATTTAAAACTACCCGTCATTTTAGTATTTGATGGATCAACCATGGCCCGGTCTGCGGCCGCTCTGGTGAAAGGGTATTGCGAGTTTGATAATGAGCTGAATATTCTGGGCGTGATTGCAAACCGGGTAAATTCGCCGGGACACGCCAAAATTCTGAGAGACGCTATCCAATACCATACGGGAATAAAGTTTTTGGGATACCTTCCGCAGAGGAAAGAGCTTGAAATTCCCAGCCGGTATTTGGGTCTGCATCAAAATCATGAAACCCATGACAAGCTTTATGAATTATGGGCGGATCATATCGAGCGCCATTTAAATGTAAAAGAACTTTTGGATTTAAATAAAACTTCCAGGAAAAAGGGCCCAGCCCCGTCGTCAACCCTACTATCGCGTTGGAATATTAAAAAAGCGTCAAAAGAATTTTGCGTGGCCGTGGCGCGGGATGAAGCCTTTCCGTTCATTTATCAGGATACGTTGGATTTTTTCCAACATTGCGGCGGTTCCGTTAAATTTTTCTCCCCTCTGGTCGATTCAAAATTACCCGAAGGAATCGATTGGATTTACATCCCGGGAGGATATCCAGAGATTTTCGCAAAAAAACTCAGCGTCAATAAAAGTTTGAACAAGGAAATTTTTGATTTCGGAAAAAGCGGAAATTTGATTGTTGGAGAATGCGGCGGGCTGATGTATCTCGGGAAGTCCCTGATAGACCAATCTGGGGAACCGCATAAGATGGTTGGATTGTTCGACTTTTCGACAACCGTGGAAAAGAAGAAGCTCGCCATAGGGTACCGGAAACTTCATTTTCAACCGTCGCCGTCATCTTCGAGTATTTCAATTTCTGGCCATGAGTTCCATTACGCCTCTTTTTTAAAAAACAATGAAACTCCAATAATGACGTCGAGAGAACGCAGTAAAAGGATCGAGATACTTGATGGATTTTCAAATCAAAATTGTTTTGGTTTTTTCACCCATATTTATTGGGGAACGTCTTTGAATTGGTTTCGTTTCCTTTTAAAGATAATACAAGGGAAATATTCAAATGAAAAAAAGAGCCGCCTCTGATCCAAAAAAACGGAAAGCCCTGATTGTTGTCCATACGGGCGACGGGAAAGGAAAGTCCACCGCCGCCTACGGATTAGTTCTTAGGGCGCTTGGAAACAAAATGAAAGTTTTTGTCATGCAATTTATGAAAGGACAATGGAAAGCGGGAGAAAGAAAAATGTTTGATCAATTTGACGGCTTGGAGGTTGATGCTCTCGGCGATGGGTTTACCTGGGACACTGAAAACCCCGAGCAGGATAAAGCGACGGCGAGAAAAGCCTGGGAGATTATAAAACCAAAATTGTTGAGCGATGAGTACCAAATGATAGTCCTGGATGAAATTAATTATATTTTAAGCTATGGCTTCCTGCCAGAAGACGAAGTTTTGGATACCCTCCGCCAAAAGCCGGAAACGCTTCATGTCGTTTGTACTGGAAGGAACGCTCCTGATTCTCTCATTGCCCTGGCCGACCTGGTTACCGAAATGAAATGCGTTAAACATCCATTTAAGGATCAAAAAATTCCCGCTCAAAAAGGAATTGAATTTTAAGCCAGGCCTAATGGAAAAGATCATGCAAACATCCCTTGAAGAAGTTTTAAGCCAGATCCATTCCGTCCCCTCCGAATACTTATACCGGGCCAGAGAACATTTAGATCGCTTGACCAAACCGATAGGAAGTTTGGGGAAATTAGAGGAAATGGCCGCCCGTTTCATAGCCATCCAAGGCCGCGACGTTGAATTGCCGCTAAAAAAGGGAATTTTTATTTTTGCCGCGGACCACGGCGTTACCGAAGAAGGCGTCAGCGCCTATCCTCAAGAGGTGACCGCTCAAATGGTCAAAAACTTTCTAAACGGAGGCGCAGCCATCAATGTGCTTGCCCGTCATTTCGACGCGACCACCACCGTCGTTGACATGGGAGTCAACTGGGACCTTAAAGGGCTCGCTGGGTTGCGCCACAATAAAATTGCCCTCGGCACGGGTAACATTGCCAAGGGCCCCGCGATGACGCGAACCCAGGCAGAGCAAGCCTTGCAAACGGGTATAGATTTGGCCAATGAGTTCGCGAAAAAAGAATTCAATTTACTTGGAGCGGGGGATATGGGGATAGGAAACACAACGGCCAGCGCCGCAATTCTGTCGGTGATTGGAGAACAACCCGTGGACTCCATTACCGGACGCGGAACAGGAATTGACGATCCCGCCTTGAAGAAAAAAATAGAGACCATCAAAAAAGCCGTCGAATTAAATAACCCTGATCTTGACGACCCGATAGACGTACTGGCAAAGTTGGGAGGATTTGAAATAGGGGGTATGGCCGGTTTGGTCCTGGGCGCCGCCGCTAATAAAATTCCAGTGGTTGTCGATGGATTGATTTCGGGCGCCGCCGCCATACTTGCCTATGAAATTGCCCCAAGCATAAGGGACTATTTATTTTTATCGCATAAATCCCAAGAACCCGCCCATCAAGTTTGTTTTGACATTCTCGAAATGAAACCCTATTTCGATTTAGAAATGCGATTGGGAGAAGGTACCGGGGCCGCGATCGCCATGAATTTGGTAGAAGCCAGCGTGAAGATATACAAAGAAATGGCTACCTTTGAAGGAGCCGACATTTCCGAAAAGCAGGGTTGATTGTCTCTTGGGAAGTTGGGGGTTGGCGTGAGTGACCGCGGAAATACTTCAAAAATTTTTATCGTGTCCGACCTGGACGGAACCCTTTTAAATCCCAAGGGTCGCCTGGAAAAACAAGTTGAGTTGCGCCTCAATCAAATGATCGATTCTGGACTCGATATTACCTTTGCAACGGCCAGAAATTACCGATCTACAAAAGAAATCCTTTCAGGAGTACATTTAAATTATCCCATTATTCTTCAGGACGGTTTGTTTCTGGCCGACCTAAAAAATGAAACCTACCTTGATATAGACAATACCATTCCAGATTCAATTCATTCCAAAATCCTTCCCGACTTGATCTCTCAGGACGCGGGAATTTTAATTCATACTTTTAAAAAACAGGAAACGTTGTTTTATTCCAAGGATAAAAATAAAGGATTTGTTTCTTACATCAATAGTCTGGAAGGAATTTTTAATTTAGAAAAAATAGAGTCGCTACAAAATAATAAATATTGCCGAATAGCAGGATTTACATTAGTTGATAGTGAGAAAAAATTAAAACCTATCGCAAACGCCTTAAGGAAAAAATACATAAACCAGCTTCAAATTCATTATTCAAAAGACGTCTGTCTTCCGGGATTTGGTTGGCTTCAGGTTTTTCATCAAAATGCGGAAAAAGGAAAGATGGCGGCCATTTTGGCGAAAAAAATTGGCGTTGTTAAAAAAAATATTATTGCGATTGGAAATCATTTAAACGATTTATCCCTCTTCAAAAGCGCAGGAAAATCCATTGCCGTTTCCACCAGTCACCCCAAAATATTGAAAACTGCAGATACGATTATTCCATTCAATAATGGGCATGGCCCCATAAAGTTTTTAGAGGAAACTTTTAAGGACAAAAAAAAATTCCCCTAAAACAAACCTTGTTATATCTTTCACAGGATGGTTCCTCCTGGTTAGAAATGGTGGACTCAATGGAATTCAAAGATTTCCTCCCAATAGATTCCGTAGCCAAATGGTAGCCAATGAGTCTCGAAAATGGGGAAAAATGGGGGGGGTAAATAGAGCAGTTAAAGATTTTGAGAAGTAAAAGCGATAGCAGCACAAAAGCCTTAGCTTCAATTAGTTATTGATACCTCGTGTAAATGACCCCTTGACCGCTATCAAGAATCACACTCAAGAGGTCAGGGATTCGATCTCCCTCAGCTCCACCAAATATTACAAGAGTTAGCTTTTTGGCTAGCTCCTTTTTTTTGTGAATTGTGCAGTTGAAACATGCAAAATTCAGAGGGGCCAGACGACGAGGATCATGGGAACGGATATGGCTATAATCAAAATTTCCAGCGGCAATCCCATGCGCCAGTAATCGCCAAACTTGTATCCTGCCGGACCCATGATCAATGTGTTGTTCTGATGACCAATAGGGGTAAGAAATGCGCACGACGCGCCAACGGCGACGGCCATAAGAAAGGGATCGACGTTGACCCCGAGTTGTCCGGCAATACTGACCGCAACCGGAGCCATCACAACGGCGGTTGCCGCGTTGTTCATCACGTCTGATAAGGTCATGGTAACGATCAATATCAGGGCCAGGATGAAGGCGGGAGGCAGGCTTGCACCCAAGCCCAGAATGGATTCGGCGATCAGTTGCGTCCCTCCGGTGGATTCCAGGGCCCCGCCAATTGGAATCATCGCCCCCAGCAAAACGACGACGGGCCAGTCAATCTCATCGTAAACATCTCGGACCGGTACGATATTTAAAATCACCATTGCAATGGCGGCGGCGGAAAAGGCTATCTGAAGCGAGGCCAACCCCATCGTCGCGGCTACGATGGCCGCCACAAAAACACCCACCGCAAGCCCGGCCTTTTTCCCGGCACCCAAACTGAGCCTGCGTTTTGCCAACGGGAGACAGCCCAATGGAGAGACCACTTCGGCAAGACTTTCGGAATCCCCTTGAAGTAGTAGGATGTCGCCGCCGCGAAACTGCACTTTGGGAAGACGTTTGCGGATCGGCGTCCCCTGACGGGATACCGCGAGCAGATGAATGCCGTAACGCATCTTGAGTCGAAGCGAGGTAAACGTTCGGCCCTCCATTCGTGAACGCGACTGCACTACGAATTCCATTACCGTGGTATCTATAGAGCGCAAGAGGGGCGCTTTTTCCTTGACCCCCGGCACCAACTCCAGTTTGGTATCGGTCACGAACTTATCCAGTTCCTGGGGGCCGGCTTCAACAATCAGGATATCTCCGCTGTTGATTTCTTCATGACGAAGCGCGGCCAGGATACGGCGTTTACCCCGTATCATCCCCACGATTTCGACGTCCAGCTTTTCCGCCCTTTGGTCGAGTTCCCGAAGCGAAACTCCGATCAATTCCGAATCTTTTGGAACGCAGATTTCGGTAATATAATCATCGATGGCGATCAGTTCATCCTCCGCGACCTGTGCCCGTCGTTTTTTCGGAATCATCCTCCAGCCCCCCAAGGAGATGAAGGCCACACCCGCGACCGCCACCACCCCGCCCACGGGAGAGAAATCGAACATAGCAAACGGCTCTCCTATCACATTCGTGCGAAAGTTGGCGATGATGATGTTAGGCGGGGTTCCAATGAGAGTCACAAGACCGCCCAGCATGGACGCAAAAGACATCGGCATCAGAATAATCGCAGGGGATCGCTTGGCTTTGGCAGAAGATTCAATCCCCACTGGCATCAACAGGGCCAAAGCTCCCACGTTGTTAATCATTGTGGATAATACCGCCGAAATCCCGGAAAGCATGGCCACGTGGAGGGAAACATGCTTGACCGTGAACATCACATATTTCACGATCAAGTCCACCACGCCGGAGTTCGCAAGGCCTCGGCTAAGGATAAGTACCACCGCGACGGTGATCGTTGCCGGATGGGAAAAACCGGAAAAGGCGTCCTGGGCGGGAACCAGACCCAGCAAAACGGTCAGGATGAGCCCCATGAAAGCGACCACGTCATAACGTATCCTTCCCCAAGCGAATAGAGCAAGAATACCGGCAAGAATTGAAAAAACTGCAATTTGTTCCTGGTTCATGAATGGCCTTCCAGCATAAGTTATACCAGTTTTTAAGTCATAAATTCCATTGCCAGACGCGCCCTTAACTGTTCACTATTAGCTGTAAGTGAACCAATGGGAGTAAAAAATTATGAGATACTTTTCGACTTAAACAAAGACTTTAAAATTTTCCGCAATTTCCTGAACACATTAGCGCTTGTTTGAGTGGCCCCCTGAGAGTGTCGGCTTGGTGTTCTAATTCTTCTCCAGCCTTGTGTTAAAATGAGCCCATGAGCTTTCCCGAAATAAAAACCCGGTCCACAGCCGCCGATTATTTTCTCATCGGCGCGTTGGTCCTGTTCAATGCCTGGCTGTATCTCGATTTGGG
>JAJDBB010000011.1 GCA_029261555.1 Nitrospinaceae bacterium | reverse complement strand
GAATCAAAGTCTTCAAATCCGGGACCTGTTACAACGGTGATAAGAATTTTGGGCGCAAGCTTCAAAATAGTTTGAGTTAGGAGCAGACTAAGTTTGTTTGGGTCCGTGCCGCCCATTGAAATCAAGACCGATTGAATAGTTTTTGTGTAGACACGGGCGACCCTTTCGATTTTTGAGTATTCCGGGTGAAGAACGGAATGGGACAAGCCGAAAAGAGTTTTTACATTCGGAGGGCTATTTTTGCTGTCTCCTGGACCTAGATTAGCGTCGATCAACAAATTGACAGAGTTTCTACCCGGCCCCAGGTCGTCGAAGTCGACAATTAGTCGTGCATGGGGACGCAATACCTCTATGGCCTTATGAGTATTGTCGCCCCGGTCCAATATCGCCAGGTCAGCCGGTTGAACGTTGTTAGGAAAAGGCCGTTCTGAATCCAAAATGAAAACAGGAAATCCGTTTTCTTTTACCCTCGCGACCGCCGGAGGGTAATCTTCCATACAAAAAATAACCTGGCGGCCTTTTTTAATTAAAACTTTGGCCAGATTCACTTGCCGGACGACATGGCCCAGCCCTTCCTGAAACGAAGCTTTACAGTAAACCGCTATTGTTTGCATGATTGACGTTTAACTTTTGGGGCGGTCAAACGCCCCGCCGTTGATGCGAGATAGAATTTCCCGGTCGGTAAAACGGACAGATTTTTTTTCCTTCCGGCGCTGTTTCAGAGCGGTGGGCAATCTTTTCAGAGCCATAAAAAATGCGGTCCAGAAGCGGGTCTTGCCTTTCAGAATATCGCGCAAAAGAAAAAGAGGAATAAAAAAGAAAAACGAAATTGTCATGTCGGGATCAAGTATGTTTTTCCACACGAATAAATAATTATTGCGCGCAGAAATGAATCCGATACTCCGGCGTTTTTCCTGCCGGGTAATGGTCTGTTGGACCTTGTGGTAGGCGATGGATTCTGGTTCGTAAATCACCGGCCATCCGCGTTTGAGGGCGCGGTAGGAAAGATCGATCTCTTCGTAATATAGAGGATGATACATGCCGTCGAATCCGCCCAGTTCCAGGTAACGTTTGCGGTCGACCATGAACGCGCCGCCGCAGGCAAAAAGCGTCTGGCTGGTATCCTGCGCGTCCTTTTCATAAAGTGAAAAATGACCGTTTCTGAAATAACCGCCCCGGTTGCCGTAAAGGAACGTGGTTCCGTCGAACGCATAAAACTTGCCGCTGGCGGCAAACGTCGGCGAGTTGGCGCCGGACGCCGGATCAAAATGCCGCGCCAAATGGTAAAGCGCTTTTTCGTCCAGTTTCACGTCGTTGTTTATGGGCATGACAAGAGGAGAGTCGGCCAAACGGACGGCGTAATTATTGGCCCCCTGGAAGCCGAGGTTTTTTGGGGTTTTTTCGCGCCGTACCCAGGGAAATTCTTTCTCTAAAATTTCCAGGCTGTCGTCTGAACTGCAATCGTCGATAACAAGAACCTCGTATGATCGCGCGGAATCAAAGGCGACGGCCTTTTGGATCGAAGGCAGGCATTCCCGCAATAACTCGCGGCCATTCCAATTCGTGATGATAAGCGTAACGTCGGCAGACATTCTTTGAACTAGGGCGCCCCGGTTAATTCCTGAATGTGATTTAAAACCTCGATTTCACCGTCCAGCTTTACTTTCCCTTTAACGGCTAGTTGCAGGGCCTGCTTGATAAACTCTCCCCAGTTTCCCGAATAAAAATCTCCGGATGGGATTGTCAAACCGACTTCGTTTTCAGTCATGAACTTTTTCATGGCCTCGATTTCGCAAAAATCTTCTCGGTCGCAACACAGGACAGGCTTATTATGCGCAAAGGCCGTCGCCAAAGTCGAGTACCCTGCCTTGGTGCATACTGCGTCGCAACTGGCGATCAGGTCGGGATAGCGAAACCTGTTGTCCAGAACATAAAAATTATCGCATGAAGGAGGGAAGGGATGCGGGTCGCGTGTGATAAATACGCAATCGGAAAGCGCGCCCAACCCCTCCCAATCGATTCTGGAGGCGTCCTGTTGTCCAAAATAAATGAAAACGATAACCTTGTTCTTGATTTTCAGCCCCAATTCTTTAATGAGCCTGTCCCTCACGTTTTCGCCTCGGTTGGCGATAAAACCAATTTCCTTTCGGTCGGCGACCAAAGGAGTTTCAAGATGGCACTGGCAGAGAAGATGGCGTGTGGCGCAGGCGTATTCCTTCGCAAGTTCGTCCAGTAGAGAATTCCAGGAAGGCTCGTTGGCCAGCCCCCGGTAAATGTCGAACCAGGTAAAGTTGCCGATCAATAAAGATGGAATCCCCCGGTCCTTTGCGGCTTTCAGAGGAAGGCTTGGAACGTCGGAAACCGCAAGGTCGATATTCAGGTCCGCAAGCCAGCGGGATTCTTTGGCGAGCCTGGACTTTTGGGAACGGTAAAACTCTCGAAAACTGTTTAAGGTTTTTTCGGCGTCGATTTGAATGAAATCTTTTTGCGCGCAACCGGGATCAACCGGTTGGCGATGATAATCGAAAGGAGCGGAAAGATAACTTTGGAAAAACTCGCGGGGGACTTCGGTTTTGAGATGGATTTTATAATCCTCTCCCAATAGACGTAGTACGGGAATGGAGCGGGCGGCGTGGCCGTATCCGTGCGAACTGATGTAATAGGCGATTTGTTTAATAAGCCACCGGGTAAAACAGGCCAACCGTCAATCGACGCGGGCGCGCCGATATCAATGGAAAAGGATCCCGTTTATTTTTTTGCGGGTTTATATGCGAACTGACAAGTTGAACCAAGTTTAGCAAACAGGTTTTGCAATTTTAAATCTACATAATCCTTGCGCGCTTCCGCTGGGATTTGGTCGAAGGCACAGGCGGTTTTAATGTAATCCGGGCGCCCGAACCGAATGAAGAAATCGTAAAACCAGCACTTCTTCATTTTATAGGTCCACTCTTTTTCATCAGATTTTTTGTGGTCTAAAAGGAAATTTCTCCAGGAGTATCGCTCGTCCACCCTCGGAATATTATTTTCCACAAAGGCCTTGAAGGGATCGTCCGTCGCCTTTTCCTCTTGAACATACTTTTCGGTTTCAGGCTCCATCCATTTTGTCAGAGCTTCAAGGATATATTCCCTTCCCTTATCGGGTTTGATATTCTGGTCGGAAAGGATATTGTGACTGTAATAAATGAACAGGCCAACAGTGTTTAATATCTGCTCGTCCGGGTCAAGATCCTCTCCTTTTTCACTTTCCCACATCAGAATAAAATATTTCCGGATTTCATCCTTATTGATCTCGATGTTTGGGACGTTTAGCAGGTTCAATAGAGGATCGATTCTCTCGGCGGCTTTTTTTGCGATTTCCGACTCGGCGTCGGTACTTGCGGTTTCAGCGTCATTTTCCACTTCGCGAATGCCTATTCAATTAAGGTTATAAAAAGTATTTTGGATGAACAACTTCAGCTAAAGCTATCATATTATGAACCGCAAGATCAAGCGTGGGCGTCGTGGGAGGCGCCTTGGCTGGTTAGGATTTGTAAAGTCGTATACAATAAACGTCCTCTAAAATCATCTCCTGGATTGGGATATTGGCAATGGCGGAAAAGATATTCGATGTTGTCGTCATAGGCTCCGGAGTCATCGGTCACAGCATCGCATTTCGTTTGAAACGCAGTCGACCCGAATTGTCCGTCGCCGTTTTGGGCGACGCCATAAATTCCCTGACCGCTTCTCGAGCCGCCGCCGGCATGTTGGCCCCCTTTGGCGAATCCGAGGAAGACAACCGATTTTTCCGCTTTTGCCGCGAGTCGCTGGAAAAATATCCTAAATTTGTCGAAGAATTGGTCGGGATCAGCGGCGTCCCGGTTTTTCTTTCCAACTCGGGTTCCATTATGCCCGACCTCTCCCTTGAAGGGCAGTGGGAAGATCGACTCAAGTTTTTTCGGGAGCATGACGTTCCCCATGAAATTTGGGACGGCCAACGCCTCCTAGAGAAGGTTCCGCACCTTTCTCCCGAATGTAAACGCGTCGTTTGGGTGGGGGAAGGGCAGGTCAACAATCGCCAGTTACACGATTCTTTGCAGGCCGCTTCGATGAAGCTGGGCGTCGAAACGGTTCCGCGTAACGCTTTGGGGTTCCAAAGGGACGGTTCCATCCTCGGTTCTGCAACTACCGATTCGGGAGAAGTTGCAGGGAAGAAGTTTATTCTGGCGTCGGGTAGTTGGTCCGCTCAACTGGCGGCGGTGTTGGACGTCAACCTCCCCGTAAAACCCGTCAAAGGTCAAATGTGCAGGCTAAAAGTGGCGGACGACGTTTTGGATTATACGGTACACGGACTTTTAACCTACATAGCGCCCTGGCGCGGCGGGCAGGGTTTTGTGGTTGGGTCCACCATGGAAGACCGGGGATTTGATCCCGCGATTGAGGACGAGGTGATCCGCGGATTGATCGAGCGCGCGGCGGAAATTTTGCCCTGTTTAAAGGACGCGCCGTTGATCGAGAGTTGGACGGGACTCCGCCCCGCCGCTCAAGACCGGATGCCCGTAATGGGAAAAAGCGGGCGATATAAAAACCTTTTTTACTCCACGGGGCACTACCGCAACGGTATTTTGCAAACGCCAAATCAAGCGGATTACGTCGCCGGTCTTGTGCTCGAAACGGGCGATGAAGTGATCGACGAGTTTGATCCTAAACGCTACGACCTCTGATCCCAAAAAAATATGTCTACCTCTCCAGATTTGCAACGCGATTTTGAATACGTCTGGCACCCCTGCACGCAAATGAAAGACCACGAAACCAATCCGCCTCTTTTGATGGAGCGCGGAGAGGGGATTTATCTTTTCGACCAGGAAGGTCGAAAGTACATGGACGTCATTTCGTCCTGGTGGGTCAATCTTTTCGGTCACAATCACCCGCGCCTGAACGCCTCCGTCCAAAAGCAAATGGAACGCCTGGCTCACGTAATGTTCGCCGGGGCGACGCATCGACCCGCGATTGACCTGGCCGAGTCACTGGTTCGCCTGACTCCCGACAGTTTGACCAAAGTGTTTTTCTCGGACAACGGTTCGACGTCCGTGGAAGTGGCCTTGAAGTTGAGCCTGCAATACTGGGCGCAAAAGGGCCATGGCGAAAAGAGACGGTTTGCATATTTGCAGGGGGCCTATCATGGAGAAACTTTGGGCGCGCTCTCCGTCTGTGGAATGGATTTATTCCGCAAGCCATTTGAAAACGTCCTCATGGACAATTTGGAGGTTCAAGGACCGGACTGCTTCCGTTGTCCCTACGGTTTGAAGCGGGAGGCTTGCGACGCCGAATGTTTTGAACACATGGACCGCGCCTTGAATGAAAATCACGAAACGCTTGCGGGAGTGATTGTCGAACCTCTGGTACAAGGAGCGGCGGGGATGAAGATGTACCCCCCGGTTTATTTGAACAAGCTGACCGCGGCTTGCGACCGGCTGGGGGTTCATACAATATTCGACGAGGTTGCGGTGGGCTTTGGCCGGACCGGCGCAATGTTTGTCTGCGAAAACCTGGGTCTGAAACCGACGTTCCTGTGTCTGTCCAAGGGGGTCACGTCTGGATACCTGCCTTTGGCGGCGACGTTGACCGGGGAGGAAATCTACCGGGCTTTTTACGGTGATTACGAAGACTTCAAATTATTTGTTCACAGCCACAGCTACACTGCCAATCCGCTGGCCTGCGCCTGTGCAAACGAAACCCTGGCCCTGTGGCGGGAGTACGAATTCCCCGGCGCGTTGGAACCCAAAATAAATGCGCTCCGGGCTGGTGGTAAAAAACTGAGCGAGTTGCAGTGGTGTGGCGAGTACCGCCAAACGGGAATGATCGGCGCCCTGGAGCTGGTTAAATCCCGGGAGACCAAAGAGCCGTTTGCGATTGGCGAAAGGGTGGGGTACAAAATATATCAGGAGGCGCTGAAACGCGGGGCGCTCATGCGGCCTTTGGGAAACGTGATTTATTTTATGCCGCCGCTGGTAATAACCGAACAAGAGATCGACTCCATGATTGAGATCGCCTACGATTCTATCCGCGCGGTTTTAGGAAAAACTGAATCCCATTAATCCCGTTAATCCTGTCTAAAAAAGGTTTTTAAATGTATGAAGTGACGGTCAAAACACAATTCAGCGCGGCGCATCGGCTTCGCGACTACGCGGGAAAATACGAAAACCTGCATGGCCACAACTGGACGGCGATCACGACCGTGGAGGCCAGGGAGTTGGACGCCATGGAAGTGGGCGTGGATTTTGTAAAAGTCCGCGCCAAAGTGAACGAGATACTTTCGAAGCTGGATTACCAGAACATCAACGAAGTGCCGCCCTTCGATAAAAAAAACCCGTCGGCGGAAAATATCGCTCGCTGGGTGTTCGACGCTCTGGCGAAAGAAATCAACGCCGAAACTGTCCGCGTCAAGCGTGTTGAGATCAAGGAAACGGACGATACAGGCGCCGCTTATTTTGAATAAATACTTTCAGCGCAACCGCTTCAAAAATTTTTCTGCCAATCACAGGTTCTTTATGGCCAGGAGGGCGAAGGCCGATTGCGGACGATTGCGCACATAGGGTTGCGTTAAGTCCGATATCAACCTGCCGAGTACCGGAATTTTGATTCTGAAACTGGCTTCCGCGCCTCGCAGGTTTTTAAGCCCGTACATGCCAACGACGTTATAACCCATTGCCTGCAACTCGTCAGTTTCCCAACCGCAACGGTGGACTTGGAATTCGTTGCCGCCCAAAGCTCCTTGGGGAAGAAATCCGTTGGGGGTGAATAGAATCACCCGTTTTTTAGCGACGCCTTCCATTGTTCGTATGAATTCCCGGCTGGGTTCCTTTTCAAAATGTTCAACCACGTCCAGGCATACCACGCAATCGTAGCTGTTCTTTGGAACGCTCTCGCCGATCTTACGAAGGTCCAGATTTAGATAGTTCTTATGAATCCCCCGCTTGCGGCTTTCCTCCAAAGCCGGGGCGTAACCGTCCGCCCCCGTCGCCTCCAATCGGTCCGAAAAATAATGTAACGGCGATTGCGTTCCGCAACCGACGTCCAGAACTTGGGTGAAGGGATGCACGGCCTTTTCCAACTCATAGGGAAAGGCGCCGAGCGCTTTAAAATATATATGCGATAAAAGTGTTTTCATTTTGGAAATTAGGGACTCTGTGGATGGGAAATCAAGTTGTAATTTGGTTTGGATTGGTTTAATAATACTCAAGCCAATCCACCAACTCTGTCAAAAAGTTCCTAATGAATTGTCCCAAATGTAAATCGAATATGAAAGTGATTAAAATCCGGGGTTATGAGATCGACCGGTGTCAAAACTGCAAGGGTATTTGGTTCGATTATATGGAATGTGACGAATTGTCCCTGTTGGACAATCCGGAATTCGTCGACGTCGGCGACTCCAAAGTCGGGAAAAGGTTTAACCAAATCGACAAGATCGATTGTCCGACCTGCAAAACGCCGTTGGGCAAATTGAGTCCGGAAGACCAACCGGAAATAACTTACGAAGCTTGTCCGACCTGCAAAGGCATATTCTTTGACGCGGGAGAGTACAAGGATTTTTTGAAATCCACTGGAATTATTTCTTTTAAAAACCTTCGTTCCTGAATCAACCGCATTATTCTAATTGCCCTATTGGGAATCAACCAGCATGGTAAGAAAATTTTTATTGACGGACGTCTTGAGCGTCGTGATGGACAAGCCGGTTTCGGCTTCTCATTACCACGGCATGTGGGATTTATTGAATTTTGTTACTGAGAATGATCTGCCGGCCAACCAACTGCCCTCGGCGCGTTCCCGTTGCCGGGAATATATTTTGAGCAGTTATCCCGAACTGAAAATAGCGACCGAAGAAAACTCCGGTTCGGATAACTACAAAGAAGTCCTGGAGAAACTTAGAGAAAACTTTGGAGAGCATCTGGAGTTGGAATCCATTCAGAAACCCAAAGAACGCGTAGTGGAGCAATTTGGCGTTCGCATTGGTGGGTCGCTATAACTGGAGCGGGATTTTGAGTTTCAGAGGTTTTTGAAGAGGCGTTAGGGAAGTGTTAAAAGCAATGTCATGGATGCTGGGAATTTCACTGTTTCTGGCGATACTGTTGATGTTTATTAAAATGTGATCCCGTTTTTGACTCTTGGTCCTCGAAACGGGAGCGGGGAAACCCCGCTCCAACCGTAGCCGTTTCAGGCGGCCATACTCTCCATTTTGGATTCGTACTGTCCCTTCCGCGCGGCGGAGTTGAGTTTCGCCCGATGGCAGTAAGCTTTTTGAGCGGCGGGAACGTTTTCCGGCAATCCCTTCCAGACGTCCAGCGGCGCCGCCTGCAACGCCCTTCCATAAGAAAAACTGATTTCCCAGGGCAGGTTTGCCATCCTGTTGATCGCGTCCAAATGCTCCGTGGCCCTCTCCGAGCTTTGGCCCCCGGATAGAAACACGATACCGGGAACAGCCGCCGGAACGGTACGCTTAAAGCAACATACCGTGGCCTCGGCCACTTCCTGAACGCTCGCTTGCGTGGAGCATTTCGCGCCAGATATGATCATATTGGGTTTGAGCAACATGCCTCCCAGGAAAACCCGGTGCGCTGCAAGCCGCGCGAAAACCGCTTGCAGAGTTGCCGTCGTTACTTCGTCGCAACGCGCAAGATCGTGTCCGCCGTCCATCAAAACTTCCGGCTCTACGATGGGGACGATACCCGCCTCCTGGCACAAGGCGGCGTAGCGCGCCAAGGCCTCGGCGTTTGCCTCGATGGAACCGGTCGTAGGGATACCGTCGGCGATATCGATCACCCCGCGCCACTTGGCGAATCGGGCGCCCAGATCGTGGTATTCCTTCAATCGATCGCGCAGGCCGTCAAGCCCTTCCGTGATTTTCTCGCCGGGAAACCCGGGCATGTCTTTTGCGCCCTTGTCCACCTTGATTCCTGGAATGATTCCTCTTTTAGACAGCGCCTGGGGAAAAGGCGTTCCGTCCCCGGCCTTTTGCCGGATTGTCTCGTCGAACAAAATAACGCCGCTAATAAATTCTTCCGACCCTTCCGCCGTGAGGAGCAAGTCGCGGTAGGCCCGCCGGTTTTCCTCGGTGGATTCGATTCCGATAGACTTGAAACGTTTTTCGATGGAGGGAAAACTTTCGTCCGCCGCCAGAATACCTTTCCCTTGTTGCATTATAGATTGTGCGATGGAAGCCAATTCATTCTTGTTCATGGGCCTGCGTCTCTCCTAAAAAGTTATGACTGATATCCAATGGACCGACGGGTTCAAACTCCAGCGGTGGAGCCTTCCGGCAATCCTCTTTCGATTTTTTTTAATCGGCGAATGGCGTCAATCCGTTGCAAAACGGGCGGATGCGAATATTTCAGGAAAACGTAAAACGGGTGCGGGGTCAGGTTCGACAAATTGTTGACCGAGAGTTTCTTCAAGGCGGTCGCCATGTTTTCCGGATCGGCAATCGTTTCGGCGGCGAAGCGGTCGGCTTCAAATTCGTAACGCCGCGAATAACCTTGCAGGATGATCGATAATACGAGTTCTAAGGGGGAGAATAGCATAATGAAGAAAATCATTCCAGCGTGGACCGAATGGTTTTCCATATAAAAAGCTTCGAAAAGGCCCGGGTGAGTCAGAAAAATGGACAGCAGATAAAAGATCAATCCCATGTGCAGGACGCTTGCGGCCATCTGCCGGGGGATGTGCTTTTTCTTGTAATGACCGATCTCGTGCGCCATCACCGCCTCCAGCTCCGGGGCGCTATGTTGGGCCACCAGGGTATCGAACAGAGCGATGCGTTTGTTTTTGCCGAATCCGGTAAAGAAGGCGTTGGACTTGTTGGAGCGGCGCGATCCGTCGATCACGAAAACGTTGGTCAGGGGGAAGCCCACACGCGCCGAGTAATCGAAAATCCGCCGGCGCAGTTCTCCCTCCTCCAGAGGAGTGAACTTGTTGAACAGCGGCATGATCCAGGTCGGCGCGATAAATTGCAGGATCAGCGTAAAAGCGACGACCGCTCCCCAGCAATAAAGCCAGGCCAGGTCTCCTGCGGATTCAAAAAATGCGAACACTCCCGCCAACAGCGGTACGCCTAGAACGATGGACAAGGCGGCGCCTTTCAACAGGTCTACCGCGAAAGTTTTTGGCGTGGTTTTGTTGAATCCGAACCGCTCCTCGATGGCGAAAGTGGAATAGAGGCTGAAGGGCAACATGAGGAAGCGCAGGGAGAACATGAGTACGCCGACGTACAGTACGCCGGTGAAGACAGGGTCGAATCTCCAGCCGCGAACGACGAGGTCCAGCCAGTTGAATCCGCCCGCGAACCAGAAGACGAGGACGACGGCGAGTTCAAAGGTCGAGACGATGAAATCGAAACGGGTGTTGGTTTCCAGGTAGTCCTGGGACTTGCGGTACTTTTCTGGATCGTAAAAACCCTCCGCCTCGGCGGGCAGGTCTTTTTGAAGAGCCTTGAGGTTGAGGTGGTCCGCGACCGCGTTGAGCGCAAAATCGAGAAACAAGGCGGCGAGGATGATTCCAGCGTATAGGTTCATGAAAGTAATTTTCCTAAAATAGCGTGATTCCCATTTTAACTATATCCTTGAAGAAAATTCAATGTGAGGGGATTTTAAAGAATAGGTTAATCAATTTTAATGTAAGTATTTTATTCTCCCGGTGACTAACCGGTAACTTTGATCGCGGTTCATCTGAAAATTTTTACTATGGAGAATGGATAATGCATAGACCTTATCTGCCATATTTTATATCCTTGGGACTTGTCGTATCAATTATGGGTTTTGCGTTAACGGGTTTTAGCTCATCCGGCCAGAAGGACGGGCTGGTTACGAAGGAGATAAAAAACATGTCGACTAAGAATGAAATTGCCACCTTTGCGGGCGGATGTTTTTGGTGTATGGAGCCGCCTTTTGAAAAATTAGCGGGCGTTTCGGAAGTCCTTTCCGGTTACACCGGCGGGCGCGAGAATGATCCCTCCTACGAGGAGGTCGCCCACGGCTTGACGAGTCATCTTGAATCGATTCAGGTGCATTACGACCCGGATCAGGTTTCCTATAATGATCTGATGGAAGTTTTTTGGCGAAACGTTGATCCCACGGACGGCGGCGGGCAATTCGTCGATCGGGGAAAACATTATCGCACCGCTGTTTTTTATCATAACGAGGAACAAAAAAAACTGGCGCAGAAATCCAAGGACGCGCTGGTTAAAAGCGGTCGGTTTAAAGAGACGATTGTCACCCCTATCATCCAGGCGACGGAGTTTTACCCCGCCGAGGATTATCATCAGGATTATTATAAGAAGGATCCCCTCCGGTACAAAAGCTATCGTTCTCATTCCGGGCGCGACCAGTTTATTGACAAGGCCTGGGGCGAGGATAGCAGTTACAAGCCCGCTCAAGGGTCAATGCCCGGCCCGTCCGCCGCGATTCCCAGTAAAGACGAGTTGAAGAAAAAATTGACCGACATTCAATACAGCGTCACCCAGGAAGACGGCACCGAACCGCCGTTCAAAAACGCCTACTGGGACAATAAAAAGCCGGGGATTTATGTGGACGTCGTCTCGGGCGAGCCGTTGTTCAGTTCCGTCGATAAGTTTGAATCCGGTACGGGATGGCCTTCCTTCACCCGGCCCATTGACAAGAGTCATTTAACGGCCAAAACCGACAGCGGTTTATTCATGACACGCACCGAGGTCCGGTCCAAAAAGGCCGACTCGCATTTGGGCCATGTGTTTGACGACGGGCCTAAGCCGACGGGGCTGAGGTTTTGCATCAACTCAGCGTCGTTACGATTCATTCCGGAAGAAGAACTCGAAGCGCAGGGTTACGGCGAATACGCTTCTCTATTGAAAAAATCGTAAAGAAACCGCCTGGCGGAACCCTTTCGTTAGTTAGTTAGCGGGGTTCCGCTAGGTTTGTTTTAAGGTCAGATTGAACAGGCCGACGTCTTTTCCTCCCACCCGATGAAAATCTACGATGAATTTCTCCTGTTCACCCTCGGGATGTTCGCCAAGCAGGCGGTCCTTGTTGTTCAGCGCTTCCCCGGAAAAATACATCTGGGTGGTGAGCTCGCTGTGGTTTTTGGAACGGACGTTGAAATGAATGTGAGGCGGGCGAGTCCATAGCCAGTCGACCGGATAGGAACCCGGCTTTACCGTTTTGAATCCATACTCTCCTTTTTCGTCGCTCAGGGTTTTCCCCCAATATTGAAAGTTTGGATCCAGTCTGGCTGGGTTTTTGTCGCCCGGATGATTGTATTTCCCGGTTGAGCAGGCTTGCCAGATTTCGATCATCGCGCCGGGGACGGGCCGACAGGCTTCGTCCTGAACTCGCCCGGTTACGTAAACGATATCGCCTTCGGCTCTCCTGGATTTTCCCTCCAGAAAGGTGAGGTCGTTGTTTTTATCCAGAGGGAATGCGACGGGGTAAAACGGCCCTTCGGTTTCAGGAGGACTGGGCGCGCAGGCCGGAAAAGCCCAGGCGGGTTTTAGCGTTTCGAGGACGAGAGCCCCTCCAAACGCTAAAGAAGTAATTAAAAAATTTCTTTTTGATTGATTGAAGTTATTCAAAATTTAATAATGTAAAAGATTAAGTTATTCGTTTGCAATTTTCCCTTCGTTGCACTTTTTGCAATCCCATTCAGAACCAATATATTCTTCCCGCCTTTCATGGGTGGTCGTCCATTCACGAACCTGCCAGGGCGGCTGGTGGCGGAAGTGACGGGAATGGCCGCATGCCAGATCCGCCACCCAATAGGACTCTTCGTCCTGATGGAATGCGATGATTTTTGATTTCATTTTTGCAAAATGGAGATCAATCGTCCGCGCTGGAAGCGCTAAACGATTCGACGTGGTCCCCTTCGATGGCGAATCGAATTTCAATGGGACGACAGCATACCTCGCAGTCCTCAATATATTGTTGGCCGCCGGCGGAGGGATCGAGCAAGATCGAAATGGTTTCCCCGCAACAGGGACAGGTGAAATGTTGTTCAATTTCATTCATGAGGCAATCTATCGACGTTCATAGGGGGCTTTTCCCCTTACGCTCCAAGCCAGGAAAATATTCCGCCCGACGCTATCATCGCCAGACCCGTCAAGCGGCTTCCTGAAGGGCCAAGCGGCAAAACCTTTTCCAGCAGAACGAATATTGTAATCGCTGCAATCCATAATAGATTCATCACGCCGCCGACAAATAACAGGCCCATCAATACCCAACAACAACCGAGGCAATAGGCCCCGTGATGTGCCCCCATTTTGAAAGCGCCCATAACGCCCGGACGCCAATAGGCGGAAATGAATTCAACCGGGGAACGGCAATGGCTCAGGCATCTGTCTTTGACAGGCAGGAATTGGTATATCCCGGCCGAAATCAACAGGCCCGCTCCCAGCGCAACGCTTTTGGAGACCATCATGGGGGATAAAAGGGCGGCATGGTCCAAACCCCATTGAGCGGCGGTGGCAAAAAGGCAGAAGATAAACCACATGACGAGGTACCCGCCGACGAACGCGCCAGTGGGAGCCGCAGGGATTCCCTGGGCGGCCGATTTTTTGGCGACAGCGGCATAAATCAATACTGCGGGCGCTACGGACGGGATCATCA
>JAJDBB010000010.1 GCA_029261555.1 Nitrospinaceae bacterium | reverse complement strand
GTCGGCGGCGGGTGTTACTATTGACCTCAGTCAATTGGAATTTTTCAAAGGGAGCCTCCATTGTTAAAATCTACCGGGATTTTGGGCGTCGTTTTATCGGCCTTTGTTTTTTCTCTGGCTCCGCAATTAGCGCTAGCGGCGAATAAAAAAATCTTGGTGGAAGGTTCCACCACCGTCATTCCTATCGTTTCCCGCGCGGCGGAACGCTACCGCGCCCTCCATCCCAAAGTTCGCATCTTGACCAAGGCCGGCGGTTCCGGCGTGGGCGCCCACGCTGCGGGAACAAAACGCGCGGATATTGGAATGACGTCCCGGCAACTCACGCCTCATGAACTCGACCGCTACAAATCCGCTAAATTACGGACGCACGTTCTTGGCAAAGACGCCGTCGCACCCGTGGTCTCTTCCGAAATATATCGAGCCGGCGTTCGCTCCCTGAGCAAAAAGCAAATCGGCGACATTTATCTGGGAAAAATCATTAACTGGAAAGAGGTGGGCGGCCCGGACCGCCCCATCGTCGTGATAGACAAGGAACGCCATCGCGGCACGCGCCACGTTTTCATGGAATACATTTTGGGAAACGCCGAGGCCCGCGCTCCGGGCGCCCGTCTGGTGACCGGTTCGAATAACGAAGAGCAAACCAAAATTGCGCAGAGCGATTCCGCTATCGGCATGCTGTCCTTCGCTTGGCTCAATCACGAAGTGCGCGGGCTGGCCCTGCGCGACGGCGACCGGGTGATCGAGCCAAATCTGGGATCCGTTCGCGACGGTACGTTTCCCATCGCGCGCAATTTAAATCTCGTGACCGCCGGTCCGCCCAACGGAGAGGTGAAGGGTTTCATCGAGTTTTTGTTGGGACCCGAGGGTCAAAAGATCGTGGAAGAGAGCGGATACATTTCTATGACGGAAACCCACCGGTAAATTTTAAATGGCGCCTCTAAAAAATAATTATGTTGGATTTTAAAATTCAATGTAGCTTGTCGCGTAAGTTACGCCTACTGCCCCCAGGCGTTTGCCTGGCGCTCCAGAAAAAATGAAAACAGCCGCTCTAAATTCCGAGGATCTGAGAAGCCCGATGTTCTGGGCCGTGTCGGCGTCCGCCCTGACCGCTTTGGTTGCGGGCCTGGGTTTGTTGGGTTTTCTAATCGCCGAAAGCGTTCCTGTTTTTCAACGACAGGGCCTGAGTTTTCTGACGGGAGCCGAATGGTTCGGTCCGGACGAGTTTGGCGCATGGCCAATGATCTATGGTTCTCTGGCGACGGCGTTTGTGGCTTCGCTGTTTGCCCTGCCCGTTGCGTTAGGAAGCGCGGTGTACACCGCGGAATTTTTATCTCCCAAACCGCGCCTCGCCGTCAAGGCAGTTATGGAATATCTGGCGGGCGTACCGGGAATCGTTTACGGCTTGCTGGGTATGACCCTGCTGGCGCAATGGGTGCGCAACGTTTTTGATTTGATCGACGGTAATTCCATATTTACGGCGGGTCTGCTCCTTGCGATTATGATTTTGCCCACGGTGACGACTTTGTCGGAGGACGCCTTGCGCGCCGTTCCCAGACGGTATCGGGAAACCGCGTGGAGTTTGGGGATGAACCGGGTCGCGACGGCGTTTTGCGTTTCCTTGCCCATGGCTCTGCCGGGAATTTGCGGCGCGGTGTTCCTGGGCGTTGGCCGCGCCTTGGGAGAGACCGTAGCCGTCATGCTCGTTATCGGCGGTTTGGACCGCGTCCCCGTTCCCTGGTTCAACCTGTTCGCACCGGGCCAAAGCATTCCCTCAAAACTGGGACGCGAAGCCGCCGAAGCTTTGGGCGGAGGCTACCATTGGCACGCCTTGATGACGCTGGGTCTGGTGTTGTTTGTTTTGGCGCTGTGCTTGTCTCTCGCCGGACGTTGGTTTTTGACGAGGCAGAGAAGCGCGTGAACCGCGACTTGATGGAAAAAGGAATTTTGGTTATGCTGAGGGCGTTCACCCTGATCGCCTGCGGCCTGTTGATTTTTGTTTTGTCCGTAGCGATCATTCGCGGCCTTCCGGCTATCGACTTGGTTTTCCTGACTGCCGAGTCGAAAAATTTTGGTTTGGAAGGCGGGATATTTTATCAAACTCTGGGGACGCTGATTTTAATTTCCGGGGCGGCGGCGGTGGGACTGCCCATCGCCCTGGGGTCGGCGTTGTTTCAGACCGAATATTTGCGGCGGGCGCCGCGTCTCAAAAAATCGTTTCGGGTTTTAATGGACGCGTTGAACTCCGCGCCTACCATTGTTTTTGGTTTGGTGGGGTATCTGGTTTTCGGCGCCGCGTTTGGCGTTTCCTGGTTGACGGGAGCTTTTATTTTGGCGGTCATGATTTTACCCACAATGCAATCCAGCATGGTCGAGGCCTTTGAGGCCTTGCCGGAGTCCTACCGCGAGACGGGCCAGTCCTTGGGCCTTGGGCGCGGCGCGATCATCCGTTCCATCCTGTTGCCGCAATGTTTTTACGGAGCGGCGACGGGTCTGTTTTTGGGACTGGCGCGGGCCGCCGGTGAAACCGCCGCCATCCTGTTTACCGCCACGACCTTTTCCGGAGTCACGATTCCAGAGTCGGCTTCCGACCCGGCGACCACGTTGCAAACGCATATTTTCACCCTGGCGCAGGAAGGACTCGACCCGCGCGCCGTTGAAAACGCCTGGGGAGCCGCGCTGGTTTTGCTGACGCTCGTCTTCGCCCTGTTGTCCGCCGCTATATGGGTCCGTTCTCGTCTGCATTGGGAGTCCGCCGTATGAGTGATCAAACCCCGGCTGTTGAACTGCGCATCGCGCACGTTTTTTTCAAAAACCGCCGCGTTCTGGAGGACCTGAATCGCCGGTTTCCTTCCCGCTCGGCAACTGCGATATACGGTCCGTCGGGAAGCGGAAAAACCACTCTGTTGCGCACGCTGAGCCGGATGAACGACGACGTCGAAGGTTTCCGGGTGGAAGGCAGGGTGTTGATCGAGGGAGAAAATATTTATTCCAAAGAAGTCGACGCCAGCCGTCTGCGCCGAAAGGTGGGAATGCTTTTTCAAAAACCCTGTGTTTTCCCCAAGTCTATTTACCAGAACGTCGTCTTTGGGCTGAGGCATCGAGACGGAATCGACCGCAAGGCCCTTCCAGAAATGGCGGAGAGCGTCTTGCGGGAGGTTAGGCTGTGGGACGAAGTGAAGGACCGTTTGAACGAATGGGCGCCGACTTTGTCCCAGGGCCAGCAACAACGGCTCGCGCTAGCGCGTCTGCTGATTCTGGAGCCGAAAATTTTGTTGATGGACGAACCGACTTCTTCCCTGGATCCACGCTCTGTGGAGGCCATTGAGGCCTTGATCGAAAGACATTCCAAATTGCGGGCCATCCTACTGGTCACGCACAATCTGGAGCAGGCTCGGCGGGTTTGCGACGAGATTGTGTTCATGGACTGCGGCCGGTTTCTGGAATCTCCTCCCTTACCTCATTCCTCTCCCGCCGGAGAAGAACTTCTCAATTACTAAATTTCTATTTAGGTTGTTTTCAGCGGAAATAATCTTCCAACGCGGCGGTCAGGCCGTCGACCGTGTATACCTCGGCCACGACCGCGACGTTGAGTCCCAAGTCGCGGGCGGTTTGCGCGGTGACGGGTCCGATACAGGCCACGACGGTTTTTTCCAATAGAGCCTTCCTGTCGGCGCCGATCAGGTCGACAAAATTTATCACCGTCGAGGAAGAGGTGAACGTGACAACGTCGAGGGCGCCTTGTTCGAGGCGGTCGAGCGCGTCGGGATTAAATTCGTCCGGAGCCAGGGTTTGATAGGCGGGAGCGACGTCGACCTCGGCCCCCAGCTGGCGCATTTCTTCGGGTAAAAGTTCCCTGGCGACGGCCGCGCGCGGCAATAGGTAACGTTTGCCTTTCACCGATTCCTTTCCCAGGCTTTCCAGCAAGGACTCGGCGACAAACTTTTCCGGAACCAGATCGACACGCACGCCAAGGTCGCGCACGGCGCGTTCGGTTTTGGGTCCGATGGCGCTTATCTGGAGTCCTTTCAATTCCCGCACGTCCAATTCTTTTTCATGCAACCTGCGCATGAACCAGCGAACTCCATTCACGCTGGTGAAAATGATTCCTTCGTAACTTTCTAGTTTTGCGATGGCGGTGTCCAACGGGCCGTAGTCTTTGGGCGGGTGCGTTTCGATGACTGGAGCGGACAAAGGTTCCGCGCCGCGTTCGCGCAACATCTCCATAAAGCTTTCGGATTGTTCGCCGGCGCGGGTGACGGCGACGGTTTTGCCGAAGAGCGGTTGGGTTTCGTACCAGTCGACCGTTTGTTTGAGGTTCACCACCTCGCCGATGATCGTCAGCGCGGGCGGCTGGATTTCCTGCGCCGAGTCGAGAATCGTTTCCAACGTTCCGGTCCAGGTTTTTTGCCGGGGCGTGGCGCCCCATTGCACCACGGCGATGGGCGTGGAAGCGGGTTTGCCGTGGCGGACCAGATTTTCGACGATGCGCGGCAGTTTACGGGCGCCCATTAGGAACACCAACGTGCCGGAGCGCGTTGCGATTTTCTCCCACTCAATGGGAAGGTCGTCGCCCTTTTCGGAACTTCCCGTAATTATGGAAACGTTTGTAGCCAAACCCCGATGGGTGAGAGGGACGCCCGCGTAAGCGGAAACGCCGACGGGGGAGGTCACGCCGGGAACCACGGCAAAAGGGATACCGGCCTGCTTCAATGCTTCGGCCTCTTCCCCTCCGCGTCCAAAGATAAAAGGATCGCCCCCTTTCAGGCGCACTACGGTTTTGCCTGCGCGCGCTTTGTCTATGATGAGGGAGTTGATTTCCTCCTGCGAGAGGGTGGAGTGTCCCGCCTTTTTCCCCGCATATATTATTTCCGCGTCGGGCTTAGCGAAGCGGTTGAGCGCGGCGTTGACCAGGTGATCGTAAACCACCACGTCGGCGCGTTGTAGCCAGGTTTTGCCGAGGACGGTGATTAAGCCTTCGTCGCCGGGGCCGGCGCCGACAAGAACAACTTTGCCTGTTTCAGGAGGAGCCATGGCCGGCTTGGATGTGGTTGGCAATGACCGCGAATTCCTGGAGGCTCAGGGATTCGCCGCGTCGGGACAAGTCGATCCCGGCAATATTCATTTTATCATGTTCAATTTGAAAAAGATTTTTCCACATGCTCAAATTGTTTTTGAGCATTTTGCGTTTGTGAAAAAAAGCGGCATGGACCAGCCGGAAAAATAATTTTTCGTCCGTGATTTCTACTCGCGGCGCTGGCAGGGGAACGACTCGGATGATGGTGGAATCCACTTTTGGCGGCGGGGAAAAACTGGCCTTGCCCACGTCGAACAATTTTTCTAAATCGCAATGGAGTTGGAGAAAAACCGAAAGAGAACCGTAACTCTTGCTGTCCGGCGAGGCGGCGACGCGCTCGGCGACTTCTTTTTGCAGCATCAAGGTCATGTTCCGAAACCGGGAGCGAAAACTCGTCAGGCGTTTCAGGATGGGCGTGGCAACGTAATATGGCAGATTTGAAACTACCTGCATTTCGGAACCCAAAGCGCTGTAGTCGTATTTCAGCGCGTCGGCCTGGATGAGCGTGAACCTTGGGTTGTTGCCGAATTTTTTTTGCATCACGGCGCAGAGCTTTGGGTCCAGTTCGATGGCGACGACTGAATCGGCGCGGTCCAGCAAGCCTGCGGTCAATTGACCTTCTCCCGGTCCGATTTCCAGGACGCGCCCGGCGGAATCCAGATTGGCCTCGTCGAGAATCCGTTCCGCGACCTGCGGGTCGGACAAAAAATTTTGCCCCAGAGGGCGACGTTTTTTCATTGAGTTTTGACGGCGGTTTTGCAAAGTCCGGCGGCGACTTCGACGGCGTGCGCCAGGCTATAGGCGGAGGCCAGGCCCTTGCCCGCAATATCGTAGGCTGTGCCGTGGTCGGGAGAGGTCCGGATAATGGGAAGGCCGAGCGTGACGTTGACGGCGTGGCCCATGGATTCCATTTTTACGGGGATCATTCCCTGGTCGTGGTACATGGCGACGACGACGTCGTATTCTCCTGAGCGGGCGCGTGGAAACAAGGCGTCGGCTGAAAACGGTCCGCTGATATCGACGCCCTGGCGCTTCATGGACTCGACGGCGGGGAGGATGATTTTCGTTTCCTCGTCGCCGAAAATTCCGCCGTCGCCGCAGTGCGGGTTGAGCCCGCAAACGGCGATTTTAGGATTTTCCGAAACGTAGCGTTCCAGCCAATCGTGAACAATGCGCAGGGTTTTTTCGAGTCCCTCGGTAGTGAGCTTTCCAGGGACGTCCTTTAAAGACAGATGTGTGGTGGCTAAAACCACTCTAAGTTTTTTGCCGACCATCAGAAGGACCGAATCTGGCGTATCGGTCAAATGGGCCAAAAATTCCGTGTGACCGGGGAAGGGGAAACCGCCCAGATGCATGGCCTCCTTGTTGATCGGCGCGGTGGCGATGGCGTCGATTTCCCGGTTCCGCGCCAGCTCAACGGCGCGTTGAATGTATTCGGCGCAAGCCCGCCCTCCCTCTACAGTGGCTTTGCCCGAGGGAAGGTTTGGCGGGACGTTGGCCAAATCCAGAACGTCGATTTGTCCCGGTTGGAACCTGGCGTCCGTCACCTGGCGGATAGCATGGATTGAGACGTCGACTCCAAGCAAGGCCGCATTTTTTTGCAAGACTCCTGCGTCGCCGACGACGAACGGCTTGCAAAATTGCGTAAGGGCGCCATCCTGAAAGGCTTTAACGACGACTTCGGGTCCGACGCCTGCGGGGTCTCCCATTGTGACCCCGACGATGGGAAGGTTTTCCACGATATGGTTCCTTTGAAAAAAAACGCCCGGGCCGACCGACCCGGGCAAAATGGTTTGCTTAATAGACGGCAGGTTTATTAACGCTTCAATTCGGAGACGCTGGCCAGCGGTAGTTTGGGACCCGCGGCTTTAATTTCCGCGTCGACGTTGGCGTCGAAATTTTTGAAATTTTCGATAAACAACCCGGCAAGCTCGCGCGCTTTCTTGTCGTAAGCCTCGCCGTTCTTCCAGGTGCTTCTTGGATTGAGAAACTCGTCCGGAACGCCTTCCACTTTATCTGGGACCTCGATGCCGAATATGGAATCTACAGTCGTGGAAACGTTTTCCAGTTCTCCGTTCAAGATGCCGTGAATCATGGCGCGGGTGTAGGGGATGTCGATGCGCTTGCCGACCCCGTAAGGTCCGCCGGTCCATCCGGTATTGACGAGCCAGCACTGGGCTTCGGATTTTGAAATTTTTTCGCGCAGAAGGTTGGCGTACACCGAAGGATGCAGAACCATAAACGGCGCGCCGAAACAGGTGCTGAACGTGGCAGTGGGTTCGCGGCTGAGGCCTTTTTCGGTGCCGGCGACTTTTGCGGTGTATCCGGAAATAAAATGATACATGGCCTGCTCCGGAGTGAGCTTGGAAACCGGAGGCAGAATTCCGAAGGCGTCGCAGGTGAGCATGATCACGTTTTTGGGATGGTCCCCCATTCCGGAAAGGTCTGCGTTAGCGATGTGTTTGATGGGGTAGGCCGCACGGGTGTTTTCTGTGAGGCTGGGATTGTCCAGGTCCAGCCTGCGGTCTTCGCCGATCACTACATTTTCCAGAATGGTGCCGAAGAGCCGGGTACAATTAAAAATTTCCGGCTCGGCTTGCTCGGAAAGGCGGATCACTTTGGCGTAACAGCCGCCCTCGAAATTGAACACGCCGTCCTCGCTCCAGCCATGTTCGTCGTCGCCGATCAATTTGCGTTCCGGGTCCGCTGAAAGCGTCGTCTTCCCGGTGCCCGACAGGCCGAAGAAAATGGCGGAATCGTTCTCGGGTCCGATGTTGGCGGAGCAGTGCATGGACATGACCTTGTTCTTGTACGGGAGGAGATAATTCAGAATAGAGAAAACGGATTTTTTAATTTCTCCCGCGTAGCTGGTGCCGCCGATCAAAACCATTTGTTTGCCGAAATCGACGATGACGAACACTTCGGAATTGGTCCCGTCGATGGAAGGCACGGCTTTGAAACCCGGCATGTCGATGATGGTGAACGCGGGTTCGTGCGTTTCCAGGTTCGGCTCGTCGTTGATCTGGATGAACAGGTTGCGCGCGAACAGGCTGTGCCAGGCGTATTCGGTGATGACGCGAATGTGCAATTCGTTCTTGGGATCTGCGCCGGCGCAACAATCCTGGATGTACAGGTCTTTGTTTTGAACGTAAGCCAGCATGCGGGCGTACAAGGCGTCGAATTTTTCCATCGTAAAAGGTTTGTTATTTCCCCACCAGATATTTTCCTCACTGGAGGGTTCCTTCACGATGAATTTGTCGTTTGGGGCGCGCCCCGTATGCTCGCCGGTGGTGACGCAAATTGGACCGAGATGGGAAAGGGTTCCCTCGTTGTTCTTAATGATCCGTTCGTACAACTCAGGGGTGGAGAGGTTCCAATATACCTGGTTTACATTTTTGATCCCGTGGTGGTCCAACCCGACTTTGTGTTTCAAGCCTTTCAGGGCCATGTCGCTATCTCCTTATTGCCGGCGCGGTACCCTAAATTAATGAAAAAATGGGGGAAAACCTGCCGTATATTTAAAATTAACTCGAAAATTCGATGAAATTAGTAGATTTCTTCCAGTTTAACACATAAAATATTGATATCAATGCCTTTTGTGAGAAACTTGGGCGCAATTGGGCGATAATTATCAAAATCCGCAATTGAATTTTTATGTCTTTATTTTCAGCTGGTTCCAGGCTCTCAAGCTTGCTAAATCCGAAAAAACTTCCTCCAAAGGTCAAAGTTTTGACCCGGGTGGCGACCGCCTATAACGATATCATCGTTTTGCAGAACGACCGGACGCGGGAAATCTGGTTTGTGCGCAACGAAAACGATTTTTTCCTGCAAAGCAGGATCGACCTGGACGCGCCCAACTCACCGGTGTTGATTTATTCCAAAATGATACTGGCGAGCTTGCTGTTCCAACCAGAGCCGAAAAGAGTTTTGACGATCGGCCTGGGCGGCGCGGCGTTGACGAATTTCATTCACGAATGGTATCCCGACGCGCACATCGATGTGGTGGAGATCGACCGAGAGGTCGTTAACATTGCCAAAAAATATTTCTTCTTGGAGGAGAAGGAAAACTATTGGGTCCACGTGGAAGACGGCCGGGTTTTTTTGAAGAACGCGGACGCCGAGAAAAAATACGACCTGGTGATTCTCGACGCGTTTAAAAGCGGGTCCATCCCCTACCATTTGAAGACGCGGGAATATTACGAGGAAATCCACCGACTCATGGCGCCCGGCGCCGTGCTGGCCTCCAACCTGTACGGCAAAAGCAACAAACTGAAACCGCGCGACTGGCGCACGTTTTCCGAGGTCTTCGGGGAGGTTTATTTTTTTGAAGATCCGGGTGAAGTTGCCACCACCCTGGTCGCAGTGGACCAGAAAACCCGCTGGTCTCCCGAGAAGTTGCGAGGCGCGGCAAAAGATTTCATGGCGCAAAAACCGTTTCCATTTTCGCTGGAGGAGATGGCGTCGTATCACCGGACGGGAAAATTTGAGAGCGCTGGCGCTCAGGCGTTTGTCGACGATTTTTCAGCGAAGGGTTTCGACCAGGCGGTGACGCGCAACAACCTCAATCACGCGAAGAAGCGCGACTATCCGATCAAGAGCTTTTCGTGAACCAAAAAACTTATTAGATCGGTTCTCCGTGTTCCCAGGCCAGTTTGTTTTCCGCGTCCTTCATATATGCGTAATCGTTGTCGCCGATTTCGTTAAGCGTCGGCGGCTCCTCGGTGTCCACCGCCATTGCCGAGACCTTCTCCATATTCCCGCCCAGTTTTAAGTACAGCCGCCCGCCGTTTTCCAGCGGCGCGCTCTTGAAAACGAAAACAAAATTGTAGTAATGCGAGAAAATGAGCGGCTCGTCGCCGTAATTATCAAATACCTCGTCGTCGGTCATGTTTGCCTCTATCCCTCAGCGCCCAACGCCGGCTTCAGGGTTTGATGTAAAGATACCCCTCCGCCTGTAAATCCGCGATGCGTTTGACCGCTACAGGATGTTTCGTCGGAACAAGTCCGCTTGCCAAAGTATCCAAAGGGCGGTCAAAAATCTTCATGGATACCTGGCACATTTCTGGTTGCACGCCCAAGCCAACGACTTTATCAAATTTGGCTTTTAATTTAGAGTCCATCGTTTCCTTTTCAAACAATTTGAGGGCCGGACCGTGTATGACCACTTTAAGATCGATCTTATCGGCGCCGCCCTCGGCTTCGATGTGCTTATTGATCAACGCCATGGCATAGCGCGCCAATTTAACGTCCGAAGTATCGATATGGTAGAGGACTTTTATTTTTCCCTCTCTCATGGGACTGTCCCCCGCCTGAGCCGGCGCCCCCATTATAAAAAGCAAAGCGAATAGAACAAATAATCTGGTGAAAAAACTTATTATGGACGGATTCATAAGGATACCCTCGGAATTTGGGATTGAAATTAATTGTGTTGGAAAAGAATCAAAATTCTCCATGATGGCCGGCAAATATATATTTTCTTTTATCCAGCGTACAAGCTTAAGCTTGGTTACCTCGAAAACATAGGTTAAAAAGCGGCGCCATCGCCATGTTTGCTCAGGAGCGGATCAACATCTTGAAAGACTTCTCAGGGCGCATGGCATGAGGATCAGGTTTCTTTCTGTTGCTACGGTTTTCTTGATTTTAAAAATTTCTGATATACAAAATCAATTGCCAGATTTCGCGGTCGGTCAGGGTCTCTATATGCGCGGGCATTTTGGTTCCAGGCGAGCCATTTTTTATGATCCAGAACAGTTGCCCGTCGGAAATTACCTGCATCGTCTCGGTGCAGATAAAGTTCCGAGGCGGCGGATCGAGGTTGATCGCCAGCCTGCCGTTGCCGTTTCCCTTGATCCCATGGCACATCCTGCAAGCGGTGGGTTTGGCGTCTTGCTGAAACAGTCGTTTTCCCGTTTGCACATTTCCGGCGTTTTTGGGGATGGGATTGGACGCCGTTAAAATTTTATTTGGAGCGTTTTTAGTCGTTCTGTTTTGCGGGCAAATACCAGACGCGGCGGCGTACGATGAATAACAAAGCGTAATCAGCAGGGAAAAAAGTAAATGTAGAGTTAACGGCGCTTTGAGAAAAGGGCGCATTCACCTTCTTCTTCTTTCGAAGGTCCGGATGTATTTGATCAACTGCCAGATCTCCTTATCGGTCAGGTTTTTAAAAGCGGGCATACCGGTGCCGCCTGAGCCGTTTCTGATGATCCAGAACATCTGTCCATCGGAGACTTCCAGCATCGTTTCGTTGCAAGTAAAGTTCCTGGGCATGGAGGAGTTTTTGCTCTGGGCCATCATGCCCAAGCCGTTGCCCTTGGCGCCGTGACAGACTTTACAAGCAGTGGGTTGAGCCTGAACGTGAAAAAAGGATTCGCCCTGGAACAGATTCTCTTCGTTGAACTTTAACGGGTTTTTCATTTTTTGAAACTCGTCCGGAGCGGTTGGGACGGTGCGGTTTTGCGGACAAAACCCCGTGCCGCCGCGTCCCATACCGTGGTGGTGACCGTGTCGCGTTCCGCTGTGGGACTTGCCAAAGTGCATTGCCAGGCGGTCGTCTGTGGGCAAAAGGTCCGCTTGGGCCTGCGCGGTCGCGGGAGCCGCGCCCGTCGTCAGAAAAATCAACAACGCCAAAATTGAAATTCGCATCTTATTTCCTAAAAGTTAGCGTTACGGGAATCTGGGAATCGCAACGGTTTGAGGTTCTCCATCCAGAGCCTTTAAAAATTCCGTCAAATCGTCTACCTCTTTGTCGGTCAATTCTAACGGAGTAATGAAGGGGCTTCGGTTTTCGGCAACGTCGCCGCCGCGATTATAAAACTGTATGACGTCCTTCAAGGTTTTCTCGCTTCCATCGTGCATGTAGGGCGCCGATAAAGAAACGTCGCGCAGGCCCGGAGTTTTGAACGCGCCTTTATCCGACGGATCTTTGGTTATCCCATACCGACCGGGATCGTTTTTCAAGGGACCGTGTTGTTTTACGCCGATGTTATGAAATCCGCTGTCGGTAAAGGCCGGTCCGTTATGGCAAATGCCGCACTTGGCTTTTCCAAAATACAATGTCATCCCGTTGAGAGCAGATTTGGACATGGCCGATTTATCGCCCGCGAAATATTTATCATAAGGCGCATTATTGGAAACCACTGATCGTTCAAACGTGGCGATAGCATTGGCGATATTTTTTTTTGTAACGCCCTGTTTTGGAAAAACCTTTTTGAACAATCGAACGTAACCCGTTATCCCTTTAAGCTCCGCAACCAGCGCGTCGAGGTCTTGGTTCATTTCTCCCTCGGCGGCAATGGGTCCCAGAGCCTGTTGTTCCAGCGTGTCCGCCCGTCCGTCCCAAAGTTGCTTCTCAAAATATCCGCTGTTGAAAATAGTTGGGCTGTGTCTTCCAAGTTCTTTTTGACCGTCGCCTATCGCCCTGGGCAAACCGTCGCCCCACCCAAGGCCGGGGTTGTGGCAGGTGGCGCAACTGATCCAGTTGCTGCCGGACAAACGCGGATCAAAATATAAAATTTTTCCAAGGTCTTCTTTTTCCTTCGACCATGGATTGTCGGCGGGATGTTTCATCGCAGGCAAGGGTTCGTAAAACTCCTTTAGTTCTTCAAAATCCCCCGCGCAAGCCAAGGAGGCGAATAACAGGAATGATCCAACAATAAATATTTTTAATAGGTTCATTTTTCCCTCTCTACAAAGGGTTGGGTTTGTAATCGAATTCGTACATGGAGTTCGTTCTTTTGCCTGAATCTTTTTTTATTTTATGCTCAACGCCTTGTCGACTGGCTAGATAATCGAGAATGGTTTTTCTATCCGCGGCTTCCAATTCCCACAAGCCTTGCTCTTCCTGCATCCAGGTGATGGTTTCATCCCAGGCCTCGCGGGTCATGCGGTTTTGCAGAATAATGGAAGCGGAATGACAAAGCGTGCAAGTTCCCACAACAAGGTCCCTCCCTTTGCCGGGCGGGAGAGCGCCAGATTTGTTGGCTTCTGCTTGCGATATTGCGAAAGCCGCCAGGAAAAATGCGATTACCAGGGTCGCGCTTCTTTTCCGGAGAACGTTTGAGTTTAACATGGCCTGTCCATCCTAAACCGCCGTTACCGCGATGCGGTGCATGGCGTTGTTCAGGTAACCGGACGGATTCCATCCGGGAACCACCATGGGTTGCATGACGCCTTCTCTGTCCGTGGCTCTGGCCCAAACCTCGTAATATCCCTGAGACGGAAATTTCACCGTTGCGCTCCAGTTCTGCCAAGCGTAGCGGTTGACGGGATCTTTCAGGTCAGCTTGTAGCCAGGTGGCGCCGAAATCAATAGAAACATGAAGCGCCTGAACGGAGCGCTCGCCGGCCCAGGCGTGGCCGCGGATGTTTAACGCTTCGCCTTGTTTGATTTCGACTCCGGTCCTGGGATTCGTGATCAAGGATTTAACCGGCATGGATTCGATGACGGCCATGTCTTTTTCAGGGACAACCGCGCCGGGTTTGACTGGATATCGCGGGACGCGGTAACGGTTCATTTTCATTCCGTCGTGAACCTGATTGCGCACCCATATTTTTTTTAACCACTTCGGCGACGTCGACGCCGGCCATCCGGGGCTGACCAGTCTGAGCGGGAAACCGTGCAAAGCGGGGAGGGGTTCGCCGTTCATTTCCCAAGCAAGAAGGGTATGCTCTTCCAACGCTTTTGCCATCGGGGTTCCGCGAGATATCGAGGCCTTGTCGGGATCGCCGGACAGATGCAGGTCGGCTCCGTAATATCCGGTGTAGACGGCAGAGTCCTTTAGTTGGGCCGCTTCAAGAACGTCTTTCAGCCGGACGCCGGTATACTTTGCGCACCCGACGGCGCCAAACTTCCATTGGTTTCCCTTCGCAGGCGGATAATATCCCGCTCGTCCATTGCCACCGCATTCTAATTGGAGGGCGTGGGTATAATGTTTGAAGTTCTTTTTTAAATCTCCAAGAGTTAGCTTTAAAGCCTTATGGACCTCTCCCTCTACGGAAAACGCCCATTGATCGGCCTTGACCTCGACGTCGGGGGGAAGTCCGTTGTTGCGGACAAAATGTTTTTCTTTTGGGGTGAAATCGTCGTCGAGCAAATGAGCGGGAGGCTCGGCGTTGACGGGCCGATCGTTTAAAACGATCAACCCCGACTTGCCCTCGATAACTTTCTTATCGTTGGTTTCCGCCAGCGCCAGCGGGATGAATCCGTTGGGAAGGTTGCGGAAAAACGGGATGTGCGAACCTATGGCCAAGGCCATTGCCGCTAAACCGGTTTTTTTTAAAAAGCCTCTTCTGGAAACGGGTTCCGGTTTTCTTTGCCAGATATCCGCGTCGGCTTTTTCCGGGTCCTTTTCGTAGAGCTCCCATAATCCGCGTTCTTTTTTACCCTTCATCGTTCGTCTCTACTTTTCCGTTTTTCCGTTAAAGGTCCTGATGAACTGGATGACTTCCCAGCCCTCTTCCTCGGTGATCACTCGTCCAACGCGGATGGGCATCCCGGTTCCGGGACTGCCGTTCTTTAAGATCCACATCAACTCGCCGTCGGCGCGCAGATCCTGCCATTTGGAATTTGTGAAATCGCGCGAGGAGTGACCGGGGATGCGGACGCCCTTGCCGTTTTTACTGTGGCAAGTCACGCACTCGCCCTTGCCAAAAAATATTTTCCTTCCGGCTTCAATGCGCTCCGGCGTCGGTTCCAGAGGGTCTTCGATTTCCTGCACTTCCTCGAGAAGATTCTGCGGAACGCGCGGCGTGTAAAGGGACGGATGAAACGCCAGGGCTGTTCCCATCGCAAAGAAAAAGCAAATTATTATCGCAAACAATTTAAAAAATTTTCGCATAGGCGGGTAATGGGGGAAAAGAACGCCGCCGCCTTAGAGAAAAACGGCGGCGCCTTTTAGGTTTATGCAAACAAGATTAATGGTTGCCGGTGATTCCCATTCGTACGTAATCTTCCTGGGTCAACTTCGTGATGGTGGAAGACGCTTTGGGCGCGGACGCCGGGGCGGCTTGGCCCATCGAGCCGTGGGTGGCCTCCCAATGGCCTACGGACTGGGCGATGGAAACCGAGCCGTCGGGGATGGGCGCGCCTTTCGGCCACAGGTGAAAGATAATTCCGTCCGTGCCGGCAACGAAATCCACCAAGCCTTTTACGGCTTTGGGATCCGTTGGACTCACCACCATGACGCGACCGGTTTCAATTTCCTGCTTATGGTCGTGCCAGTTCTTTTGATGCGACCATTCTGGGATCGCGGAGCGCACCAGTTTTTTGGAAACCATGTATTCCACTTCCGTCATGCGGGCGTTGGGGCTGTCGCTTTCAAAGAGAATACACTGAACGATTTCGGAACTGATGGGTTTGCAAAAATGGTGGAAGGGTCCGACCATCTCTCCGTTCATCATATGAGGCGCGGTGACGTGGATGTTGTAGCCGTCCAGGGGATTGGCCTGGGCGGGACCCGTCGCGGGTCCGGACATGAAACCTGCCATTAGCAGGAAGACCCCCAGTAAAACAACTTTTCTGGTTTTCATGAATTATCTCCTCTAATTAATTGATTAACAATCGACCAACCAAACAAATTACAAATTTTTAAGAAATCGGGCCGCGCACCAATCGAATGAACGCGTCGCTTCCTGATAATTTATCTTGATAATCTTTGCCGCCGCGGTCCTTGAACGAAACCACTACGGCCATCTTTCCTTTGTCCTCGCTGGTCCAGGTGGCCCAACCCGAACCCTGCGGAAAAATGCGGTCCATGAAAATTTTGTCGCCGTCCTTGTCCTGATTGCGCTTGCGGCGCTCGTACAAGCCGCTCGCTTCTTCCGGCGAGGGCAACCTCCAGTCGGTGTGGCTCGCAAACCTTTTATTATTCATTCTCTGCACGAACTCCTGGGCGGTGTACCAGTTGACCCATTGCGCTTCAAGTTGCCAATAATCTTTTTTCATCCACATCAACTGGGTTTGCGTGTCGAATATGGTGCCGTCGCCTATATCCCAAAAACGTTGGTCGGCGGACTTTTTTACCGGCTTCAATTTTTCCGGTTCCTGGCTCTGGACCGTTGCGCCTCCGGCGCACAAAACTATCAATATCGCCAGCAAAACGGTTGAACCAATCAGTTTGCGCGATTTCATTTTGTCTCCTGATACCATCCTGTTGTATTTTAAAACCATTAAATTTTGCACGATTAAGTAAAATTTTACACTGTTCAGAGCCGCCGTGCAAATGGGGAAATCGGCTTGACAGTTCGGAGCCTGAGAGTAGAATAAATTTAAATTTATAAGGAAAACTAGGCCATGAACGCATTTAAAACCCTTCGATTGCCGCTTTTTTCAGCTCTATTAGCCGGAATGTTTGCGTCGGCTTTTCTTTCGGCCTCCGCCGGGGCGCACGATAAAGATAAATCCCGTTGGAACCAAAAATACGAAAACGAGGTTTATATATTTGGCAGGGAGCCGATCCCATTTTTAAAAAACAACGTGGGCCTGTTGCCCAAGGGCCGGGCATTGGACCTGGCGATGGGCGAGGGGCGCAACGGGGTGTATCTGGCGACCCAGGGATTCGAGGTGGTTGGGATTGACATTTCGGAGAAGGGCTTGCAAAAGGCCCATCGCCTGGCGAAAGCCAATGGGACGACGATTGAAACGCGCGTCGCCGATTTGGAATCCATCCAGCTTGAAAAAGGCGTCTACGACGTGGCGCTATGCGCTTACTATATGCAACGGGATTTGTTTGCGCAAATGAAGGACTCTCTTAAAAGCGGCGGCATGGTAGTGGTGGAAACCTACAACACCGATTATTTGAAATACCGCTCTTCGTTCCGCCGGGAATGGGCGCTGGAAGAGAATGAGTTGCTGGAGATTTTCAAGGATTATAAAATCATCCGCTACCAGATTTACGACGACGGCGAGGAAGCCTACTCCAGCATCATCGCGCAAAAACCCTGAGGTTGCGATCCTACCCGCTAATTTTGCTCTCCTGTTTATTTAAACGTCAAGGCGTCCACTTTAATTGAGCCAGATAGAAAAACTTTTCGTTGCGCTGGCCAACGCCTTTCCGGTCTGGGTGGCGGTGGGCGCGGGTCTGGCCTTGTGGCGCCCGGAAACGGCCCTTTGGTTCCAACCTAACTGGATTCCATTTTTCCTCGGCGTCATTATGTTGAGCATGGGGTTGACGCTGGATTTCCCGGATTTTCTCCGGGTCCTTCAGATTCCGCGGAGACTGCTCCTTGGAGTTGGCCTGCAGTATTTAATCATGCCGGTTTTGGGGTTTTTGATTGCCCGCGGATTTGAGCTTCCCGTGGATTATGCGATCGGTTTGGCGCTGGTGGCGAGTTGTCCGGGGGGAACGGCCTCCAACGTGGTGTGTTTCATCGCGCGGACCAACGTGGCGTTGTCGGTGAGCCTCACTGCATGTTCGACGCTGTTGGCGGTGGTTGCCACTCCCTTGCTGACCGCCGGACTGGTGGCGGCGCTTTCCAGGGATTTTTCCGGCGGGCCGGTGGACGTGGATACCGTCGGTTTGCTGATCAACACGTTCAAGATTGTGATTGTGCCGGTGACGGCGGGGGTTTTGCTCAATCATTATTTTCACCGCTGGATTGAGCGCGTCAATTCTTACACGCCGTTATTGGCGGTGCTGGCGATCGTTTTTATCGTGGATTTCATTCTTGCGGCGAAGCGGGACGAGATTCTGGCGACGGGCGGGAGTCTGGCGCTAGCTGTTTTGAGCCTGCATGTTTTTGGATTCGCGCTGGGTTATGGGATTTCCCGCGCGCTGAAATTTCCGGAGGGGGACGCCCGCACCGTTTCCGTGGAGGTAGGGATGCAGAATTCCGGGCTGGCGACGGAGCTTGCGAGGAGTAATTTTCCTGGGTTTGCGTCGGCGACGGTGCCGGGGGCGCTATCGGCGTTGACGCATTGCATATTGGGAAGCGTTGTGGCCGGGCTGTGCCGGATTTATCCCTCGGACGAACCTGATTCGTCGCGTCGCGCTCCATAAAACTTTGAATTATTTGTTTTGTATATTTTCGCTAAGAATCTTGTTGAGCGCGTCTAAAAATAAATCAGCGGGATCGCCCTTTCCATAATTAGCATATTCTTTTAAGAATTGGATTCTTCCCAGGCGCATTTTTTCTCGAACCTCCGGTGATTCGTAAATGCTCTGGATCAATCGCGTAAGCTTTTCGGGGTCAGGGTTCTCCAATCCCAGAGTAGCGCCCATTTTTGCAAAGGGAATATGCTCGGTGCCCGTATTTTTTATCATGGGCGCTTTGTTGTCGTAAGTGAACAGAAATTGGATTCCGGGTTTGTCGAAAACGATCGCTTCCAGGCCGGCGGTGGAAAATACGTTAAAGTATAGATCGCATTCTTTTATTAGTTCGACGATTTGCGTTTGAACGATGACCGCGTTTTTGACATTAAGGTCGTTTATGAGTTTTTGATAGACCCCAGTTTGAACGTCGTTTGCGCGCGGTTTGATGACAAGGGTTTTGTTGGGGAAGCTTTTCATACATTCCAAAACCAGTTTTAATTGCCGTTCGTTGTCCAGAAACGTCATTCGATTGTCGCAACGGTATTGCCCCCCGGAATTACAAATGAATAAAAAACTTCCAAGAGAACTTAAACTTAAATCGTCATTTGGATTGGAGTAATCCTGAAAAGCGTGCAATGGAAATCCAATAAGGTGGTTTTTTTCTTTAGGCTCTCCTTTGGACGTTTTGTATCTTTTATCCCACTCTCCCCAAGTAAAAATGTGGTTTGCGGCGCTGGGGTATCCAAGAATGGTATTTGCGGGTTGACCCTCTAAACCATGCTGAATGTAAATAGTAGGAATGGAAAGCGAGTTTGCCACGGTTAAAACAATTTTCTCCCAGATAGAATGGTCGCTGTGGACCAATACCGATTTGAATCGATTTTTTTTAAGACATTCGGTTAGTAAATCTGATTGGCAGATTAGAGATGGAAATTGTCGGGTGTAAAGTTCTTCAAATATATGTGGGAAAAGATTAAATATTGAAAGGTTGCGGAATTTTGTTGATTGATCAATTTTCTGAGCGTCCTTTTCGAATCGTTTTTTGAAATATTTTCGAAGTTTACGCTCTCTGAGTTTTGAAAAAAAAAAGCTAAAACTCAGTTCAGGAAGGATATTGCGAATTGCCGTTTGTCTGCTCTCCCCCAGCCATATGAAAAGGTTGGATGATTTGGTATTCAAAATCTTTTCAATGAAACTTGACCCAAGATATTTAAAAGTTGTCGGGCTGGCTATAAAGACGTCTGGCTTATCTGGTTGGTAAAAAAACCGACTTTTAATATTTTTATAGATTAAGTAACAATGTTTTAATGGGGTATAAATGGCTAATGGAAGCTTAATCTCTTTCCCAAAAACGGAGATGGGGGGCGCGGGAGAAAATATACCGGAAAGCTTTTTGTTTTTGCCACAACTGGCGCTAATGTTTACATTCAAAACCTTGACCCCAAGGTTTTGGCACAGAGCCGGAAGTAAATTTTGATAGATGTTAAAATCGATTATTCCTTCCAGTTGAACGCCTTTTTTAAGTCCTGGGTTAAAAAATACCAGCAGTTGTGGCTTCCGGCTTTTCAAATAAATTTCTAGGTCCACCGCGCAACTGAATGCAGATTGAAAAAATTGAAACATATATAGTTCCATGCAGGATCCTAGAGATAAACCCTTGTGTTGAGTGAAATCAAGGTTTTGCTCTCCATCTAAAAACCAATTTTGAGCGTATTGTTCGCAACTTTCAAACAGACCTTTGTGCTCGGAGGTCATTTTTTCTCTTTCTACCGTTTCGTACTCTATATTGTTTTCCTCAAAATATTTGGAGAGGAAATAGCTCAAAGATAACAACTTGAAACTAGGGCGAACGACTTTTAGCTCCTCTATCAATCTGGCGTGGGTTTGAAATGAATGGAAGTCTAAAAACGCGCAAACGATATCCCTATCCGGTCCTTCTTCTGAAAGGAACGATTTCAATTTTGCAGGAGAATCAAGATTTATAATTGGAGGCACAGGATCAAAAAGGTAGTTTGAAGAAGAGGAGTAGTCTTAAGGACGAGTGGGTCTAAATTTAAAAATTTGGGTGGCTTTGAAACTTTACTTTCTACATTCCTTTTAGGAAATCGGGGAGATACCAATTTCCCTTGTCGTCTTTTTTCCATATGACATGGTTACGAAAGGTTTCTAAAATTTCCCAAAACTGAGTTTCCGGAATTTTGAGAAAATCACAATACATGGAAATTTGTTTTTTTGGCGGCGCGACTTCGTTTTGCCGGATCCTTTGTATTCCCTCTTCCCTGGTCATTCGGCCGTTTCTGATTTCTACGCTAATATTGTCAAACAGCCGTGTCATTCCAAACTTTAACCACTTGATGTAGTGGTGAATAACGATAAAATCGCAATCCACGTCCGAAAAATCATATAAGCCTAAAGCGGGCCCTTCTTCTCTATGTTGAAACCCCAGGTTTCTCGCTGTTTCCATGTTCTTCACCGGATCCCATTTAAAATAATAGCCAAGGAATACGGACTGGATCTTAGCTTTTTCCAACTCCTCGCCGTCGGGAAAACAGTAGGGGTAAAGTTCATTTTCGGACAAGTCCTGGTCTATCCAATCTTCCCCCAACATCCCATCACTACAGCCATATTTTTTAACCCACTCAGCGTCCATGTAGGGATTTTTTCGGTCCGACGCCGAACCGCCATATTCCATCTGTGTGCTCTCCCCCCAAACTATAAGAGGAATTTTGAATTTTGCGGCGAATCGCAGCGGAATGGAGAACAAGGCCATATGAAATGGTAGAGAAACAATGCCGGTTTTTTCAAGCGCTTTGTAAATGAATTTTCTTTCCACCTCTGTGTTGATCGAGAAATCGATATGATCCACCCCAATCCGAATCAGGTTGTCCAGATTCCTTTGCCCCAGTTCGGTCCTTGCGGGGGTACGGATTGTGACGCACAAAGGATTCAGCTTATAAATATTTTTCATCACATGGAGCTGATATGTGCTGTCTTTTCCTCCACTCACGGGGATCAAGCAGTCGTAGGGTCCGTCTTTTCTTTCTTGGCAGGATTTGATTAAATTCTCAAACTGTTCTTTTCTTTCTGCCCAATTGATAACCGCGGTTTTTTCTTCATGCCCAATACAAGCGTTACAAACCCCTGAGGCGTCAAGCTCAATTCCAGGACGGGTGTCCGGTTGCACGCACAATTTACAATACTTCATTTGAGTCCTTTGAGATAAACGTATTATTTGTCATATTGTAAAGTGATTTCGCCGTCTTCTTTAATGACTACTGTTCCTTTGTGTTTTGCAGGCGTTCCCATGATGATCGAATTATTTGGGAAGGAATTTTTTACCATGGAATGGGCGCCCACAATGGAATTATTTCCGATGGAGACTCCCCTGGATACCACTACATAGGGAGCCACATAGCAATGATCTCCGATAGAAACCGGGGATTTATCGTAGGGAAGTTTGCCGCCGGAAAGCGCCCATCGGACGCTGTCATGGGTATAAATTTGCACCCCTGCGGAAATGGAACAGTTTTCGCCAATGCTCAATCCGCCCGTGCCGTCGAGAAATGTGTAGGGCCCTATATAGGTGTCTTTGCCTACCGAAACGTCTCCAATCACATAACTTAAATCGTGGATGCTGGCGCCTTCCGCGAAACCCAAACGTCTGGCTTTTTCCCAACGGTCGGCAAGGGCCTCGGAGAAGGGGACGATTCTTTGGTGTTGATTCAAAAAAAATGAATCCAGTTCTTCCCTTAAGGATTTGAGGTCTTTGTATAAAGGGTGATTTTCTGGTTCAAGGGCCATGCGATTGATTTAAGCCAGTTGGCTGAAATGTGTGAAAATTACTTCCGCCCCGCGAAAATTCATCGTGAAGTTTTTTGAGGAAAATTGTTCCAGCTTGGCCAGAGCCGTTCCTAATTTCTTGTCCACCAACTGCTCCTGTGGTCCAAGATACGTCGCCATTTGATTATCGTGAAAGAAACGGCATCGAGCTTCTTGATGTGGATAAGCCGCTATCAAAAGAGCGGGCGTATGGGTCGCGACCAGCTCGGAGGATGTCAGACCTCCTGTTGCAATGGCGGCGTCGCATTCCATGTATTCTTTAAACATATCCGTTACAGAGGATTTACAAATGTAATTTAATCCCGACGCGCTCAGAAACTTTTCGAGGGGTTCATGGTTCCGGTAGCCCGCTCCAAGGATGATATTAAGATTTAATTCCAGGGACTCTGCAATAATTTTTTGGACTGCTTGAAGCGTCAAGTCATGCTCATCGGCGCCGCCCATTGAAACCAGGAGATTTTTAATCGGCCTGTTAAATTCCCGAGCGTGAATGACATCTTGATCAAAATTATCTGGAAGAACGACGTATTCGGGTCCCAGAAGAAACTGCGTTTTAGGGTGCTCTTTTTGTTTGTACCATTCGGGATCGGGGAAATTCCAGTTGACGGTCAGTTTATAATCTTCGGGAATAATACCGTCGAAATTGATGCATCCTTTTATCACGTCGGAATGAATATTTGTGTATAAAGTCAATAACCGTTCGGTCACACACGCAAAAAAATGGGTAATATTGTTTTTGGATAAGTAGCGGTTGATATCGTCGACTTCTTCCTCGACCGATTCGGAATCGGGAAATTCCCGGTAATTTCTGATTGAGCGATCTCTTATCAAGCGTTTTCCCATGTCTGAGTCGCGGATAAAAAAATGAGTTTCCCAACCGTTTTTCTCAAACACTCGCGATAGGTGAATCAACGATACAAGGTCCCCGGTTCCTATTCCGGGTTTCGCGTCCGCTCTGAAAAGAATTTTTTGCATAGACAAAATTAACGAGTCCTGACTCTAAGACAATTTAAAAACCCTGCCCCAATCTTCGTAAACCATCCGCCGGTACGCGCCGCGGTTGTATTTGCCGTGGCGGTCCCAGCCAAACCATTTGTTGACCGGCGCGCTGAATCCGCGCTTGTCGATCCGGTCCACAATTTCCTTCGGCACGAATTTCCGCGCCACGTCCTTCAATATCCATTTGGTGATCCCGTCGCGGATTTTGTATTTCGCCGGCAGACTGAAAGCGTATTGCACCAGCCGATAGTCAAGATAGGGAGAGCGGTTTTCGATGGAAAACGCCATACACATGCGGTCGGACATTTGCAACAGCACCTGCATGGTGGTGTAAAAATCGCTCAGCCCCATGCTGTGAACCGCCTCCTTACTGCCGTGATTAAAATATCCGGCCAGCATTTCGTTCAAATATCCGATCACTTCCTGGTCGTAAACGTTGTCGCAACGGTTCACCAGCTTGGAGTAACGTTCCGAGGGCGAGCCGTAATATTTGTCGATGAGATACGAGTACTCCGACATGGCCTTCAATTGATGGATCTGTTCGTCGTGGTGCAATAGATGATAGCGGTGGTAGCCGGCGAATATCTCGTCCGCGCCTTCGCCCGTAAGAACCACCTTCAAATCCTTGTGCGCCCGTTCCAGCAACATCCATAGGCTGAAACTGGTCCAAGTGCACGGCGTGTCCAGATGCCAGGCCACTTTTTCCCGCACCCGCGTAAAATCTTCCGGACCCGGCTCCACGATGATGAGCTCGCCTCCGATGTGCTTCGCGACCAGTTTGGCGTAGTCCAGTTCGTCGAATTCAGGCCCCATATCGTAATGGCAAGTGTACAAGAGGTCCGGCTTGGCGATGGACGCGATCAACGCGCTGTCGACGCCGCCGCTGATAAAACATCCGTACTGGTGCGCGCAATTTTTGGTCCGCAATAATATCGCGTCTTCGATCAGTTCGGCCAGGTCTTTCCGGATTTGATCGACGTCGTCCTTTACGTCAATCAAATGGTCCCAGACTTTCCAGTAAGAATGAACGGAAATTTTTCCGTCCTTCATGACCAAATATTCGCCCGGTTCCAACTGATAGATATTTTCAAACAGGGTTTCCTTGCCGACGCAAAACTCAAAAGCGCGGTAACTGAGGGCGTTCGCGTTCACTCGCGGTTCGACAAGGTCCAGCAGGCATTTCATCTCGCTGGCAAACGCGGCGAAGTCCTTGCCCTGCGTATAATAGACGGGTTTCTCCCCTGTCTTGTCGCGGATCACATACGTGCAATCCTTGTCGCGATCGTAAATCGCGACGGCGTACATCCCGTTCAAATCGTCGAGCAGGTTCAATCCCTTTTTCAGGTAGCCGTATAAAATCGTTTCCGCGTCCGACGAAGTTTTGAATTCATATTGGCTTTTTAAATCGGCGCGGATTTCGTCGTGATTATAAATTTCTCCATTGAACACCACCGCGGCTCTGCTCTCAGGGTCTTCGTAGGGAATGACGTGGGTCTTTGCGTCGATGATGGAAAGCCGGGCCATCCCCAGAGTGGTCTGGGAATACTGTTTGATCCCGGCTTGGTCCGGACCGCGATAAGGCATGCGCTCGATCATTTTTTTTGTAATGTCGAGACCCTGGTATTCTGGGTTGGAGGAGTTAAAACCGGCGATTCCACACATGGTTAGTTTGCGATCGGGCTAAAAGTTGGAAAGGAATTGGTCGCCGCCGGAATTACCGGGCGCGTGTGAGCCAGGGAATAGCGCATGGCGACGTTTACTTCAATAGGTTGATTTTGCCGTCGCCCACTCGGTGGTAGGTCGCGTGTTGAAACCGATAGTCGACAAACAGTCCGGGATTGTCCACTACCAGCCGGATATTTTTGTGGAAACAGGCGTCCAGGCGCTCCTGCGACAAATTGCGGTATTGTGAATGCGCGGACATCACAAGAACCGCGTCCAGATCCTCCGGCAACGAATCCAAACGAACCGGCTCCGAGAACGGCGTCAAATCCCTCAGTTCCGCGTCCGTGAAATGAGGATCGTTCAAGTAAACCTTCAATCCCCGGTTGTTCATCGTCTCCGCCAGCGTCAGGGAAGGAGAGATCGCGATCAGGTCTTTCTGATTTTCGCGGCTGGTGATTCCCATGATTAAGACCGAGCGATAATTTTGCCGCGCCAGATAATCGCTGTAACTCAACACGGTGGAAAAGTTTACCGATTCCGCTTCTTTCAAAATACTCAGGCAGTCGGGCAGGGCGCTTCCCGCCATCAGGGCGTCGACCGAAAACGGCATCCGGTATCCCCCAGCGCCGATACCCAGCTGGCAAGCGGACAAATCAACCTGCTCGAACAGCAACCCGGCGATCTTTTGAAAATCGATATTTGGGTAGCCAAGCGCCAGCTGGTTGACCAGAGCGGTGGCGGTATAGCTCAAAGCGTTTTGCGCGTTCTCGTACACCTCGGCTTCCTTGACGTTGCCCAGGGTGGAATAAGGAATTTTCAAGCGCTGGAACAACGCTTCTATCTGGCTCAAGGTTTCGGAATCGTTGGCGGCCAAGACCTGCTTGCGGGCGGCGGCCTGAAATTCCTCCAACACCCAGTCGCTGCGAAAAGCCGTTCCAATATGACAGGGAACCTTGGCTTCCTTCATGGGTTTGACAAACAGTTCGTCAATTTGCCCCGGAAAACCTACCGATTGAAACAGGATCAGCAAATCCGTTTTCGCGTTTTGAGAGAACAACTCGACAAGCTTTTCCAGGTTGATCCCCTTGGCTTTTCCCTTATCCACGATGGGCATGGCCACCAGATGAACATAACTGTCTTCGAACATTTCCTCGGGAGCGGAACAAAACCGCATCCGTTCACGGTCCAGGTCCGGGACGGCGTTTCGCAGAGACCAATGACCCTTTTGCTGTTGGGATGGATATTCGCGCTTCTCAAAAGCGTCGTGACGCTTGGGGTCGAAGTCGAAAACCGAAACAAAAAAACCGTGCTCCTGCATGCGCAGGGCGGCGGTGTAGCCCAGGTAACCAAATCCCCAGATGGAAACCTTTTTTTTATTCAGGAATGGAAATGCAGGCATGTTTTTTTATGTATAAGGGACGCGCGAAAAATCCGGCGTTTAGGAGCCGCTGACTGCTTGTTCGAGGGTTTGGCCGGTTCCCTGAACCCCGATCTCTGGATACCACGAATCGCAATGCGCGCAAACCGGGTCGGTGATTTTCAAGGTCCGGTGTTGCTCGCGCAGGTCGGCGTAATTGTCGTTCGTCCAGATTTCTTTAATGGTGTTTTGGGTGACGTCCCCCATGGGCGGGCCGTCCCAGTCGTGATTGCATCGGCCAGTTTTGCCGTCGCAAAAAATGAGCATTTCATAGACCGGCATCATGCACGGCTTTCTCGGAAACCGTCCGCCCATAATCGATCCGAAATTTCCGTCGTTGGAATGCTCCTGATAGATCCGCACCCGGTCCACCTTGTCTTTCCAGTTTTCTTTGAATACGTCCAGTTCATCCAGCGGCGTCTCCGCCGTCTGCACCATGGAAACCTGCGTGCGAATACGGCCCTTGTTTAACTCCAGGAAGCGCAAGATTTTCTTTTCCACCGGCTCGTATTTCGCCGGCAGGCGGGTTACGTCGAAGCGCGACGGCACGTCGATGCTGAAGGAAATAAAATCCAGGCTTTCGATGATGGCCTCGGATTTCTTGTCGATCAACGGCGTCACGTTGGTGGCGATTTGCACCTCCTTGAACTTGCCGCGCACGTATTCGCAACATTCCACGAATTGCGGATGCAGAAGACTTTCCCCCCGACGATGCAATACCAGAGTGGTGTCCGGGTATGGTTCCGCCTCGTCGATCAACCGTTTGAAAAGATCGAGGTCGATGTAGTTGGTCAAATCCTCAACATAATGGCGCGGACAATACACGCATTCCAGATTGCAATCGCTCACCAGTTCCAGCTCGATGCGGCTGGGAAATTCGGGGACAAAGGCTTTTTCGTATTCCACGGCGGTCTCCATGACCTTTATGATTTTGTTAAAGCGGCGGCTTTCTGTCGAAGAAGCCGTAAATAGCTGAAACGATCCGTTCCTGGTCTCCGTCGGTCAAACCGGGATATAAAGGAATGGACACAATATTCTTAAAGATTTTTTCCACGACCGGGAAGTCGCCCGGTTTGTAACCCCATGCCTTCTGATAATAGCTGAACAGGTGCAGGGGAATAAAATGCACGCTGGATCCGATTTGCTTTTCCGTCAGATATTCTATCAGGCCTTCCCGGGTTTTTTCGGTTTTATCCAGCCGGATAGGGAACAAATGCCAGTTGTGCACCGTATCGGCGGTTTCCGGCGGCAGACTGATGCAATCCTCCAGCCCGCTCAAACTTTTTTTGTAAAAATCGGCGATCTCGCTTCGTTTTAGATTGAACCGGTCCAGCTGTTTGAGCTGAACGCGCCCGATGGTCGCCAGCACGTCGGACATATTGTACTTAAAACCGGGTAAAATTATATCATACTGCCAGCCCTGTTTTTTGCCGTAACGCTCCCAGACCTCCTTGTCGATCCCGAAAAACGCGAACTTGCGAATCCGGTCCGCCAGTTCCGGGTCATTGGTTGTCACCATGCCGCCTTCGCCGGTGGTCATGTTTTTGGTCGGATAAAAGCTAAAAACCGCGACGTCGCCGAAGCTCCCAACCTTTTTCCCTTTGTATTCCGACCCTGCGGCATGGGCCGCGTCCTCAATCACCGGGATGTTATGCCGCTTGCCGATATCCAGCAAGGCGTCCATGTCGCAAGAAAGACCGGCGAAGTGAATCGGCAGAATGGCCTTGGTTTTAGGCGTAATGGCCTTCTCGACCTTTTCCGGATCGATGTTGAATGTATTAGGGTCGACGTCCACCAACACCGGTTTGGCGCCCGTCCAGACAATCACGTGTCCCGAAGCGACAAACGTAAACGGCGAAGTGATCACCTCGTCGCCCGCTCCAACGCCCAAGGCGCTCAGGGCGCAGTGCAGGCCGCCGGTGCAGGAGTTCAGGGCGAGCGTATGCTCGCAACCGATGTATTCCTTGAATTCCTTTTCAAAACCGGCAACGTTCGGTCCGGTGGTCAGCCAACCGGATTCGATCACCTTGACCACTTCCTCCGCTTCGTCGCCGGACAAAGTGGCGCGGCAGTATTGCAAAAAAGAGTCGGGCATAGTAAAAATTGATTGCCTCTAAAGAGCGCGCGGATTTTTAAATTTTAAAAAGGAATCCGAAGGTTGGAAATTTAAAAGCCTGCGTAGAGGAAAGAGTCTCGTCAGGAAACTAGATTTTAATTATAGCTTGTGGAAACAGGCTGTCAAGCTTTGCCGGAGCGGCGCGTTGCGGCTCTTGCGCGGGCGGAATGGAATGAAAAAATGAAAATTGGACCCGTCGACCTGGACCGGGAAGTTTTAATCATCGCCGAGATCGGCAACAACCACGAAGGCGACTTTGCGTTCGCCAGAGACATGATCGGCGAAGCCGCACGGGCCGGAGCGCAGGCAGTAAAATTTCAAACCATCGTTCCCGATAAACTCGTCGCCCCCTCGCTCAAGGAAGCGCGCGAGATGTTGACGAAATTCCAGTTCTCCTACGAGCAGTTCGCCGACCTTAAAAAAATCGCCGACGACGAAGGCGTTACTTTTCTCTCAACGCCGTTTGATATTGAGAGCGTCCAATTCCTCGACTCCTTGGTCCCGGCATTTAAAATCGCCTCCGGAGACAACGATTTCTGGCCGCTCATCGAAGCGACCGCGCGAACCGGGAAGCCCATTCTGCTCTCCACGGGAATGGCGGACCTGGACGGAATCCGCAAGGCGCGAGGAGTCATCGAAAATGTTTGGAACCAAAACGGCATTCAACAAGAATTGATCGTCCTGCACTGCGTATCGCTTTACCCCACGCCGCCCGAAGCGGCTAATCTGGCGTCCATCCCCTATCTGGCGGAACAGTTGGGACTCCGCATTGGATTTTCCGATCACACGTTGGGGATCGACGCGGCGGTACTGGCAGTCGCCCTCGGCGCGGGAGTGATCGAGAAGCATTTCACCCTGGATAAAAATTTCTCCGATTTTCCCGACCATGCGATATCCATGGACCCGGCGGATTTAAAGAAGTTGACGGGAAAAATTCCGCAAGCGCGCGCAATGCTTGGCAGGCGGGATGCGTTTGTGGAAGAATCCGAAAAGGAAATCGCCAAAGTCGCCCGCCGCTCCATCGCCGCCGGACGCGATTTGAAATCCGGCGCCGAGATTAGAATGGAAGACCTCGACTGGCTACGCCCCGGTGGTGGCCTGCCCCCCGGAGAGGAAGGACGAGTGGTTGGCAAACGCCTGACCCGCGACGTTTCTAAAGGGAACTTCCTCCGCCCCGAAGACGTTTCTTGAATTTATTAGGAGAGCGCCGAATCCAATGAGCAACCAAAACAACAGCATTAATTATATTGAATTGCCGATGGTCAAAAACGCGGAGACCAAGCGCTTCTATAATCAGGTGTTTGGGTGGGAGTTTACGGATTGGGGGCCGGATTATATAAGTTTTTCCGGCGCCAATGTAGACGGCGGCTTTAATGGCATGGGCGACGCTAAAATATCAAGTCCGGGCGTTCTTGTCGTCCTGTACGCAAACGATCTCGACCAAAAACTGGAAGACGTTGTTGAGGCGGGCGGGGAAATAGTAAAACCCATTTTTGAATTTCCCGGCGGAAAAAGATTCCACTTTCGCGACCCAAATGGAAACGAACTGGCCGTATGGTCGGAATAATTTTTTGGGAGCCAAGTTGTGGTTAAGCGATGCGCATGGCTTGATCATTCTTCAAAGCCGTCGGAACTCTATATTAAATATCACGACGAGGAATGGGGC
>JAJDBB010000009.1 GCA_029261555.1 Nitrospinaceae bacterium | reverse complement strand
CCATTCTTGACCCGAAAATTTTGGTTTGCTATAGTCCGTTTGCCTGCCCGGAATGGATTTTCCGCTTCCAAGTTTTAACAAACGGCGCAACCTGAATTGCGCTCCTACACGGATTCGCAATGGACTCAAAACCGCTCGCAGTCGTCATTTTAGCCGCAGGCAAGGGAACGCGCATGAAATCTTCCCTTGCCAAGGCGTTGCAACCATTTTGCGGTCAGCCGTTGTTGGCGCGCGTTTTGGAAACGGTAAAACCCCTGAAGTCTGAACGAACTCTCATTGTAGTGGGCCACCAGTCCGAGGCGGTTAAATCCCGGTTTGGCGGAGAGGCGATAGAGTTTGCTGAGCAGGCGGAGCAATTGGGAACGGGGCACGCCGTCCAGCAAGCCGAAGAAGCGCTCGAGGGTTTCTCCGGGACGGTTCTGGTTTTGTGCGCCGACATGCCGTTGATAAAAACAGGGACGTTGGAAAAACTTTTGGAGCGGCATGAACAGACACTGGCGCAATGCACTCTCCTGGTGTTGAAGACCCCTGAAGCCAGAGACTTCGGTAGAGTGTTTCAGGACGGAGAGGGCAATGTTTTAAGAATTGTTGAAGCCAGGGACTGCTCGCCCGAGGAAAAAACCGTTGACGAATACAACGCCGGAGTTTATTGTTTTGATAAGGAATCTCTTTTCAAAGCCTTAAGGGAAATTGATTGCGACAACGATCAAAAGGAATTTTACCTCACCGATACCATCGGATATCTCGCGGGCAGACGCAACAAGGTACAATCCATTATCACCCGGGATTCAGACGAGATTCTGGGCGTCAATACGGAAGCCGACCTGAAACGCGCCGAACAAATCTTTCATAGGGAAGCTTCCAATCGCTGATTTGTGTCTCCGCAAAACTTTCCAGGAATTAAATAAATGAAAGCCGTAATTCTTGCCGCCGGGAAGGGAACCAACCTGGCTCCTTTTTCCACGACGCGTCCGCTTCCGATGATGCGGGTGGCCGGAAAGTATTTGTTTGATTCCATTTTGTCCCAATTAAAAAATTCCGGAGTCAACGACGTCTTTGTCGTGGTGGGACATCAAAAGGAAAAGTTGATTCAACGGGTCAACGAAAGCGCGAACAACGGACTCAACCTTCAGTATGTGGAGCAAGCCAGAAGCTCGGGAATCGGCAACGCTCTCATGCAGGTTAAGAGCAAGATTTCTCCCGGCGAATATTTTCTTTTGATTTACGGCGATACCGTCGCCGCTTCCAACATCTTCAGTAAAATTCAGCAGTCCTTTCATTTTTTTAAATGCGGAGTCGCGTCCATTTGTTTGCCGCCCGCCAATTCCATGTTTGGCAACGTATTTTTAAACGCGCAAATGAGCATCACCAAAATCGTCGAGAAACCCAAAGGCGACGAAATGGGGAACTACGTTTTGTCGGGCGTGTATATTTTGCCTTATACCTTTTTTGATCTCCTGAAAAAGAACAAGCTGTCTATGGAGAAAGCGATCCAGGAAATGGTGGAGACCGACGGGTTGCGGGCCTCCATGTGGGAGGACGAATGGCTGGACATTGTGCACCCTTGGGAAATCCTGTCGGCGAACCGTATTCTTATGGATTCCTGGGAGGAAAGCTCTATTTCGAAGTCTGCCGTTCTGGAATCGAACGTGACCATCTCCGGAACGGTGAGAATCGAAAGCGACGTGGTGATAAAGGCAGGAGCGGTTCTCGAAGGACCGTGCAGTATTGGAAGCGGATGTTATATCGGCAACAACTCCCTGATCCGCAGTTACACCTCTCTGGGCAATCATTGTTCGGTGGGTTACGGGGTGGAGATGAAAAATTGCGTGGTGCTGGATCACACGGATATAGGCCGACTATCGTTCATCGGCGACAGCGTGCTCGGCGAGCGGGTGGACATTGGTTCCGGGGTGATGACGGTGAACCGGAACGTGGATTGGAAACCGGTGCGCGTCAAAAATAATAAGGGCGCCCTGGATACGGGAAGACTCAAGCTTGGGGCGTTTATCGGGGATAATGTCGCCATCGGCGCCGGAAACACTATTCAGCCGGGGACGGTGGTCGCTCCCGGAAAAATCATTCCGGCCCGTTATTCAATAACCGGCAAGTAAACCAAAGAAATTCTTATGTGCGGAATCAGCGGCGCCGTCGGCTTGAACGACATTTCTCAGGAATTATACGAAGGCATCCGGAATCTGGAATATAGAGGTTACGACTCCTGCGGAGTGGCTCTTGTCAACAGTAAGGGCTTAGTCCTTAAGAGAAATATCGGCGGGGTGGAGGAATTTTACCGCAAGGAAAATGTGCTTCGCCAGAAAAGCCGGATCGGGATCGCCCACACGCGTTGGGCCACGCACGGCAAGGTGACTCGTGAAAACACCCACCCGTTGGCCTCCAACGACGGAGCGTTTGCCGTGGTGCACAACGGCATCATTTCCAATTATCGTTTTTTGAGAGAGAAACTTTCCCGCGAGGGTTTCCGGTTTAAGTCCGAAACGGATACGGAAGTGATCCCTCATTTCCTGGAGTACTTTTATAAGAAGAGCAAAAATGTGGAAGCCGCTCTGGCAAAAACGGTAGAGGCGCTGGAAGGGACTTTTGCCTTGGCATTCATCACCTCCCATCAACCGGACCAGATATATTGCGCCAAGCGGGAATCGCCGTTGATGTTGGGAATCAGCGACGAAATAAAATATTTGGGTTCGGATTTCAACGCCTTCATCGACCACACGAAAAACGCGATCATCATCGAAGATGGGGAATACGCGGTCATTTCGCGCGATAGTTATACGGTGAAGGACCTGGCCACCGGCGATGAAATTGACAAGCCGATCCAGAAAATTGAGTGGGACAGCGAGTCGTCAAAAAAAGGCGGGTATCCGCATTATATGCTGAAGGAAATCCACGAGCAGCCGCAAACGGTGAACAATGCTTTGGATATCCAGTCCAGTTTGACCGACGGTATGGTGGATTTAATCGCCGAGAGCGACCAGGCTTATCTGGTGGGCGTCGGGACGACATATTATGTAGCGCAGTTTGGCCAGTACATGATTTCCAATCTGGCGGAGGAGTTTTTACCCGCGATCAGCGCGGACGAATTCGTCGCTCTGGCCAAGGTGGACAAGCGGTCGATGGCGCTGGCGCTGTCGCAGTCCGGAGAAACGTACGATACCCTGACGGCGTTGAAATACGCCAAATCCAAAGGGGCGAAAACCGGCGCTATCGTTAACGTGATGGGTTCTTCCATTTCCCGTTTTGTGGACAAGTTTATTCACCAGGGGTCTGGGCCGGAAATCTGCGTCATCAGCACCAAGGCCGCCCTGTCGCAGATGGTTTTGTTGACGGTGATCGGACTGAAACTGGCGCTTCGAAAAAAGCTGATCGGCAAAAAGGAATTTCAAAAACGCATAAACGAACTGAAGGAATTACCGGAAATCATCCATGCGGTTTTGAACGAACGATCCGGTTTCATTCATCGTATTGCCCATCAATATTACAAGGTCAAGCATTGGCTGTACTTGGGACGAGGCGTTTATTATCCAATAGCTCTGGAATCCGCCTTGAAAATGAAAGAGGTGGCTTACGTTCACGCTGAGGGAATGCCGGCGGGGTTTTTAAAGCACGGAACCCTGGCCATGATCGATCAGGATATCTATTCCATCGTCTTCATTCCGCCGCGCACAGACAAGGAACTGTACCAGGCGACCCTACACAGTGTGGAGGAAATTCGCGCCCGGTCGGGGTTTGTTCTGGGCATTCATTTTGACGAACGAGGAAAGAACAAAGACCTGTTCAGCGAAGAGTTGATCCTGCCGCCCGTTTCCCCTTTGATCGCTCCCCTTCTGCAATTGGTGATCGCCCAGTTGTTCGCCTATTTTACCGCGACGTCCTTAAAGAGGGACGTGGACAAACCCCGGTCTCTGGCAAAATCCGTAACAGTAGGCTGAGTCTGACGAGTTTTGACCGGCGAGGAAAAAGTTGCGTCCGTTAAAAAAACCATTGCCTGCCAGTTCCATTTGTTTATGATACTCCGATGTTGAAAATTACCCTGGAAGGAGAAAGCGGCGCGCTCATTGAGCCTTTGACCTACGCCACCGGGCGCGGGACTTTAGGCAGGATGGCGATGCGCCTGACTCGTTGGTTGCGAGCCGTCAACGTCGAAAAGTATATGGAACCCGGCGCAAGGCATCTGGATATTGGATGCGGCGACGGGTATTTTTTGCGCCGATCGCCTTGCGAAGAAAGATACGGGCTGGATAAATTGTTGGGCGACGAGGTCACGGATCGTCTCGAATTTGCCGACGGGTTTTTCGACGTGGTCACACTACTGGCGGTGATCGAACATTTGAAGGACAGCCGTGTTTTGTTGGAGGAAATCGCCAGGGTTTTAAAACCCGGCGGGAAACTTATTTTAACCACGCCAAAACGCTCCGCCGAATGGTTGATCGACGTCTACTCCAAAGGAGTGGAGGACGAACATGAGACCTATTTTGATCTGAAAAAAATCAAGGAAGTTTCTTCCGGACTCTATGACGTAACGGGAAACCACAATTTTATTTTCGGTTTGAACCAGGCGTTTTGTTTAAAAAAAATTGATAAGGATTGAAAGAGTGAAAAGTAAAAACCAAAAAAGCTTTCCCGTTGCATTGACTATTGCTGGATCCGATTCCAGCGGCGGCGCGGGTATTCAGGCGGACCTAAAAACATTTTCTGCGCTTAGGGTTATTGGCAAATCTGTCGTTGCGTCGGTCACCTCTCAAAATTCCATGGGCGTTGTGGATTCGTTTGATTTGCCTCCGGAAGTTATTGAGAGCCAGATAAAAGCGGTATTTGCCGACGTAAAACCCGGCGCCGTGAAGACTGGAATGTTGGGCAACGAAGCGGTCGTCCAAAGCGCCGCCCGGATATTGAAAAAAGCCAGAGTGAAGAATCTGGTTGTCGATCCCGTGATTTTTTCTTCCTCAAGAAAAAGATTATTGAGCCGGGGCGGTGTGGAGCGGCTTAAGGGCGACCTGCTTCCACTTGCGCTGTTAGTTACGCCCAATCTATACGAGGCGGAAATGCTGTCGGGCGTTCGTATTCAAGGGCAAGGGGATTGTTTGAAAGCCGCGAAAATAATTCTTAAAACCGGCGTTAAGAACGTATTGATTAAGGGCGGGCATGCCAAGGGAAATGCGGACGATCTTTTCTACGATGGGAAAAAAGCGGAGGTATTGAAGTCGGCTCGGCTGACCGGCGGAGACCGCCATGGAACCGGTTGCGTTCTTTCCGCCGCCATTGCCGGCGGATTGGCGCGAGGAGATAAACTTTCCGATGCGGTTCGACAGGCGAAGGATTTTATTCATGACGCCATCGCGCACAGCCTTGCGGATGGAAAAGGAACGCCCAGCGTTCATCCCCTCGCAGGATTGTACCGGGAGGCGGACCGGTGGGATTTGTTCCACAGGGTTTCGCTGGCGATGGAACGATTGAAGGCGGGCAGGGTGGGGGGCTTGATTCCCGAGGTGCAATCCAATCTGGCCGTCGGTCTTGATAACGCTCAAAACCGGGACGACGTTCTTGGGATTCCCGGAAGAATAATCAAGAGCGGCGAAGATATTGCGACTTTGGATGCGCCGAGGTTTGGAGCGTCCCGCCATGTGGCGGACATTGTTTTGACCACGATGAACTTTGATCCAGAAAAACGCGCGGTAATGAATATCAAATGCGATAAAAAAGTATTGAAGATATGCCGAAAGCTGAAGTTGAGCGTCGGTTCGTTTGATCGGGCTGCGGAGCCGCGACAAATCAAGGAAAAGGAAGGGTCTACTTTGGAGTGGGGCACGGCCAACGCCATCCGCAAAGCCGGGTACGTGCCTGATATTATTTACGATCTCGGCGGAATGGGAAAAGAAGAGATGGTCCGGGTGATCGCTCCCGACATAGAAACCCTTACCGACCGGGTTTTGGAAATCAACCGCTTGTATAAGAAAGGTTGATAGAGGCTGAGGTTTAAAGCAGGGTTTTATCTATTTTGACCTGGGCGTGGTCCTGAATGTTTTTGGTCCAGTCCAGGAAAAAAGTTTGGCCCTTTTGATTTTTTAAGCGAGAGTAAATTTCCTTTTTCTGAGTTTCCGTCGGTTCTTTTGAACTCAAGCGATCTTTCAACTGAAATAAATAATATTTGTTTCTGACCGTAACGCCGGCCACGCCGTCTTTAGCCAATGGAAACGCCTTGTCCTTAAGTTCTTTCAGGTTGCCCACTCCCGGGATGGAATCGTCCCTGTTAAAATAGACCGTTTGTTTTAGCGCCAGGCCCTGCTCCTTGGCGATTTTTTCCAAATCCTTACTTTCCAAAAATAATTTTTCAAGGTCCGTCAGCTTGCTTTTAGTGAGCGACTTGTTTTTGCTGTTGCGGAGATCCTGGGTCGCTTCTTCTACCGCGTCGGACAGCTCCGGAATGTATGGTTTTTTTCTCCCGATCACCTTGAGAGCAAAAGAAACGGATTCGGTGAAGATGGGAGCGCTCACCTTGTTTTCTGGCAAGGAGAAAGCGGAGTCGTAAAACTTGGGAGCGATTCCGATATCTTCAATATTTCTTTGATCGTCAGAGAAAAAACCCGTGGCTTTTACTTGCAGCGTCTCTTCATTTGCCGCGCGTTCCAGGTTTTGATCCACGGAAGCCGATTTGTAAATACGTTTCGCCCGCCGCCGCATTTTTTGTTTGGATTTAATTTTCTTGAGGGCCTGGACAACTTCATCCTTGACCTCTGACAGAGGTTTCAGGCGCGCCTCTTTCACCTCGTCCAAACGCATGATATGGATTCCAAACGGGGTCTTGACAGGATCGGAAATCTCGCCGGGTTTCAGTTTCTCCAAAGCCGCTTCAAATTCCGGAACCATGACGCCCTTTGAAAACTGACCCAAGTCGCCGCCCTGTGCGCCGGAGGAGGTGTCGTCCGAAACCTCCTTGGCCAAATCCTCGAACGTGATTTCCTTGGATTTAATTTTTTTCAGCCCTTCCCGCGCTTTTAACCTTGCGGCTTCTTCGGCCTCTTTGGTTATATCTTCTTTCTCCTTATCGGTGGCTTCCGGGTCGGGCGGCAGGGAGTTGATTTGATAAAGGATGTGGTGCGCCTTGAATCGTTTTTTCATTTCAAATTGAGATTGCCGCATGTCGTAATATTCCTTGATATCGCCTTCTTCCGGTTCCACTTCCGCTTCAAAATCCTTGGCGTTTATTTTTACGTACTGAACGTCGATTTGCTCGGCAACCTCGTAATTCTTTTTGTTTTTGTCGTAATACTCTTTGAGTTCCTTTTCCGTCGGTTCGGCGCCATCCTTAAAATGATCGTCAAGAAATACCACGTAGTCGATTTTTATTTTTTCCTGTTCCCGTTGAAAAGCGCTTAGAACCTCCGACTCGGAGACAGCGACGCTGTCCCTGACCAGGCGCTCAACTTTTTCCAGAAGCAGGGATTCGCGTTGGCTGTCCTCAAACTCGCGCGGGGTCATGCGGCGAAATTTGAGGAAATTTTTATAGAATGCGGAGCTGAACTTTCCGTCTTTTTGGAAAGAAGGCAGGCGCTTGATTCGATCCGTCAATTCCTCGTCGCTCACCTTGATATTTAATTTTTCCGCCTCCATGATCAGCAACTTTTTCTGGATCAATGCGTCGATGGCGTTGCGTTTTAAATCCAGGCGGCGAATGAGATCTTCTGAGAACCGGGATTGGAATTGTTCGCGATAAAACTCGATCAGTTTATTGAAGGTTTGATCGTATTCGCTTTGGGTGATTTTTTGTCCCTCCACGGTGGCCACGGTCCCGCCCGTTAAACGCGAGGAACCGCCCATTCCCCAGGAATAAAAAATGGTCCCCACAAAGGCAAAAGCAATTCCCCAGATTATTCCCTTAATCAGCCAGGAATTCTGGTGTTCTCTAACAAGGTTGAGCATTAAAATGTTCTCCAGACGGTAAAATTATTTGACTAAGAAGTCAGGATAAGGTCCAAACAATAAATCACAAGTCCTTTTAAAACAAGACAAAAAATGTCGGCCAGGGTTCCGGGGTAATTAACTTGCTTTTTGGAAGACCGCTTGTTATAAAGTTTATGATTTTAAAAAACAAATAGTTACAAAGATTTAGCCTTCTGGAGAGGCAATATGGGATTTTTCTGGGATCTGTTTTCCAACGATTTAGCGATTGATTTGGGCACGGCCAATACTCTGGTCTACGTAAAAAAACAGGGAATAGTCCTGCGCGAACCTTCCGTGGTCGCCATTAATAATACGACAAAAGAAGTCCAAGCGGTGGGGGCGGAGGCCAAACAAATGTTGGGTCGGGCGCCGGGCAATATTGTCGCTATTCGGCCTATGAAAGATGGAGTGATCGCCCATTTTGAAGTGACCGAAAAAATGATCAGCCATTTCATCCGTAAAGTTAACAATGACCGGAAGACCCTTGTTAAGCCCAGAGTGGTTATCGCGGTGCCCTCCGGAATCACCCAGGTGGAGAAGCGCGCCGTTCGCGACTCGGCAACCAACGCCGGAGCGCGCGAGGTTTATTTGGTTGAGGAACCCATGGCCGCCGCGATCGGCGTGGACTTGCCTATTCAGGAACCGACCGGAAATATGATTGTGGATATCGGCGGCGGCACCACCGAGGTGGCGATTATTTCCATGTCGGGAATTGTTTACAGTAAATCCGCCCGGATCGCGGGCGATGAAATGGACGAGGCTCTGGTCAATTATATTAAAAGAAAATACAACCTGCTGATTGGCGAGCGCACCGCCGAGGAAGTGAAGATTAAAATCGGTTCCGCGTATCCTCTGGAAAAGCCGATCACGATGGAAGTCAAAGGGCGGGATCTGGTTGCGGGAATTCCAAAAACCCTCGTGATCAACGACGAGGAGGTTCGCGAGGCGCTGGCGGAAACCTTCAGCACCATCGTGGAAGCCGTCAAAATTTCGCTGGAACGGACGCCGCCCGAACTGGCCGCGGATATTGTTGACAAAGGCGTTGTGGTTGCCGGTGGAGGATCCTTGATTAAGGGGTTGGATATCCTTCTGAGGGAAGCCACCGGGCTTCCTATCACTCTCGCCGAGGACCCGCTCTCCGCAGTGGCTTTGGGAGTGGGTAAAGTCATTGAAGATGAAAATCTTTTGAGAAAAGTGACGCTTTGAGCTGTGGCCAATCGTGGCTCAAAAAATAAAAGCCGTCTTGTCGCTCTCTTTGTCATCGTTCTCGTCTCTTTCAGTCTGATCACGATCAACCTGAAATCTGAAAAGGGATCGGGTTTTCTGGAACCCGTGTTCGTCTGGTTGGTTTCCCCCGTCCAGAACCTCATCGTTCAAACGACCGATTCCATCGTCGGATCCGTTCAAGCCTACCTTTTGTTAGTCGATACCGCGGAAGAAAATAAACGACTTAAAGAGATACTCCAGAACCTAAAAAACCAAAACAACGATCTTCAGGAAAAACTACGCTTGCGCGATCGAGTGGATCGCTTGTTGGATTACGGCCAGCGCCGGAAAGAAAACTACCTCCTGGCTTCCGTCGTAGGCAGGGACGCCACCCAGTGGTCCAAAACTATTTTTATCGACAAGGGATTGAATCAGGGAGTCCGGGAGAACTTGGCGGTGGTTTTAAAAGAAGGCGTGGTGGGCCACGTGATTCAGGCGTCGGGAAACGCGTCCAAGGTTTTGTTGATTACCGACAGCCGCAGTTCCGTCGACGCCCTGATCCGGGATACTCGCAGTCCCGGCGTTGTGGTTGGAACTGGGAACGGTCACTGTAAAATGATATACGTGCCCATCACCGCCGAAGTCAAAGAAGGCGACAAGGTTCTTTCTTCGGGAATGGGCGGCGTCTTTCCCAAGGGGTTATTGTTGGGAACGGTTACGCGGGTAAAAAAGAAAAAGCAGGGGCTTTTTCAGGAAATCGACGTCGCTCCGGAGGCCGATCTTTCCCGTCTGGAGGAGGTTCTCATCCTCACCTCTTGAGGAAGTCGCTAAAAAGCTCTCATGACCGCGAGCGGTCCTTATTGAATGGGGGTCGACGAGTTGCCGAAAGTTAAAATATTCAATTAATAGAACTCCCCTCAAAATGGTTTATTTTCTAAATTTTTTAAGTTTATTATTACTGTTGGCTTTTCAGACCTCCTTTCTTCACCGGTTTTCCCTGGGGGGCGTTCAGCCGGATCTGGTATTGATTTTTGCCATGTACGCAGGGATTCGCTTTCCCGGAAATGCGGGAGTCGGAATGGGTTTTATTTCCGGACTGGCCCAGGACGGCCTCTCCGGCGGATTGTTGGGAGTCAACTCCCTGTCCAAGGGATTGGTAGCCCTGTATTTTTCCGCTCTCAGGAATCAAATTATGGTCGAAGGCTGGATCCCGATCTGCGTCTTTTTATTTCTAGCCTCCCTGTTTAATTGCCTCGTGTTTTATGGGATTTGGATTATGCTTTTTCTAAAGGAGGGCGGAGCCGTCAATCTGTTGCCTGCCTTTTTAGGGGCGTCTCTTTACACCGCCGTTTTAGGGCCGCCGTTTTTTTGGATTTTCGACCGGTTCAACGATTTTATCGGGAGAAAATTCCAGCGCCCGGCATTTCGCTCCTCATGAGTATATTTGACGTACGCACGGACGTTTCGGAGACCGTGCGAAAAAAATTCAGGCTTTATTCCCGCGTGGCGGTTTTCTGTTTTTTGATTTTGGGGATGCGACTTTGGTATTTGCAGATACTCAAGGTCGAGGAACTTCAAACCCTGTCCGAAAACAATCGAATCAGGAAAATTCCTCTCCCGCCTTACCGGGGGGAAATTTTTGACAGGAATGGAGACGTCCTCGTGAGTATCCGTCCATCCTTTAACCTGTACCTGATACCCGAGGACGCCGGGAATGTATCCGAAACGCTGAAGTTTTTATCCGAAAAAATTGAAATAGATTCCAGAAAGGTTTTCGCATCTATCAAGAGCGTCCAATCCTTTAAAAATGCCCTGATCAAGGCCGATATCAGCCGGGAGCAGGTGGCGTTTGTGGAAGAGAACAGCCGAATGTTGCCGGGAGTCCATCTACTTGTGGAGCCTTTGAGGAATTACGTTTATCGCAATTTGAGCGCCCATTCTCTTGGATATCTCGGTGAAATTTCTAAAGCGGCTTTGAATACGAATCCGAAATCCGGATACAGTCAGGGAGACCTGGTGGGCAAAAGCGGTTTGGAAAAAATCTTCGAGTCTCATTTGCGAGGAGAAAAAGGGTACAAGGAAATCGAGGTGGACGTTGCCGGACGGGAGCTTCGAGTCTTACGGGAACTGCCTCCCAAAAGCGGCGGCGACCTGACGCTGACGCTGGACCTGCGGATACAACAGGAATTAGAAAGCCTGATGCGGGCGGAAGGCGACGATCCTTTTGCCGGCGCGGCGGTGGTCATGAATCCGCAGACGGGCGAGATCATCGCCATGACCGGTCAACCTTCTTTTGACCCAAATTTATTTGCCGCGGGCATCTCTCGTAACAACTGGAACCATTTGCAAACGGACGCCTTTCACCCGCTACAAAACAGGATCATAAACGGTCAATATCCGCCGGGGTCGACCTACAAAATTGTGACGGCTTACGCCGCTTTGGAAGAGAACCTGATTGCGCCGGAGACGACCATATACTGTCCAGGATATTTTAAACTGGGACGAGGAACTTATCGGTGCTGGAAAAAGGGCGGTCATGGAAAGGTTGATCTGCATAAAGCGCTGGTTCAATCCTGCGACGTCTATTTTTACAACGTGGGGAACCGGTTGGGAATTAACGCGATCGCGCGTTATGCAGGCTTGTTTGGACTGGGAAAAAAAACTGGCGTCGGATTATTGGGCGAAAAGCGAGGCCTGATACCCACCTCCCAATGGAAACTCCGGGCAAGACGCGAACCCTGGCTAAAAGGAGAAACTATTTCCGCTTCCATCGGGCAGGGTTTTAACACCGTGACGCCGATTCAGCAGGCGACGATGATTTCAATGGTTGCCAATGGGGGCCGACGCGTTAAACCTGTTCTGGTAAAAACTACCGGCGGTTCCGGAGGGGCAGACGAGGCCAAAAGGTCTCCTCAAGCTGAAACGCCGACAGGATTAAATAAAGAGTCGCTTGAGTTAATTCGTCTGGCGTTGTTGGGCGTTGTTAATGAAAAACGCGGCACCGGATGGCGGGCGCGAATGAAGGGTATAAAAATTTCCGGAAAAACCGGGACCGCACAGGTGGTTCGGATGAAAGCCGACGACGAGCAAGGCAAGGACGACGAGATTCCCTATAAGTTCAGGGATCATGCCTGGTTTGTGGCGTTTGCTCCTTTTGAGCGACCCGAGATTGCGGTATCCGTCATCGTGGAACACGGCGGACACGGCGGAGCCGTGGCGGCGCCCATCGCTAAAAAAGTTATCGAAACTTATTTTAAACTGTACCCACGCGATGAACCCGCGTTGGAGGCGGATAAAAGTTCGGCTGGATAAGCCAAAACAGAATTTGAATTTGACAAGTTAAATGAAGGTTTTTAATATTATTAACCTGCTATTCATTTGGAATTAAATAGATGCTTACCGACGACGTGCCCATCTCCGTGGGACAAAAAGTAAATGTGACCATCCGCGGGGAAAAATTTAATCTCCAGATTCAGGGGTGGAAGCTAAAACAGTACCTGATTCTGGAAGCGCCCCAGGTCAACGGCGAACCTTACCGGGTGATACCGCAAACCGGGATCATCGTCAGCTTCGTGCGCGAAGGCGATTACATAGAATTCAAGTCCAGCGTTATCGTTATCTATCCGAACGTGGTGTTTTTGATGGTCATTGAATTTCCAAAGAACGTGGATATTCATAAGCTGAGAAAATTTAATCGATTTAAAACCAACTTTAAATTTTCCTACATCCTGGAAACGCCCCAGGGCAATATGGAAGACTACGGAAATATACGGGATATCAGCTCGACTGGAGCTTTAATCTCTCATGGCAAGCAATTGGCCAAGCTCAAAAAAATCAATTTGCAGGCAACCCTGATCGATGGATCGATCGAGAACCTGGAATGCCAGGTGCATAATATGCGGTACAACTCCAAGAGCCCCAACGAACCTTATGTCACAGGCGTTAAATTTCTCGACATATCGGATGCTAATCGGGAAGTGATACAACAATTTATCGAGTCCAGGGTCGGCGAGCGTCGAAACAGAAAGCGATGATCTGTTCAGGCGATAAGATCCAGGTCCCTTTCCTTGAGCTTTGCAATTTTATCCCGCAATTTTGCCGCCTGTTCGAATTCCAGGTTTCGGGCGTGGGCGTACATTTGGGATTCCATTCTGGCGACGACCTTGTTTAAATCCCCTCGGGTTTCATAAACCGCCTCTTCCTCCTGCACCTGAAGAACCTCTGCCTTTCTGTCCGGAAACGCGGAATCGTCCGGAATGGATTTGATTATGCTGGTCGGAATGATCCCATGCTTTTGGTTGTAGGCGATCTGGATTTTCCGCCGGCGCCCGGTTTCGTCGATTGCCGCCTGCATGGATCGGGTGATCCTGTCCGCGTACATGATCACTTCCCCGGACGCGTTGCGAGCAGCGCGCCCCGACGTTTGGATCAATGAGGTGGCGGACCTCAGGAAACCCTCCTTGTCAGCGTCGAGTATGGCCACCAACGACACTTCCGGGATATCCAGCCCTTCGCGCAATAAATTGATTCCAATCAACGCGTCGAATTCTCCCAGGCGCAATTCGCGTATGATCTGAATGCGTTCCAGAGTTTCAATGTCCGAGTGAAGGTATTTTACCAGAAGCCCCATTTCCTGATAATGCTCAGTGAGATCTTCGGAAAATCTCTTGGTCAGGGTCGTCACCAGGGTGCGTTCGTTTCTATCCTTTCTTTCAAGTATTTGATGGTACAAATCATCCACCTGACCGGCGATAGGCTTCACGGTGATTTCCGGATCGATCAAGCCCGTGGGGCGCACGATTAACTCCGTCACGTCGCCGTTGGATTGATTGATTTCATATTCCGCCGGGGTAGCGGAAACATAAATGACCGTTTTCATTTTTTCTTCCATCTCGGAAAACTTAAGGGGTCGGTTGTCCAGCGCAGAAGGCAGGCGGAACCCATGTTCGATCAAGTTTTGCTTTCTTGAGAAATCGCCCTTGTACATGCCGTTCATTTGAGGAATGCTAGCGTGGCTTTCGTCGACGACCATGAGGAAGTCGTCGGGAAAATAATCCAGCAAGGTCGGCGGCGACGTGCCGGGGTCACGGCCCATCAGATGGCGGGAATAGTTTTCAACTCCCTGGCAATAACCGATTTCCCGAATCATCTCCATATCAAACCGCGTGCGCTGTTCGATACGTTGCGCTTCAATCAATTTATTTTGCGAACGAAACTCTGCGATGCGTTCTTTCATCTCTGCCTCGATAGCTTTGATGGCGGACTTCAATTGCGATTTTGGCGTGGCGTAATGGCTTGCGGGATAAATGGCGATTCGGTCGATCTCCCGAATCGTTTCGCGCGTTAGCGGATCGAAGGCGGTGATGCTTTCGATCTGGTCGCCGAAAAACTCAAAACGAACGGCCTCGTACCTTTCGTACACGGGCAAAATTTCCACCACGTCGCCGCGCACGCGAAATGTTCCGCGTTGCAGGTCGACGTCGTTGCGCTTGTACTGAATTTCCACTAGCTTCTTCAAGGCCCGGTCTCGGTCCAGAGTCATCCCGCGCTCCAGAAATAAAAGCATACCGTGATAGGCTTCCGGCGAACCCAGGCCGTAAATGCAAGACACGCTGGCGACGATGATTGCGTCGCGTCGCTCAAAAAGCGCGCGGGTCGCCGCATGTCGCATTTTGTCGATTTCGTCGTTGATGGCTGAGTCTTTTTCGATGAAGGTATCGGTTTGAGGCAGGTAAGCCTCCGGCTGATAATAATCGTAATAGCTGACAAAATAGCCCACGGCGTTTTCCGGGAAAAAGGCCTTGAACTCCGCGTACAACTGCGCCGCCAGCGTTTTATTATGAGCGATCACCAGAGTGGGTCTTTGGATATTTTCCACCACGTTTGCGATGGTGTAGGTTTTGCCGGACCCGGTGACGCCCAGCAAGGTTTGATGGCCGCCTCTTTTCCGCAGGACGTCCGTCAACTTTTTGATGGCTTGAGGCTGGTCCCCGGAGGGTTTGAAATCTGCGGTTAATTTAAAGTTTTGCATGGCGTAGGGGGGAAAAAATTATCATTCTCAGAAACGTGGCATATATGGTAAATTATTTGAGTCATTATTTGAAAAAAAGATTGGCCATTCTGCCTCCATCCGAAACTCCAACCCGAATAACTTCGTTCTCATCGCCGCGCGGCCTTGCAGTCCATTGAGTTGTTTTGGAATTTTAATCGCGCAGTCAACCGAGTCCTGAGGAACCGTGGATAATAACGAAACCGACAACCTGGTTCATATCATTGAATGTAACGGCGTCAAAATAACGTTGGTTGGCACCGCTCATGTTTCAAAAAAGAGCGTCGAACTGGTCGAGGAAAAAATTTCCGCCGGCGACTTCGATTGCGTCGCCGTGGAATTGTGCCAGGCGCGTTATGAAAATATGGTCAACAAGGACGGGTGGAAGAACCTGGACATATTCCAGATTTTTCGCGAGAGAAAGGCCGGAATGCTCCTCGTTAATATGGCTCTGTCGGCCTACCAGAGAAGGCTGGCCGATAAAGTGGGGGTCGAGGCCGGGAAAGAAATGGCGCGCGCCGTGGAACTGGCGCGCGAAAAAAACATTCGCTTGGAAGTGGTGGACCGCAACATCAGCGTTACCCTGCAACGCATGACTCATAAAATCACTTTTTGGCAAAAGATAAGCCTGTTCACGGGCCTGGTGGCGGGGATTTTTGGCGGCGAGGAAATTAGCGAAGAAAAAATCGAGGAGCTTAAAACCGGAGACATGCTCCATTCTGTGGTTGAAGAATTTGGTCAAATGATGCCCGACGTGAAAAAGGTTTTGATCGACGAGCGGGATCAATACATGACCGGGAATCTGGTCGGGTTGGCCAATTCCGAAAATCCGCCAAAAAATATTCTCGCCCTGGTGGGCGCCGGGCACTTAAATGGCATGCTGGCCGCTTTTGGTTCTCCCCCGCAGGAAGAGGCCATGAAGGAGATGGACGAAAAACCCAAGCCCAGCAGGACGGGTTTGTATTTTGGCTGGGGGATCGGATTGTTCATCCTGTCTATGTTCTATGTTGGGTTTCGCCAGTCGCCAGAACTGGGCTGGAGCCTGTTCGCGACCTGGGTGTTGGTGAATGGAACCCTGAGCGCCCTGGGGGCAGCGATCGCTTTTGCCCATCCCCTGTCCATTCTTACCGCGTTTGTTGCCGCCCCGATCACGTCGCTCAATCCCACCATCAGCGCGGGGATTGTTGTGGGCCTGGTGGAATCCTATTTGCGAAAACCCCGCGTGGGCGATTTTGAGACCCTGCGCGACGATTTGACTCATTGGAAGATGTGGTGGAAGAACGGCGTCGTTCGCGTGTTCCTGGTATTTTTCTTTGCGAATTTAGGTTCCATGGTCGGCACCTGGTTGGCGGGAGCTTCCATCGTTCATCAACTGGTCGGTTAAAAATATGGACGATTCGACAAAAATCAGAAACGGCTACAAACAGGAGGACTGGGCGCGCCATTACAGCGAGCATGATTTGACCTGGGATATCGCCGAGCCGTCGCCGCCTCTGGTTCGCTTGTGGAATGACGGCAAGTTGAAGGCGGGAAAGGTTCTTGCGCCCGGATGCGGCCAAGGCCACGAAGTTGTGTTCTTCGCCGAGCGTGGATTCGAAGTCGTTGCAGTGGATTACGTTCCCGCCGCCCTGGAGCTGGCGGGGCAAAATCTCAAGAAAAAAAACCTGACCGCCCGGTTGCTGGGACAAAGTTTTTTTGATCTGGACTCCTCGCACGATAGATCATACGACTGGATGTTTGAGCAGGCTTTTTTCTGCGCCATCGACCTTTCCGACCGGACTCGTTATGTCCAAACCGCGCGCAGGATTTTAAAACCTGGAGGCGTTTTGGTTGGCCTGTTTTATGAGACGGGGGAAGAGGGCGGTCCGCCCTGGAATACGACTGAAGAAAATATTTTGGAGTCTTTCTCCGACGGATTCGCCGTCGAATGTTTGGAGAAATCGGAACACTCCACCGAACGTCGTCAAGGCCGCGAATGGTTGGCCTGGTTGAGAAAGAAATGATCGACGGATCAAAAAAGAGTCGATTCCGGCGGCAGGGATAAACATTCTGGAACGTCGTTTTTTGCCGAGTTGATCATGGAGGAAAGAGGACGGACCTCCATTTTGTCCGAGTGGAGTGGGACCAGTAATTTTTGTAATTCTTCCGGCGTGTTGGAAGGGCTCAGCCAATCCTCGCAGGTGTTTTGCGACAGGATGACCGGCATGCGATGGTGGATGGATTGTAGTATTGAATTGGCTTCGGTGGTGACAACAGCGTATGAGCGCAAAGGTTCGCCTTCGGTCGGCGTCTCGGACCATAATCCGGCGAAGGCAAACAAGGCCTGGTTTTTCATGGAAATATAATGAGGCGTTTTTCCATTTCCCTGTTTTTTCCATTCAATGAAACCGTCCGCTGGAATCAAACAGCGCTGGGTGCGGAACGAATCCTTGAAGCTGGGTTTTTCGTGGATGGTTTCGGCGCGAGCGTTAATCAATGGTTTGAAGGCTTTTTTCCCGGCGGCCCAACGCGGGACGAGGCCCCAGCGAAAACCCTTAAGTTCGGGTTTGCCTTGAATCGATAATACGACGGGCAAGACCTGACCGGGCGCTATGTTATAACGCGGCGCGAACTGCAGATCGATCTTTAAACAGGAAAAATAGTTCGCGACGGCTTTAATAGGTTTTGTCAGGGTGTAACGTCCGCACATTCAATTTGTCCAGGTTGGAGTGGCGTCTTTGATTCCATCTCAGCCTAACACGACACACATTCGAATTGAGAGAGGTTATGGGAACTACCGTTAAAAAAAAATATTCCGGGATTTTCCGCGACGGCGGCGTTGGCGAGGGCGCCCGTAAACGGTTTCGCGATCGCCGGAAAAAGTTGATGGATGAAGTCGGGCATTTGATTGTCCTGACCGGAGTTCCCTACGGCCCGGGAGGCGAGACGGCCTGGTCGTACGCGCATTCTCCCACTTACCAGGAACCCGCCGTCATGAATCTTACCGGCGTGAATCAGAACCAGACGCTTTTGTTGCTGGATCCGCACTCCAGACAGTCGGACGAAATTTTATTTGTCCCCAAAAAAGATCCGGTGAAGGAGTTTTGGGACGGAGTGCGATTTGGCGCGGGAAGTCCGCAAAGCATTCGGGAGGTCAAGCGGGTGACGGGCTTCAAGGACGTTCGGGATATTGCAGATTTTGACAAGATTTTTAGCGAGAGGTTTTCCCGGCAAAAAATTAAAAAGGCGGGCGCGTTCTGGCTGGAGGGGGTTCGCAATGGAAAAAAAGCGCGGATCACCGGAGATCATAACTGGAATTTTCGAAAACGTTTATCCGGATTGTTGCGAAAACTAAACGCTCCACGCGGGGCGTTGGTCAATATTATGGAAACGCATTTCGATCTTCGCCTGCCCCTGGATTTGTACGATGGGGCTAACGCGCTCAAGGCCAACGAGATTACGGGTCGGTCCTTCAAGGCCACGTTGCGGCATTTTCATCATTTTAAAAACGAGGCGCAGACGAAAAGTTTTATCGAGGGCAATATGTTGATGCATTCGCCCTATGGACTCAGCTACCCTAGCATCATCGCGTCGGGTCCCAACGCGGCGGTATTGCATTATATGAAAGACGATGACGCTATCGGTCGGGACGAGTTGATGCTGATGGATTTTGGAGTGCGCTGGATGACGATGCACGCCGATATCACCCGCACCGTTCCCGCGTCCGGCAAGTTCAACCCCATGCAAAAAGTTTTGTACGAAATCGTTTTGAAGGCGCAGGTGGAGGTCGAAAAAGCCGCCCGACCGGGGACGACTATTAACCAGTTGAACGAGATTTGCTGGGACTGCGTTAACGGAGCATTGAAGCGCGAGTTTAAAGACGCAGGCGGAACCTGCAAATTAAAATACAAAAAACAACCGCACGGGGTGAGCCACCTGATGGGCGAACAGGAACATGACGGCGACCCGTTTCGCAACTACGGCGACACGCCGATGCAACCGGGTTGGATGATTAGTAACGAACCGGGTTTGTATGGGAAATTTCGTTGGAGATTTAAAGGGAAATTATACGATCAGGAAATCGGGATTCGCATTGAGGACAATTTGTTGATTGCGAATAAGTCTTGCCGGAATTTATCGAAAAGCATTCCCAAAACCATTGCCGAAATTGAACGCTGGATGGCTTCGGGCAAAAGAGACAACACGCCGAACCCCGTCGCCCTGGCGCGCGATCTTTAATCCTTGAGTTCTTTCAGGAACTCCAAAACTTCTTCCACGTGGCCTTTGACCTTGACCTTGGGATAAGCTTTTCTGAGCACGCCCTTTTTGTCGATGATGAACGTGGAGCGGACGATTCCCATAAACGTTTTTCCGTATAATTTTTTCTCCTGCCAAACGCCGTATTTTTCGACCAGTTTTTTGTCTGGATCGCTGAGGAGTGTGAAGGGCAGGTCGTGTTTTTCGATGAACTTTTGATGGCGTTCGATGGGGTCGATGCTCACTCCTAAAATTTCCGTGCTTTTAAAACGCGGAAAGTGATCGCGAAAATCGCAGGCCTCCGTGGTGCACCCCGGGGTCATGTCCTTGGGATAAAAATAGAGGATCACGTTCTTCTTGCCTTTGAACGAGCTTAGTTTTACCTTCGAGCCGTTTTGGTCCAGGGCCGTAAAATCCGGGGATTTTTTTCCTTCCTTTAACATGACGATTCCTTATTGAATTAATTTTTGGTAATCAGGTTCCTCGTCGAGAGCCTTAAAGACGGGATTCTTTTTGATGGCGGCCTTCACGCTTGGATTTAATTGGACCGCTCGATCAAGGTGCTCAATTCCCGATTTGAATTTTCCGCTTTTCACGTAAGCCTGCGCCAGGAGTAGGCGATGAGCCAATATATGTTTGTGGTTGGATTGGGACAGCAGTATTTTTTCCAGAAGCCCGATCGCCTGGTTGTATTTGGCTTGATGATAAAAGGACGTTGCCATGTTTAGTTTGGTAATCAAATGATCGGGATTCATCTGCAAAACCATCGAGTAAACGGCGACGGCTCTTTCGTGCATTCCGTAAAAGGCGAAGATCTCACCCTTGTGGTTGAGGGAATTCTCGGGCTGAATGTAGACGTCGTCCTGGTCGATTACATATCGAGCCTTTGAGTCTTCTTTGGGGAACTCCTTCAAGGAAATTTCCGATAGTTGGTTGGGGTCGCCCTGGGCCTTGGAATTTTCATAGAATTTGCGAGCGTCTTTGAGTCGCCCCTGGAGGAGCATGAGGTCTCCCAGTTCCTGATAACTCCGCGCCTTTAAACCCGCGGCCGTTTTTGGGTTGTCGATCAAAACGCGAACGGCGGTTTCTGTTTCTAGGAGGCGAAAAAGGAGGCTGTACAGTCCTACCTGGATTTCCCTAATCTTCAAATCGTCCGGTTTTAATTTCGCCGCGGTTTCAATTTCCATCAGCGACAATCCGTATTTCCCTGCCCGGTACATCGCCTGGGAGCGTTTCAAATGATATTCATGCGGAACGGTCTTTCCGGGGAGTCGGTCGAGGGCGTCCTTATTGATATAGTCCATGAGGTTTTTTGCCGAACGGACGTTGGGATCGTTTTTTCCCGAATTCAGAATTTTGTCGATGTAGGTTTTGGATTGCGCAGTCTTTTTTTGAAGCGCATAGAGAAAACTAAGCTGATACGCGGCTTTCAAATCGTTGGGGTTGGTTTGCAAAACCTGAAGGAGGGCCTTTTCCGCAGAGTCCAACTGGTTCAAGTAAAAATAGTTCATCGCCCGTTCAAAGGGATAAATAGAATTGGCCCTATCCAATTCTTCCGCTCGGACAAGTTCCTTGTTTGAGGTTTCCATGTCCCCCATGGCAGCAAGAGTCTTTGCGTATTCGAAATGCGTTTCCGGGCTGTCCGGATGCTGTTCAACAGCGATCTGGCAGGAGCGCAATGAAAGAGCGCTCATTCCCAGGTTGCGGTACGTCTGGCAATACCCGAAATTCAGCGCTGGATGCCTTCGTTGAGTCGCCGCGCCTTCCCGAAGTTTCAAGAGCGACTGTTTATAATCGCCCGTTTCATTGAACAGGATCCCCATCAAAATTGTGGGCGTGGCCTCGTTTTTGGCCTCCCGCATTTTGGTCTCCAGAATTTTCCGCGCGTCCTCAAATTTTTTTTCTTTCGCCAGAGCCAAGACTTCCAATATTTGCGGATCGAATTTTTCTTTTTCCTGATCGTAGCGCCAGGTAATTATGGGCTCGCCGGGGAAAGTCGCCAAGCAAACCGAAGGCAGCGCAGGGATGAAAATCGACGTCAGGAAAATCAGGCTAAATAGTTTTTTCATACATCATCCGTTTCAAAAGTTTAAGTTCATGGGGATTTTGGTCCAGCCGGCCGAACCGCACGAACGGATTTACGAGAGCGGGACTTTTTAAAGGCGGAAAAAGATTCGCCGTGGTTGAAAACAACTCCGAACGCATTGCGCCTTCCGTTAGTCTCCACTGCCCAATGAGAACCCGACCCGTCTTTGGCGAAAATTGGATCCATATGGATTTTCATTTCGCGCCCGACCTGGGAACCGTTATTTTTGTTGGCGTCGAAAAGCGTCTGCAATTCTTTTTTAGTAGGAATGTACCAGTCCCGGTACTTAGCGAATCCCTGGGCGTTCAATTCCTCGACATATTTAAACGCCTCCATCCAGTTCAGCCAATGGCCGGTATGCTGATACGCGTCCTGTTTCATCCACATCAAACTCGTTTGAGTATCCGTGATGGTTCCGTCTCCGTTGTCCAGGAATCGTTTGTCCTCCGACCAGACCTGGTTTTCCGCAGGGGCGAAGTTTTCCGCGCCGACAAACGCCGGGATTGAAACGATCGCCGCAAACAGTAGAAACCCGCTCGTCCATCCCAAGATAAATTTAATCAACGAGCGCTTTTTAATGAAAGGCGTCACGATCCTCCTCCAAGTTTTTGTTTCAATAATTTGTTGGCCAAAGCGGGGTTGGCCTGGCCCTTGCTAGCCTTCATCACTTGCCCCACGAAATATCCCATCAACTTTTCCTTACCGTTGCGATAGTCTGTTGTTTGTTGAGGATTGTCTATCAAAATCTGATCGACCAGTTTTTCAATGGAAGCCTCGTCGGCGATTTGGCCGAGACCCTTTTCTTTAACGATGACGGCGGGTTCGGCGCCGTCGTCGTACATTTCTTTAAAAACTGTTTTGGCAATTTTTCCGTTGATTGTTCCCGCTTCGATCAAATTCAGCATGTCGGCCAGAAGTCGGGGAGTCAATTTACAGTCCTGGATTTCCTGGTCGTCGTTTTTTAGTTCCCGCAATAAATCCCCCATCATCCAGTTGCTGACCGCCTTGGGATTGTTGTGAAGTTTGACGGTTTCCTCGTAGAAATCCGCCAGGGGCCGGGAGGCGGTGAGTACCTGCGCGTCGTAGGCGGGGACGCCGTATTCCGACGAAAAGCGCTCCCTTTTACTTTCCGGAAGTTCGGGCAGAGATTTGGCAATTTCCTCCACGCGGGCTTCGTCAAAAACCACGGGAACAAGGTCCGGCTCCGGAAAATAACGGTAATCATGCGCCTCTTCTTTACTGCGCATGGAAAAGGTGACGCCGCGATCGGAATCGTACAGCCGCGTCTCCTGGACCACCTTGTCGCCCTGTTCGAGCAGGCTCGTTTGCCGTTCCACTTCGTAGTCGACGGCCTTTTGCACAAACTTGAACGAGTTTATATTTTTAATTTCGGCGCGGGTTCCCAATTCCTCCCGGCCAACGGGCCTCAGGGAAACGTTGGCGTCGCAACGCAAACTTCCCTGCTCCATATTGCAATCGCTGACTCCCGCATATTCCAGAATTGTTTTTAATTCCATCATATAAGCCCTGGCCTCTTTTGAGGAACGCAGGTCGGGTTCGCTGACGATTTCGATCAACGGTACGCCCGTTCGATTGTAATCAACGTAACTGGCGCTTGGGTTCCCCATGTTCTCGCCGTGCACCAGTTTCCCGGCATCCTCCTCCATGTGAATCCGGGTCAAATTGATTTTTTTCTTTTCGCCGTCGATCAGGATGTTGACATAACCGCCAGTTGCCAATGGATGCTCGAACTGGGAAACCTGATATCCCTTGGGCAGATCGGGGTAAAAATAATTTTTTCTGGCAAACCGGTTCATCGGCTCAATTTTGCAATGCGTCGCTAACCCAGCTCGAACGGCGTAGTCCACCGCCTTCTTGTTGAGAACCGGCAGAACGCCCGGCATGCCCAGGCAAATGGGGCAGGTATTTTCGTTGGGAGTTTTGCCAAACTCGTTAGAGCAGGAGCAAAAAATCTTGGTTTTGGTTTTGAGCTGGCAATGAACTTCCAGGCCAATAACGGTTTCGTAATTCAAAAATGGATTCCTTGTGGCAAATTTTCAGGCAGGTAACGAGTTAATGAGTTTGCGGCGGACCTGCTTCGATTGCGAGGTTGTGTTTTAAGTTATTTTATTCTTTGCGGGTTATGCCGTCAAGCCCGACTATAAGGCGGTATAGCCTCCGTCGACGGGAACCGTAGCCCCGGTGATAAACGAAGCTTCGTCGCCGGCCAGAAATAAACAACAGGCGGCCACGTCTACGGGAACTCCAAACCGTCCAATGGGATAATTTTTGCTCCATTCCCGCATCAGATCCTTATCGGCCATCAATTCGGCGGTCATTTCCGTTTCGATCAATCCGGGGCAAACGGCGTTGGAGCGAATTCCTCGGCCCCCGTATTCCGCCGCGACGCAACGGGAGAACTGAATGAGAGCGGCCTTGGAAGCGGCGTAGGCAGAAACTTCCGGCGCGGCGACCAGGCCCAATATCGAACTGATATGGACGATGCTTCCAGAATTTTGTTGCACCATGACCGGGAGAACGCGCCGGGTCAGTTTAAAGACGCCTCCCATGTTGACGTTCATAACGCGATCCCAATCCCCGTCGCTGGTTTCGTGGACCGGAGAACCGCCGTAGGTTCCGGCGCTGTTCACCAGAATGTCGACGCGGCCCCAGGTTTCCAGGGCTTGGCCGACCAACCGGTCGATATCCTCTTTTCCGGAAATATCCCCTGCGACTGCGATAGCGGATTCGCCCAGTTCGTCGACCGCCTGTTCCAGCCGGTCGCTTCTTCTGCCAAATAAAGCGACGCGGGCGCCCTCCTGGCAAAAGAGTCTGGCGCATGCCAGGCCGATCCCCGTTCCACCTCCGGTAATAATAGCGATTTTATTTTTTAGTCTCATGGATCGTCCTGAATGATTTTGGGTTACCCCGGGTTTATCCTAAACCCTGCTTATATTCATGACATTAACATAACTTCTGGTATGAATATCGGGGGTCGAGTCAATGATGTATGGAGCAAGAGATATTTAAGTATTGCCGCTTTTCCTCGGAATGAAGTGTCGAATATCTCCTGAAATGTTGCTTTAAATAATTTTACATCTTGCCTGAATTTCGTAATTCTTTGAACAGAGGGATCAATCGGCGGGTGAATTCTGTGCCGTTTGCTTTGGTTAGGTGGGACCATTCGGGACAGTTGAATCCGCTCAGCTCCTCAAAATCCTCAAAATGAATTCCGGGCGTTGCGGTGACTTTCAGAATTCGGTCCCAATAATCCGCGCGCGGCGTGTATTTATTTTCGACGTCACGCAATTTGGAGGTGGAAGGTAGACGTATGAAGACTACCTTACCGCCACGGCTTCGAATTTTATTTACCCGGGATTTTGTGTTTTCCAAAATTTTGTTGACCTGTTTTTTTCGATCTGCCTTGGCTTCATCTTTACTTTTATCTTTTGGCGCGGGAGGGGGGGTGAATAGTGGAATCCATATCTGTTGAATACGCTTTTGTAAATCCGTATCCGATTCGGCGATATCGGTCATGCCGCCCTGCCGATCCTCACCGACTATATGAAAATAGGGCGGGAGTTCAGGATGACCTTTCACTTTTTCACGATTAGACAGTTTTAGTTTGTCTAGCAGTTTATTGAGCGTTAGGTCGCCCTGATTCAAAAACGCCAGCCGGCGTTCAAGTATCATCCCTAAATAGTGTCCGACGCGCTGGGTCGGACTCCAATCCCTGAATCGCTTGAGGTGATTTGTTGGACTTTTCACAGGCGGACCGCCTGGAGCAAAGAACAGGCCGGGCGTTACGCCAACGATAACGGTTCCTGAATATTCAGGATGCTCAGCAAGGTCTTCAAGGTAAGGACCTGGGTTAGTGCCGACGGTGGAGAGTTGTAACGGACGTTCCTCCATCCCTTTTTCATAGACGTCCATATCAAAGTCGAACAACATTCGTGATGAACCAATCAACACAGTTCGGGTCGGATCCTGATCGACCAGAGACCTTTGGCTGGCCCATAAATCCTTAGTGTCATTCAAAGTGGGCGCGTAACCGAGGTTCCGACAATACAGTTCCCAGCCGAGGGTAATCATTGTAGTGAACGCAAGGCTGAGCAATGCCAGCAGAATCCAGTGGTGTTTGGGTATGATCCGCTTGAGTTCGTAGGACTTAAAACTGGAAGTAGATGAAGGCATTGCCCCCTCCCTGCATTAAGATTAGACCAAAAAGCATGGTTGTCCAAACGGTAACTACCCACCAGGCAGGCAAGTCCTGCATGGCGTGTTCCAGACGTTTTTCGTGCAAATACCAATGTGACGCGAGAAGCCCTGTTATTACAATCACCACTTGCGCAATATCCAGAGAGGAAAGTAATTGCGCTCCACTACCTGAATAATCAAATAGCGATCTTAAAAGATTCCAGGCGGAAGAAAAATCTGCCGAACGAAAAAACACCCAGGCGAGACTGACCATGATAAACGTGAGCTGGCCCAGTACAAACCGGCCCAACATAGTCCCCACCCACTGCATTTTAGGAACAAACTCCCTTAGCAGATGTTCAGTTATAAGATATATTCCGTGTAATAATCCCCAGGCAACAAAAGTCCAGGATGCGCCATGCCAGAGTCCGCCCAGGAACATGGTGAACATAAGATTAAACAATGTACGCAGAGTTCCAGTCCGGTTGCCTCCGAGAGGAATATAAAGGTAGTCGCGCAACCAGCTGGAAAGCGAGATATGCCAGCGCCGCCAGAAATCTGAGAATCCGACTGCGGCATATGGAGAACGAAAATTATCCGGCAGAATGAACCCGAGACAAAGCGCTACGCCGATAGCGCAAGTGGAATAACCGGCAAAGTCACAGAAGATTTGCGCCGAGAATGCTAGCAGTCCGAGCCAGGCGTCGACAAAATATATAGCGCCGTCTTTGTGATTGAAAATGGAATCAGAGGCGGATGAAAGTAGTCCGTCAGCAAGAACCACTTTCTGGAATAAGCCCAGGGTAATAAAATAAAGTCCCCAACCAAACTGGTCTCTCGTGGCACGTCGTGGTTTCAGGCATTGCGGGAGGAAGTCTGTCGCGCGGACGATAGGACCCGCCACCAGTTGAGGAAAGAAAGTTACATAGAGGGCAAAATCCAGAAAGGACTGGCAACGTTGCGTCTTTTTGAAATAAACATCCAGCGTGTAGGAAAGCGTCTGGAAAGTGTAAAAAGAAATTCCTACAGGCAAAATAATATTAGGCGCGGCCGCTTCAAAGGGGATGCCTGCCAGATGCATCAGTTTGATAAAATTATCCAGTATAAACTCACCATATTTGAAAAACCCCAAAAGCCCCAGGTTGGCTGCCAGACTGATAGTCAAAAGGAACTTGCGTTTAACGGGGGCTTTTTTCTGGTCTAGCGCTTTGGCGACATACCAGTCGACCAAGGTAGATATCCATAAGAGAATGACGAACGGCGGGTTCCATGCGGCGTAAAAAATATAACTGGCGGCAAGGAGAATAAATTTTTGAACGCCCCAGGATCGAACTGTGTAGTGAAGCGCAAGGACAACGGTGAAAAAGACAATGAAGGTGAGTGAGTTAAACAGCATGGGGAATTTTCAACAGGGGCGCTGAGCATTAAATTTAAAGCCAGATTAACATTTTTCTGGCGCAAGAGATTATTTGCCGGAGGACGGATTGTATAATAAAAACGTTCCTTTTCAAGGAACTCATTAATATCAGGATTGGCGAACGCCGCATCGTTACGGAAGAAATGTTCAAGTGATTTCTTCCTGTATCGGTTTAGTCCAGGCTCCAGGACAGATCGCTAGTCATCTGCACTATGAACGTTTCCATAACGCAACATGGCTCGCTCCAAACGCCTTATTGGTTAAAACAGAACAGGGGATGGTAGCATTTTTGGCCAAAGTGTCCGTATAGACCGAGCCTTCCTCGTACTATTTAGTTGGAGAGTTTTCTTTTTAAATGGGAGTTGTGGGATTACATTAAATTTGACCTTTAGGGTATATATCGTAAAAATAGGAGTAACTGATTCACCGGAGCGTTGTTCAGGACGATGAACCAAAAAACGATGAAATATGTCTATTACGGTTTTGGCGGCTTTATTGGCTTTGTCTGCGGACTTGTGGTCAGTTTGATTTTTTTAGCCGTCGAAAAATCTGGAGATAAAATTCTTTCCAACTTGGGGAGTAATTACGGCTTGCTGGGCGTATGGTTGGCGGAAATGGTCAACCTGCTTCCCTTTTTTGGTATTGTGTTTGGTTTTTGGATCGTTAAAATGTTATTCCAAAAGCGTTTTGAAAGCGAGCGGGAATAGCGCCCTGTTATTACCCGTAATTAATTGTTAAATATTTTCCGGCCCCGTTACATGCCAAAAAAGTTCAACGAAAATCTTATCAAAGCCCTGGCGTCCTCCAAAGAAGCTTCGACCATTTGCCGACAGGCCATGATCGACGCCAACGACGAGAGTTGCCGGGCGTTGTATACCGCCATCATGAAGGACTGTGAAAAGCATATCCAAATGCTCGAGGGCGAGATCGAGCTTCATAAAGATCAACACAAGTGGGAAAGTTAATTGCGAATTCTTATTGTTGAAGACGATAAAAAAGTTTCCGGATTTATCAAGAAGGGTTTGGAGGAGGAAACCTACGCCGTGGACGCCGCTTTTGACGGTGAAGAGGGCCTCTATCTGGCGGAGGAAAGCCAATACGACCTGGTCATATTGGATTTGATGCTTCCGAAGCTGGACGGACTGGAAGTGTTGAGGCGGCTGAGGGAAAAGAAACTGGACGTCCCCGTCTTGTTGTTGACGGCAAAAGATTCGGTCGAGGACAAGGTTGCTGGATTGAACAAAGGGGCGGACGATTATTTAACCAAACCGTTTGCATTTTCCGAATTGCTGGCCCGCATTCGCGTGCTTTTGCGGCGCGGCACGGCCGACGTCAAAACCGTCCTTCAAATCGACGACCTCGCTCTGGACCTGGTCAGCCATAAGGTAAATCGCAACGGCGAGGAGATTGAGTTGACCGGAAAGGAATACAGCCTGCTGGAATATTTTATTCGCAATCAAGGCAAGGTTTTGACCCGCACCATGATTGCCGAGCATGTATGGGATTATAATTTCGACACCTTCACGAACGTTATCGACGTGTATATAAATCACCTGCGTAAAAAAATCGATAAAAACCACGAGAAAAAGCTTCTGCATACCTTAAGAGGCGTGGGCTACGTTATGAGGGAGTAGGTTATGTTTACCGGCTCCATACGTTCCAGGTTGACGGCCTGGTACGGCCTGGTTTTGGCCGTTACCCTGATTCTATTCAGCGTCTTTCTTTATTATTTCCTTTCCAAAAGACTTTACGAGAGTGTCGACAACTCTCTGAAAGTTTCCGCCAGCGTCGTCGCCAAAACAGTTTTGATAAAATACTCGGCCTCCCCCCTTCCTGGCCTCGAGTATTTCTTCGAGCAATTTTTGGGTTACGGCAACATCAACAAGTTTTACCGGATATACGACGAGTCGGGCAATGTGGGTTCGCGCTCGAGGAATATCGACGCCTCCCAGTTTCCCATGACTCAGAAAGCCTACGCGAAGGCCTTGAACGGCGAGGAGGCCTACGAAACTTTTGTCGTGGCGGATAAGCACCCAATCCGGATTATCACCATGCCCGTTCTGCGGAATCGCCAATTGGTGAACCTCGTCCAGGTGGGAACCTCGTTGGAAGGCGTGCGCGACACGCTAAAAAACCTGCGTAATTTTCTCATCACCGCCGTCCCCGTGGTGTTGTTGCTGACCACTCTGATCGGGCGTTTCATGGCCGGGCGGGCGTTGAAGCCGGTGGACAAAATCACCCAAACCGCGAGGGAAATAGCCAAAGGGGTGGATTTGAGTCAACGAATTTTACAACCCAAAGCGCAAGACGAAGTGGGCCGGCTGGCAGAGACATTTAATGAAATGATGGACCGGTTGGAAAAATCGTTTTCCCTCATGCGCCAGTTCAGTAGCGACGCCTCGCATGAGTTGCGCACCCCGTTAACGGTCTTGAAGGGGCAAAGTGAATTGGTTCTCAGCAAAATACGCGTTCCGGAGGATTATCAAGAAACTTTGTGCAGCAACCTGGAAGAAATCAACTACATGTCTAAAATTCTCGAGGATCTTTTCTTTTTGTCGCAGTCCGACGAAGGAGAAATCAAACTGGATTTTGTTCAGGTTAATCTTGCGGCGTTGATCGAGGAGATTTGCAAGCCCGCGGAAATTTTGGCGCAGGAAAAGGACGTCAAAATCGTTATCGCCTATCTGGAGCCGATAGAAATTCTTGGAGACCCGCACCGCCTTCGCCAGATGGTATGGAATTTGTTGGACAATGGAATTAAATACACGCCTTCCGGCGGGGAATTAAAAATCTCCCTTCGGGAAGAGGGCGACGAGGCTTTGTTAATCGTTCAGGATAATGGAATTGGCATACCGGAAAACGACCTGCCGATGATATTCGAACGATTTTTCCGAGTGGATAAAGCTCGGACGCGGAGCGAGCGGGGTAGCGGCCTGGGACTCAGTATTTGCAAATACATCGTTAAGGCGCATAAGGGCCGCATCGAGGTGGAAAGCCAGTTGGGCGTCGGCAGTCGTTTTAAATTATACCTTCCGAAAAAACCCCAACCTGCGGTTGCTTCCAAGGAATCGGCGGCCAAGCAATAGAGCCTAATCCAATTGGACGATCACGTTCTTCACCTGGGTGTACATTTCCAGGGCGTGCACGCCCATCTCCCTGCCGTATCCGCTCTGTTTGTAGCCGCCGAATGGAGCCGCCGCGTCGAAGATGTTGTGGCAATTGACCCAGACAGTTCCCGCTTTTAAACCCGCCGCCGTCTTGTGGGCTTTGTTGATATCCCGGGTCCACACGCTGGCGGCCAGGCCGTAAGGATTGTCGTTGCCCTGCGCGATCACGTCGTCCAGGTCTTCAAAAGGCGCGGCGCACACCACCGGTCCAAATATCTCCTCGCGCACGATACGCATGCCGGTATTGACCTTGTCGAAAACCGTGGGAGTCACATAGTATCCGGAATTCAATTCTCCTTCCGGCGGGTTTCCACCGGCGACCGCCTTGGCGCCTTCCGAACGTCCAGCCTGAATGTAATCCATGACCCTGTTTTGTTGTTCGAGCGACACCAGCGGTCCCATGTCGGTGTCGGGATGCATCCCCGGTCCGAGTTTGATTTTTTTGGCATGATCGGCCACGCGGTCCACCAGTTCGCCATATACTTTTTTATGCACCAGCAATCGCGACCCGGCGCAGCAGCATTGGCCGTGATTGAAGAATATCGCGTTGGATACGCCCAGCGCGGCAGTTTCCAAATCCGCATCGGGGAAGACGATGCTGGGGGATTTACCGCCCAGTTCCAGTGTGATCCGCTTCAAATTGCCGGATGAGGCCTGGACGATTTTTCTTCCCACTTCCGTGCTGCCCGTGAAGGCGACCTTGTCGACGTCCGGATGATTGGCAAGGGCTTCGCCCGCGTCGGGATAGCCGGTTACGATGTTGACCACGCCGTCGGGGAACCCGGCTTCTTGAAAAAAATCCGCCAAGCGAAGGGCGGAGAGAGGCGTTTGCTCCGCCGGTTTCAGAACCACGCAATTCCCCGCCGCCAGGGCCACTCCCAGTTTCCAGGTCGCCATCAGGAGTGGAAAGTTCCAGGGAATGATTTGTCCCACAACCCCCATGGGTTCGCGCAGGGTGTAATCTAAAAACTGAGTTTCCGGAGCGTAGGGCACGCTGATCGGAATAGTTTCGCCGTGGATTTTCGTGGTCAGTCCCGCGTAATAGCGAAAGTGGTCGACGGTAAGCGGTACGTCCGCGACGCGGGCGACGCCCACCGGTTTGCCATTGTCCAGCGATTCTAACTGGGCGAATTCTTCCGTGTGCTTTTCAATAAGGTCCGCCAGTTTCCAGATCAGTTTGCCGCGCTCGGAGGCGGTGATCTTTTTCCATGGACCCTCTTCAAACGCCTTGCGCGCGGCGTTAACGGCGGCGTCGACGTCCGCCTTTCCGCCTTTAGGCGCGTGCGCGATAACGGAGTTGTTGGAAGGATCGAAGACCTCAAAAGTCTCGCCGCTTATGGCTTCCACGCGCCGACCGTCGATCAATAATTTATGCGATTTTTTTAAAAATTCCCGGACTTCCGGTATCGGTTGGGGGGCGGTCAAGGTTGTCATGATACGGCTCCAATAGGCTTCTTTGGCGTTGGTTATTGTTTTGCCAGGTTGGCTTCAAAATTTTTAAAAATATCCTGGATCATCGGAACCAGTATTGATTTCAGTTCCTCGGGAACCCAGTTGATTTTTTCCACCGGCCATTCCTCGATGCGGCGAATATCCAGACCGTCCTTTTTGTACGGTCCCTCCAAGGCCTCTTCAAAACCGTAGACAATGCACTCGTTATAAATTTTTAAATAGAGCTCGTGGATCAAATTGGGATCGTGGAGACCGGGAACGAAATGGTCGAACAATTCCTGGATGGTCGGTTCCGCATGTTCGACGAATTCCGGAGTCAGCGCCGGTTTCAATGCAAAATAGATGATCAAGACGTCCTGCAGAACAAATTTGTAGTCGTCGGCAGTTTTGTGCAGGGGGCGATGGTCGACGTTCAGGTATTCCTTGATTTGCTTCACGTTCCGAACGGTGTCGTAAATGATCGATTCCTCCCAGGAAACCGGAACCGAGTTCCAGACGAAAAATGCGCGGACGAATTTGGCGCGTTGATTGGCGTCCCACATTTGCAGGGCGATGTTAGGGCGAATTTGGTTGGTGTACGGGATTTTTTCTCCCCAATGCGGATCCTCCAGGCGAACGCCGTGCGGGGCGAAAGCCTGCTGGACGACGTTTTGATAAACCGCCATGAATTTTTCAAGATTTTTCTCGTCGTCCAGGGGACCGTTTTGCGGCAGGCTGTTCAGGCTGTACAATCGAACGACGTTGGTGCGGGCGGTTCCGTTTTCGTGAGCGATCAGGTAGGTGCCGCCCCACATTCCAGATACGATGGGAATATCGAAATCAAACTCGTCGCGCATGCGTTGCGAGACTTGGTCGGCAATTTTTTGATACAAGCAGTGGACGCGGTACAGGTTGATCCTCGAGCGATCATTGTATAACAGTCCTGCCGCCAGTAATTCCGTCATCATATTATTGGATCCAGACGAGAGATTTATAAATCCAGGCCTTGTCGCCCACGCTGTCCTGGACGTAAACCCACTTGCCTTTCATTTTAAGAACTTTCATGGAGAAATACTTGTCCACGGGCGACCAGGGAACGGTGGGATGTTTGGTGCCGGGGCCGGATCTGAGGTTGGCCTTGTTTTTCTTAACGGCGGCGCATTTGAAATCCGCGGAGACGAGTTTTTTGTGCAACCAATATTTGTCGCCGTCCACGTCCTGAACGTGGTACCAGCTTCCCTTCTTTTTTAACAGTTTGAAAGGCATGTACTGAAACACTTGCCACAATTTGTCATATTGGGTGCCGGGGCCTTTTCTGAGATTGGCTTTTTTGGTTTTTACGCAAAGGGCGTCTGCGGCTTTAACCGGTTGGAAAACGAACGACAGGGCGAGAGAAAATATTAGGATCAAGCAAAAACGCATTGCATCGTGCTCCTTGAATATTAGGGCGCCTCTAAAAGCGCTTATGGTCATGAGCGGTCCTTATGAAATATGGACCGGCGAGTTGCCAAGTAGAAAAATATTTAATTATTGGATATCGCTTTAAAAAGCGATAACTGTCTCCACGCAATCTTATAATATATTTTCCCGCGTATAAAGTCCGGTAAAATATTTTTACTGATTTTGCGACAGTTTTTCTGGAGCGGAAAAAAGAGAGGGAGGATTGGGGGTCAGAATACTTCGGGTTGGTGACGCACGATTTTACCTTCGACCAGATATATGACGTCTTCCGCGATATTGGTGGCATAATCCGCGATTCGCTCGAGAGCACGGGAGACGGAAAGATAGTTGATGAGGATTTCCGCATTTCCTGGAGTTTTCATCACTTCCCGGTAAACCATTTGGTACACTTCCCTGTTTATTGCGTCCACTTCATCGTCAGCTAGGCAGGTTTCATGGGCGAGGGCGCTATCCTGCTTTATTAAGGAGTCGATGGCCCGGGTCAACATGGAACGGGTTTTTGTCGTCATTGCGGTAAAATCGAACGGCGCGTCGATGTGCTTGAGTTCTCCAATAATGACCGAACGCTCCGCAATGTTCACCGCGAGGTCGGCGATGCGCTCCAAATCGTTATTGATCTTGAGAGTTGCGATAATAAACCGTAGGTCCACCGCGACCGGCTGGTACAGGGCGAGAATTTTCAGGCATTCTTCTTCGAGTTCCACTTCCGACATATTGATGGCGGTATCCTGATCGATCACTTTCAGCGCAAGTTTTTTATCTCGTGTCCGCACTGATTTTGTCGCCTCCAGCACGCTTGATTCCACCGTAGCGCTGAGGGCGAGTAATTTCTTTTTTAAATGATCGAGTTCTCTTTGGAAATGTTGGGTCATAGTCCAGGGTTCCTTGTTTAACCAAAACGTCCGGTAATGTAATCTTCCGTTTTTTTCTGGTCGGGCTGGGTGAATATTTTTTTGGTGGCTCCGTATTCCACCAGATTTCCTTCATATAAAAAAGCCGTATTATCAGACACTCGCGCGGCTTGCTGCATATTGTGAGTGACGATCACTATTGTGTAGCGGGAGCGGAATTCTTGAATCAAATCCTCGATACGAGCCGTCGCGCGCGGGTCCAGAGCGGAGCACGGTTCGTCCATCAAAATGATTTTAGGGTTCATGGCGATGGCGCGGGCAATACAAAGCCGTTGTTGTTGCCCGCCGGATAGGTTCAACGCCGATTCATGAAGGCGGTCCTTCACTTCATCCCACAAGGCGGCTTTTTGGAGCGCCTGCTCGGCTAACTCGCGCAGGTCTTTCTTGTGTCCATTGACCTTGGGACCCCAGATCACATTATTGTAAATTGATTTGTGAAAGGGATTGGGTCTTTGAAATACCATCCCAATTTGCTGACGGATAAATCCGGGATCAATTTTATCATCGTAAAGGTCGTTTTTTTCGAATAACACCTTTCCTTCAATGCGGGCGTCTGGGACGAAATCGTTCATCCTGTTGAACACGCGGAGCATGGTGCTTTTGCCGCAACCTGAAGGGCCGATCACGGCAGTCACCTGATTAGCCAGAATGTTCAGGTTTACTTTTTTAACGACCTGATGATCTCCATAGGAGACGGACAGGTCTTTGGTTTCCAGAATAACCGGGTGTTCCATTAATTCGCCAGTCATGGTTTGTACCGTTGCAGTTTTTCCCGGATGAACACGGCGCTTGCATTGAGGGTGAGGAGCAAGGCCAGAAGGACGAGGATCCCCGCCGCCGCCAACCCGTGAAAGTTTGCTTGGGGACGGGCCGCCCAATTGAATATTTGAACCGGTAGAGCCGTAAACGGGTCTGAAGGGGTCTCCGGGAGAAACGCAACATAACTCAACGCCCCAATCATGATGAGAGGGGCTGTTTCTCCCATGGATCGGGACAAAGCCAGAATCACTCCGGTCATGATTCCCGGCAAGGCGCACGGCAAAACATGCCCGAAGACGACCTGCCAACGGCGCGCGCCCAGTGCGTAGGCGCCTTCGCGAATCTCGCGCGGTACCGCGCGGAGAGCGCCCTGCGAGGCGATGACAATCACCGGCAACGCCAACAGGCTGAGGGTCAGGCTTCCCGACCATAAACTATCCTCCAGTCCCATGAACCGGACAAAGATGGCCAATCCCAATAGTCCGTATAAAATCGACGGCATCCCGGCCAGATTGCCGATGTTGATTTCAATCGCTCGGACCCAGATTTTTCTTGGCGCATATTCTTCCAGATAAACCGCGGTGGCAACTCCCAGAGGAATGGAGAATGTCGCCGTCATCCCGATCAGCCACACGCTGCCCCATAAAGCCGATTTGATCCCAGCCTTTTCCGGAAACCGCGAGGGAAAACTGTCAAGAAACTGTTTGTCGAGCCAGCCGATTCCTTCCTGCCCCACATGGTACAGAAGGATAAACAAGACTGAAATCATCGCCGCCGTTACTCCTCGGCAAACCCAGACGAATGTCCGGTTTTTGAGGCTTCTTATTCTGCGGTTTATCATTGGGAGACTCGGGATTTCAACTGGAAATGGTTGCCCAGGATGTTCATGACCAATGTCATCAAAAAAAGCAGAAGTCCGACCGCGTAGCAGGTCATATATTCCACCCCGCCGGCTTGAATGTCTCCAAGACTCACTTGAACGATGTACGCGGTCATGGTTTGAATGCTCTCCAAAAAAGTAAGCGATAACTCAGGAGTCGCGCCCGCCGCCAGGGTAACGGCCATGGTTTCTCCTATGGCGCGCGACAAGGCTAAAACGACCGCCGCGCCGATCCGGCTCGCCGCAGCCGGCATGATAATCTGGATCGCCACCTCGTAACGGGTGGCGCCCAACGCAAAGGCCCCTTCGCGGAGCGAACGAGGCAAAGCCCGAAACGCGTCGTCGCACAAGGAAGTCACCATTGGGAAAATCATGATCGCAACGACGATCGCGGCGCTGGCCGCGTTAAAAATATTCATTTCGGGGAAAAGCTTGCGTAGCATGGGGGTGACGAAGGTCAGAGCGAAATAGCCGTAGACCACGGTCGGTATGCCGACGAGAATTTCCAAAAACGGTTTGACGATCGAGCGGACGTTGTCAGACGTAAACTCGCTCATGTAGATTGCAATCATTAACCCCACAGGCAAGGCGATCGAAATGGAACCGAAAACAATTTTCATCGTTCCTACTACCAGGGGGAGAACTCCAAAAGATTTCGGCTCAAGAAGCGGTTCCCACCGGGTTCCGAAGAGAAAATCAAAAACCGGGACTTCCTGGAAAAAAAGATAAGACTCTTTTCCTAAAATTATCACCACCACGAGGGTGGTGATCACCGTTATGGCTACGCAGACCACGAGGGTCCAGTGCAATGCGTGGTCGATAAATTTTGAAATCATGCGCTTGTTCAAGATTTATTTTCGGGCAACCTTGAGCGAGTCGGCATTGAACTTTTCCAGAGACTCCTGATACATTGCGTCGGGTAAAGGAATGTACCCGACCTCTTTTGACAACTGAGACGCGTTTTTGAGGTAAAACCGGATGAATTCTTTTACTTCCGGCCGCTTTGCAGATTTCATATTCACATAGATAAAAATTGGCCGTGATAAAGGCGCGTAGGCTCCCGTATTGATGGTTTCAAGCGTGGGCAATACCGGTTTCTTGTCGCCTTGTTTAATGGGGGCGGCGCGGAGCTTGTCCTGGTTTTCCACATAATAGGCGTATCCAAAGTAACCCAGGGAATAAAGACCCCCAGCGACCCCTTTTACCAAGACGTTATCGTCTTCGCTTTTGGTGAAGTCCGCGCGACTGCGCTGGGATTTGCCGTTGATGACTTCCGTGAAATAGTCAAATGTTCCGGAATCCGTGCCCGGACCATACAATCGAATCTTTTTGTCGGGCCAAGAGGGCCGAATATCTTTCCAGGTTTTAACAGAGCTTTCCGGTTCCCAGATTTTCTTCAGCTCGGCGACCGTCAGGTAATCGACCCAGTCGTTCTTTTTGTTGAGGACTACGGAGAGTCCGTCGTAGGCCACCGGCAGTTCCATGTAGCGGATATGATTCTTGCGGGCCGTATCGATTTCCTTTGTCTTGATGCGTCGGGAGGCGTCGTTGATATCCGTTTCGCCGACGCCGAATTTCTTGAACCCACCGCCCGTACCCGATACAGCGACGGTCACACGGACCCGGTTGAATTGCCTTTCGTGCCCAAATTCTTCGGCTACCGCTTCAGTAATGGGGAATACGGTGCTGGAACCGTCCACCTTGACGGTTCCTTTCAAAGGGTTCGCTTCGGCGCTTGCGCTTAAGGCCACCAACACCATCAAAAGACACGGTAGTATTCTCCTCATCCATCCAATCATTGTTTTTCTCCTTGAGAAAGTAGTCGTTGCAGACGAGACTATTGAACCTTTAAATTGTTAGAGGGAATTGTAGGTAATGTTTGAATACGGTTAGATTTTCGCCGGGGATTTGAGAATTCCCTGACACAAGGAATTTATTCGATGGTCTGGTTGGCGGGTGTTCAGTTTTTATTGATCGTTTTGATTGTCGTGTATCTTTCGGTGAATATGATTCACCTGGTTCGCGTCGAGCCTGTGTCCGGGCCTTTGCGGGAAGCGCCCAGGGTTTCAGTTTGCATCGCGGCGCGCAACGAGGAAAGAGATATTGGCGCTTGCCTGGAGTCTCTGGCGGCGCAGGATTACCCGAATTTTGAAGTGATTGTCGTCGACGATCATTCTTCGGACGCCACGGCGGAATTGGCGAATCGATTGGCGAAAAAATATTCCAATCTTTCTCTGCTTGAAGGAAAGGAGTTGCCCGTCGATTGGTTTGGCAAGCCGTTCGCATTGAGTCAGGCGGTGGAAATTGCGCGCGGAGAAATTTTGTTGTTCACCGACGCCGATCCGGTTTTCAGTTCTCAGGCGGTTAAATCAGCCGTGCACGCCATGCAAAGCCGGAACCTGGACATGCTCACCCTCATGCCGGCGGCGGAATTTGGGTCGTTTTGGGAGCGCGCGGTGCAACCGATTATATTCAGCATCATCGGCGCGCTGACCCGTTTTAAACGAGTGAACGATCCTGACGACCCGTCCGCTATGGGGATTGGTGCCTTTATCATGATCCGGAAAGAGGCGTATTTACGCGTTGGCGGGCATGCCCGAGTGAAGCGGGAAATCGTCGAAGATATAATGCTGGCCAAGGCCGCCAAGGCGGAGGGGTGCCGTCTGCTCGTCGCCGACGGCAAAAGCCTTCTTTCCATCAGGATGTATCATTCCTTCAGGGAAATCTGGGAGGGCTGGCGCAAAAATATCTTTATCGCTTTCAAAAAGTCGGTAATCAAAACCTTCTATTACATCTTTATCCTGATATCTTTTTTGGTGAGTCCCTGGTTCGTGTTGTTTGCCAGCCTCGCGGATGGAGGAACGTTCGTTCTGGCGCTTTCCTTTGCCAGCTTGGCGCTTGTGTTGGCGACCCAGTCGGGGTTGTGCCACCATTTGAATTTAAAGGGCCGGACTGCTATCCTGTTTCCTTTAGGCGCGCTTGTGACCTGCGCCATCATGCTAAACTCCATGTTTCAAGTGTTATTGCTAGGAAAATCGCAGTGGAGAGGCAGGAATTACGACGTTTAAATTTTCCAAGGAGGATACGATGCACAAAGTTATTAAAAAACGCAGGATTGTTAAGGAGAACCCTGCGGCACGCGCCCTGGCTTCCGCCCGCTACCGGAGACAGGTTGTCGAGTCCAGAAAAAATTACAAGCGGGCGCAGAACAGAAAAACCATCCAGCAGGGAATGAGAGAATTAAAGGAACCGAACCGGTCAATCGTTTGGCATTGAACGCTTGGTCGATTCGGTTCCTTTAGTTTGCTCCCTCCTTCCAACTCTTTCGCACATTTAATCTAATGGACAAATACGCAAAACTGTTTTCCAAGGCGGCGTTGATCTATCTGGCGCTGGGCGCTTTTCTCGGGATAGGCATATCCGTGCGCCCAGATTGGGGCGAACGGATTCGATTCGTTCACATTCACCTGAACCTGCTGGGCTTCATGATAATGATGATCGCCAGCGTTGCCTACCATGTCCTGCCGCGTTTCAACGCCCGTCCTCTCCCTTGGCCCGAGGGAGTTAAGTATCATTTTTATTTGCAAAACGTTGGATTGCTGGGCATGGTCTCAACCCATTTTGCCGGCGGATTATGGACGAACGGCGCGTTGCATTACCTGTTTGTTCTTTCCGCCGTAATGGCGGGTGGGGGAATATTACTCATGATAGTCAATTTGTATGGGGTTCTGGCTCCGGCAGACGCCGGAACCCTCCCGGCGCGAATTACCGGCGACATGAAAGTGGGAGAGGCGCTGGATAAATTCCCTAACGCGCTTCCGGTGTTTTTGGCGAGCGGTTTTGATTCTCTGGCCAATCCCGTCGCCAGGAAAACTTTCGCCAAAGTTGTGACCATCGACAAAGCCTGCGAAAAGCACGGGGTGGATGCGCAAGAGTTTGTGCAAAAGCTGAACGCCGCGTTGTTTTCCCGATCCGCTCCGCCAACCCCCCCGGGAAGACCTTCAACGGAGGCGTCCGCCAAAGAAGGACGAAAAATCAAAATGGGAGAGTTTTGCGCCGCCGACGTTATGGTGGGCAGTCTGGTAAAAGTTTATTCTGAGACTCGCGAGGTATTTGAAAAGCATTATGGGGAGGAGTGTTTTTCCTGTCCGGGGCACGCCATTGAGACTGTGGAGCAGTCCGCGCAGATGCATAACGTGGATCTTGAAGCTTTGCTCAAGGAACTTAACTGCGTCGTAGAATTGCAGTTGAAAAAACGGCGGTGAAAAAAGGTTCCTTCTTTTCGTTAAATCTTTTTTGCGTCCTGCCAGTACTGTTCCATTTCTTCCAGCGTAGCGTCTTTTAATTCCTTGCCGCGTTTGGCGACTTCCTTTTCGATGTGTTGAAAACGCTGGATAAATTTGTTGTTGGTCTGGCGCAAGGCCTCCTCCGCGTTCAGTTTTTTAAATCGCGAAAGATTGACCAGAACGAACAGGATATCTCCAAGCTCGCTTTGCAGGTGTTGATCGTCGCCATTGAGAAAAGCTTCCTTGAACTCGGCTATCTCCTCGTCCAGCTTGGCGAAGACGTCTTCAATTTTGTCCCAGTCGAATCCTTGTTTGGCGGCTTTTTTCTGCAGTTGTTGGGCGCGTTGCAATCCTGGAAGGCCCTTAGGAATGTTGTCCAGGATTGATTTTTGCCCCTGATTGTTCTTTTCGGTTTTTTTGATTTCCTCCCATTGTTCCACCACGCCGTCCGGCGTATCCACCGCGCTGTCCGCGAAAACATGAGGGTGGCGCCGCACCATTTTTTCGCTGATGGAATCGATCACGTCGCCAACATTGAATTCGTTTTTCTGCTCGCCAATTTTTGCGTGGAACATGATTTGATACAGCAGGTCGCCCAACTCCTCCTTTATTTTTTCCGGATGGTCCTCGTCCAGGGCTTCCAGAACTTCGTAGGTTTCCTCCACCAGATAGGGTTTTAAGGTTTCCCGCGTTTGCACGCGGTCCCAGGGACAACCGTTTTCGCTCATCAAAACGTCGACGATTTCTACCAGCCGTTTGAATGTGGATTCGGGGTTTTTCATATTAGAAGCGTCGTTCACTTTCCTGTGGGGGAGGGCAATTTGAATTTTTTATAAAGAGCCAAATGTTTGTCCGCCTTCTCCGTCATGTTTTTGGCTTGGTAAGCCTGGGAGATGAGGTGGTGAAACATTGCGTTGGCGGGAATAATTTCTACCGCCTTTCCCAGGTTTGAGATAGCGTCGTCGTATTTTTTCTGGATCAAATAGACTTCTCCAAGATTGCCGTAGGCCAGGCCAAAGTTTTTAAAGTTCTGGATGGCCTTTTTAAAACTGGTCTCGGCAAGGTCCAGCTCATTGCGTCTTTTATAAATCTGTCCGATATTGTTCAGGGTCATCGCGAAATTCGGGTTGATCTCCAGCGCAGTCTTATAGGAAGCCAATGCTTTGTCCCATTCCCCCATTAACGCATAAATTTGCCCCAGATTGTTATGCGCGAAAGTGTTTTTGGGATTCTTTTCGATGACCTCTTTGAAAATTTTGAGCGCCTCGTCGTTGTTTCCCTGCATGCTGAGTTTGATCGCTTTTCTCATCAGGGCGTTGGCGTCTTCCGCGAAAACGGGCGAAGCCATATACAGGAAGGCGGCGATTGAAATCAAGGCGAACGGTGCAAATTTGAGCATGAAAACTCCTTTTAAAAAAGATTAAGGCAGAAACTCCAGAATGACGGAATCGGCTAAAAACAGACCCTTGCTGGTGAGCGCCAGCCGGTTGGAGTCGAGATCGACCAGGTTTTTTTTGAGCAAGGCGTCGAGGATTTTTTCGTAAGTTTTTATGAAAGAGACTTTAAACCTTTTTTCAAAACGGGGGATATCCAGTCCCTGCATCATACGTAATCCCAGCATGAGAGTCTCCCCCATCGCTCCCGCTGGATTGAGGCGTTCGGTAAATTCCACCGCCTGTCCGGCTTTAACAATTTCGGCTATGTAGCGCGAGGGAAGGGCGGTATTCCTAAAGCGTTCGCCCTCGATATAAGAAGACGCTCCTGCGCCCAGTCCAAGATAGTCCCCGTTTTCCCAGTAATTGATGTTGTGTCGACATTCCCTTTCGGGTTGGGCAAAGTTGGATATTTCGTATTGTTTGTAACCGGCGTCGTTTAACGCGGTTAGCGTTTCCTTGAACAACTCCAATTGGAAATCCTCCGGCGGCATGGTCAACAGCCCGCGCTCCCTGTGCTTGTGAAAAGCCGTGTCGGGTTCGATCGTCAGGTTGTATGCCGAAAGATGAGCCGGTTTTTTTTTCAGCGCCTTTTGCAAAGTGTCCCGCCAACTCGAAAGGGTTTGGCCGGGGAGGGCGAACATGAGGTCCAGGGATAAATTGTCAAAGCCGGCGGCCTTTGCCTGATCGATGGTTTGGTCGGCTTCTTCCGCGGAATGTACCCTTTCCAAAAGAGCGAGCTCGTCCTTTTGGAAAGATTGCACTCCGATACTGATGCGGTTGTACCCCGCCGCGCGAAGGTTTCTAAGATACCCCAGCTCCAGGGTTGCGGGATTTGCTTCCACAGTGATCTCGCAATCGGATTCCAATGAATAATGTTCGCGAAGCGCGTTCAGGATGCTCGCCAAATCTTCCGTTGGCAGTGTGGTGGGGGTGCCGCCGCCAAAAAATACGCTTTGAACTTTGCGCCCTTCAAATTGCGGCGCGTAATGACGGATTTCTCGAACCTGAGCCTGGACATAGGAGGACATTTCCCCCGAATTGATTTTGTGGGAATTGAAATCGCAGTAGCCGCATTTGTGCAGGCAGTAAGGGATATGAAGGTATATTCCGAGTTTAGGCATGAAAGATGTTGGCGTTGCGCGGTTAATTTGCTAACTTCTTATCCTTTTTGTCTTATAATACCGTCTCCCAAAAGGGATTTGCTATATTTTTTTGGACTTAAAAACTTTGGAGTGAGCGGTTGAATGCGAGCGTGAAACAAAAATATCGTTCCGGGTTTGTGGGAATTGTCGGCAAACCCAACGTCGGTAAATCGACTTTGCTGAACCAGTTGATCTCCGAGAAGGTGGCGGCGATATCCCGCCGCCCGCAAACCACCCGAAACAAAATCACGGGAATCTGCCATTTGCCCGGTGGTCAAATCATTCTCCTGGACACGCCGGGAATCCACGACGCGCGCACCAAGCTGAATCGGTTTATGGTGGAAACCGCGCGCAAAACTTTCGACGACGTGGACGTTATCATGTTTTTGATCGACGCCAAGCGGAGGTTTCAGGCGGAAGACGAGTATGTTCTGGATTTGATTAAGAAATCGAAAACGCCCAAAATCCTCGTGGTCAACAAAATTGATCTGATTCCCAAAAACAGGATTCTTGAATTGATCGATCAATTGCGCCAGCGGGAAAACTTTTTGCATATCATTCCGCTTTCCGCTCTACACGGCGACGGTCTGGATATTTTGAAAAAGATTTTATTGGAAATTCTTCCGGAGGGACCCGAGTATTTCCCGCCGGACATGGTCACGGATTGTCCGGAAAAATTCATTGCGGCGGAGATGATTCGGGAAAAAATCATCATACTTACCCATCTGGAGCTTCCTTATGCTACGGCGGTGGAGGTGGAAAAGATGGAAGAAGGAAAAAAAGGAGTTCTCGTGGTGGACGCCGTGATTACTATTGAGAGGGAATCCCAGAAGAAAATTTTGATTGGTAAGGGCGGGGAGCGGTTAAAAAGGGTCGGCCAATACGCCCGTGAAGAAATTGAAAAACTTTTTGGGACCAAAGTGTATCTAAACCTTTTTGTTCGGGTAAAGAAAAACTGGCGACAGGACGATCGCTATTTGAAGGATTTTGGATACTCGCATGATTCATATTAAAAACGACGCGGAAATCGAGGTGATGAGGGAGAGTTGTAAGCTTGCGGCTGAAGTTCTGGTGATGATCGAGCCTTTTATCAAGCCTGGCGTCACCACCAACGAGCTGAACGACATTTGCCACGACTATATCATTGCCCACAAGGCCATACCCGCGCCCCTTAATTATCGCGGGTTTCCCAAAAGTATTTGCACTTCCGTCAACGATGAAATCTGCCATGGAATCCCCTCCGAGCGAAAATTGCGCAACGGCGATATCGTGAATCTGGATATCACGACGATTGTTAAAAAATACCACGGCGACACCAACCGGACCTTTTTCGTAGGAACGCCCCGCAAGCGCGCCCAACGCCTGGTGGAGACCACCCTGGAGGCGCAACAACGGGCCATCGAGACCGTGCGGCCCGGATCGCACCTGGGCGATATTGGAGCCGCCATCCAGAAATATGTGGAAGCGCGCGGATATTCCGTGGTGCGCGAGTTTTGCGGACACGGAATCGGGCTGAACTTCCACGAAGAGCCTCAGGTCCTGCATTTTGGAAAAGAGGGGGAGGGCCTGGAATTGAGAAAGGGCATGACTTTCACCATTGAACCCATGATCAACGAAGGCAAAGCGGACCTGAAGATACTCGCCGACAAATGGACCGCCGTTACCCTGGACGGCTCTACTTCGGCGCAGTTCGAACACACTCTTTGGGTGACAGATACCGGTTGTGAAGTTCTCACCCGAACCAATGGAACCCTTTTTTAAGCAGAAAGTTTTCGCCCTCCCCAAAAGATTAACTCCTTTCTTAAAAAATGAAGAAAAACTGCGCTCGCGTGGCGATTTGCTATTGATAGAAATAATCAATCGCTAAACGCAATTTTTCTTTGACGGCCTTTTGCCTCAATCCTGGCGCGGGTTTTTCAGAAGCTATCTGCCCTGGTATCTTTTGAAATTGATTTTATTGATAATAAAAATCATTGCGACTATCAGGCGCAAACCTTTGAGAAATCGACTCTTGTTTAGTTATCTGAGCTTTGCTAGCGTGCGCTCAATGGAACGTTACTTTAAATTATTAACGCTATATGGGGAGAGATAATCATGCAGGGAAACAAGGAAGTGATCGACGCTCTTAATGACGTGCTCATGGCGGAGTTGACGGCAATCAATATTTATTACATCCATTACAAGATGGAGGAGAACTGGGGATTTAATAAACTTGCCCAACATGCGAGGGAAGAATCCATGGGCGAAATGAAGCACGCCGATAAAATGATA
>JAJDBB010000008.1 GCA_029261555.1 Nitrospinaceae bacterium | reverse complement strand
GACTATGGGGGTGGTTGGAGCTTTGATTGCCGAGGCTGGAGTCGTGCTGGTGGTGCGAAGAGCTTGAAATCCTAACCCTTCTTCTTTAGCCTTTTTTAACGCCCGTGACGACGCCAGTGGGAACCGCGTCGACGCGAAAATGCCTGATCTCCCCAATCCCCGCTGCCTCCAGCCAGTCGATTTTTTCTTTCACCGGATGCGCCCGGCCTCCAGGCGTCAGCAAACCGATGTTGACGCTGAAAAGGACGTCGTTTAAAGGGGCAACGTCGCCGTCGTCCGTGCAGAAACCGTGGATGACGATTCGTCCGCCGGGCGCAAGGCAATCCGCGGCCTTTTGAACAAGAGCGCGGCCTTGATCGCCTTCGTACATGTGGAGGATATTGGCGAGTAGAACCAGATCGTATTCCGTTCCCAAACCGTCTTTATGAAAGTCTCCCGGTTTGGTTGTCACTCGATCTTTCAAGCCGTAACGTTTAATGTATTCTTTCGCCACTTCCAAAACGGGAGGGATATCGAGGATCGTCGCTTTTAAATGAGGGTGGAGCTTGCACCACTCCAGCGAGTAGGTGCCCGGTCCGCCGCCCAGGTCCAGCATTTTTTTGCAATCGCCAATGGGGATTTCCCGCGCTAGAGTCCAAGTGGCCTTGAGTCCCTTATCGTGCATGGCGTCGGTGAAGGCGCGCATGTTTTCCGGTTCGCTCCCCAGCATGTCCATGATGCTGGAAATGTTTTCCCCGCTTCGGACAAAACGATCCATCTCCAACCAGGGTTGGATCAGCTTTTTGGATAGCCACATCCATTGATGCATGCTCCGCTCGCCGTCCTTGGTCAGGTAGGGAAGCCATTCCTCCGGCAGGGAATATTTTTCATTGTCCTTTGCCGCAATGCCCAGAGCGGCGAGCGCATTCAGCAAACGCTCGACTCCTTTTTCAGAGAGCCCTAGTTTTTCCGCTACTTCTAGGGCCGAAACGGGCGGCCCTGTCAGCGCGTCAAAGACGCCCAACTCGCACGCCGTCATCAATACTAATCCGCCCTGATACCCGTGCAACAACCCGCTGATTTTATCTTCTATGTTTTCCATGGCTCTTGATTGAAAAATAGTTGATTAAGAAAAGTATTATCGGTTCGACCTTATGGCGCGGTCGATTTCGCGTTTGGCTTCGCGTTCCTTAATCGTCGCTCGCTTGTCGTGTAGCTTTTTACCCTTCGCAACCCCGATCTCCACCTTGGCGCGACTGCCGCGGAAATACAGTTTTAAAGGGATTACGCTCAGCCCTTTTTCCTGCGCCTGGCCCGTCAAGCGCGCAATCTCCTTTTTATGGAGCAATAGCTTCCTGGTGCGCGTGGGCGCGTGATTGAATTGTTTGGCCGGTTCGTAAACGTTGATATTGCAACTCACCAACCAGGCTTCTCCCTTGCTGATAGTTACATAGCTGTCCACCAGATTGGCTTTCCCTTCTCTCATGGCCTTGACCTCGGTTCCCTTGAGGACCATGCCGGCTTCCACCGTTTCCAGAATAAAATATTCGTGCCGGGCCTTTTTATTTTGCGCGACGATTTTGATTTCGCTCATGATTCACTTTCATTGGAGTCAACGCTCACGGCGTCGCCCACCCGGACTCCAAGCGTTTCGGCCGCGTTGGCTTCCCGAACAAAAATTTCCAGCCGATTCCAACTGTTTACCAGCGCCGAGGGTTGATCCTCCCGCGCTTCGGAATAAGAGGAACTGAGTCCGATGATTTTTTTTTCGCCAATTTGGATGACCGGCTTTTGGTTCGGAACCAAATGTTTGTGAAGCGTTTCGGCGCCGATGTTGGTCGTCAGGTTTCCGAACCGGTCGATGTAAATAATTTGTCCGCGAATGGTTCTTCCTTCGACAACCGGTTGCGGGACGTCCAGTGTTTGCGGATCGTTGATTTTTTCCCCCAGGTCGAAGAGTTTTTTTTCTTGCGCGATCCAGCCTGCCGAGGGAGCGAATACGTCGCGCCCGTGAAAAGTATTGGAAACAGGTTCCAGGAAAAATTCTTTCTCTGTCAACTCGTAGCATTGGGCTTCGGCGTCCAGCACAGACGAAAGGATTCCGTTGTCCGGGGCGACGAAATAATATCCCCGGCTGTGGACGGCGAGAGGCCTGCGGCTCCCCCCGACTCCCGGATCAACCACCAGCATGTGCACTGTGCCTGTGGGAAACCAGGGATAAGCGGATTCCAACACGAGGGCCGCTTGCGCGATATTTTGCGGCTCGATGTTGTGGGTGATATCGACCAGACTCGCCTCCGGCGCAATCTTCAAAATCACGCCTTTCATGATCCCGACAAATGGATCGTCCAGGCCAAAGTCTGTGGTCAGGGTTATGATTGGACGCATCCGGTCGCTCGGTCGGAGGCGGCTTCCGTTATGACGACGGGAACTATTTGGTTCATTAGAGAGTCGCTCCCCTCCAACTGAACGGGAATGAAATGTTCCGAGTGTCCCTTGAGAAATCCGGTCGCCGCGTCTCTCTGGCTTTCCACCAAAACCCGGACGGTTTGCCCCAGTAAACGGGAACGCAGAGCGGAGGATTTGTTCTTCACCAGATCGGTTAAAGCTTTGTTGCGGGACTTTTTAATAATATTTTGAATGTTGTCTTTAAAGCCCGCCCCCTCGGTTTTTGGACGGGGAGAATATGTGAAGACGTGCAGATAGGAAAAAGGCAACTCTTCGATCATTTTCCGGGTGTTTTCAAATTGGGCGTCGGTCTCTCCGGGGAAACCGACGATAACGTCGGCGCCCAGTCCGAGGTTGGGAATTTTTTCCAAGGCGCGTAATGCGACGTCGCGGTATTGACGGGAATCGTAATTGCGGCGCATGCGGCCAAGTACCTCGTCGTCTCCGCTTTGTAGAGGGATGTGCAGGTGTGGGCACAAATTATCGCGTTCGGCTATCAGGCTCAGAAGCCGGTCGTCGATTTCCATGGGATTGATGGAGCTGATACGGACGCGGAAATCGCCCGCCAGCCCCAGGATTTCTTCAACGAGGCTGGAAAAAGTTTCCGGCTCTTTTTTATCCATGCCATAGGTTCCAAGGTTGATACCGGTGAGAGTGATTTCCTTGTAGCCGTCGGCGATGGATTTTTTGACGTTGTTGAGAATGTTCTGCCGCGTATCGCTGATGGATCGGCCTCGGGCCAGAACGACTGTGCAGAAGGAGCATTTTTCATCGCAACCGGTTTGCACCTTTATAAAAGCTTTGGTTTTTCCCTGGAAACCGGAAACGGGAAGTGTGGCGAACTCGCGGTCTTCGTCGTAAATATCCGACATGAAGGATTCCGCCGGATCGGATTTGTTCCATCTATCGGGATCCTCAAATTTCTTTTTGATGACGGTTGCGATTTCGAGTTTGTTGGCGTTTCCCAAAAGCACGTCCATGCCGGGAAGGGCCAGCGCCTCTTCCGGATTCATCTGCGCGTAGCATCCGGTGAACACCACCAGGGCCTTTTCGTTGATGGCGAGGGATTTTTTTACCGCGAGGCGCGAACTGTAATCGCTCCTGGAAGTGACGGTGCAGGTGTTGACGACGTAGACGTCCGCGCGGTCTTTCGAGTTTACGATGGAGAAACCCTCTTGTTCCAGCAGAGTTTGCATCTCCGCCGTGTCGTGCTGGTTGGTCCGGCAACCCAAGGTGGCGAAGGCGACTTTAAGTGATTTGGTTTGAGTTGTCATAATCCTTCATAATAAGCTGGCCACGGAGTGGAATCAACTCGATTTTCCGGAACCCTCAAAACCAACGAGCACCATTCTTGACCCGAAAATTTTGGTTTGCTATAGTCCGTTTGCCTGCCCGGAATGGATTTTCCGCTTCCAAGTTTTAACAAACGGCGCAACCTGAATTGCGCTCCTACACGGATTCGCAATGGACTCAAAACCGCTCGCAG
>JAJDBB010000007.1 GCA_029261555.1 Nitrospinaceae bacterium | reverse complement strand
TGGGAGGAAGCTTACGAAGAAACGATTCAGTCCCTGTTCGCCCACGTTCCGCCGGAGGGGATTGAATGGATCAGCCTGGGAAGCTTTAGGTACCGACCCAATTTGAAAAAGATCATCAACCAGCGCAGTCGCTCGAACCTGCTGTTTGCGTCCGAGCACGTCGCCTGCGAAGACGGCAAGTTCCGTTACCTGCGCCCCCTCCGCACTCGCGCTTACGAAACCCTGCGCGCCCGGCTCAAACGCGAAAGCCCGGACCTGAACGTTTACCTGTGTATGGAGACGAAAGAAATCTGGGAGGGCGCTACGGGCAAACTGCCGCGCAGTGATAAAAAACTGGATCAGTTTTTTGATTTGTGAACTGGCGAGGCGCCGGGGCCTGATAAAAAAGAAACCACCAATGAACACAGATAAACATGGATAAGCAGCTGACAGTTTAAAGAAGAATATTCAATCGTCAACAGCTGAGTCCAGCGTCACGCTGGCGATGTAGGCGCGGATTTCGTCGCGTACGCGGCGGTAAGGCGCCAGACGTTCCTCCTCCGTTTCCGCACCTTCGGCCAGCTTCGGAGGGTCGTCGAATCCCCGATGCAACACGCGAACAGCGCCGGGGAATACCGGACAATGTTCGTCCGCATGACCGCACACCGTGACCACCAAATCCAACGCGACGTCTTTCAACTCGTCGACATGTTTTGAGCGCTGGGCAGAAATGTCCACTCCCGCCTCGGCCATTACGCGAACTGCGTCGGGGTTCAGCCCTTGCGGGTCGATCCCGGCGGAGTAAGGTTCCAGCGCGTCGCCCTTCAAATGACGCGCCCATCCTTCGGCCATCTGGCTCCGGCAGGAATTCCCCGTACACAAAAATAGTATTTTTAGTTTTGCTCCCGTCATCGTGCGAGTCTAAACTAAATTGTTTGCATTTGAGTTAACAATATTTCATTCGGAACTTCATGGGAAATTCTCAAACAGATTCCGCTAAATGGCCTTGGGCCGTCCTGGCAATTGTTGGGATTGGCTCTGCGTTTTTGTGGCAGGCGGTCACTAACCTGTCCTATCAGTTCAACTGGGGCGAAGGTTACGCCGAGCGGCCCATTCTTGAATACCTCTTCCTGTACTTCGCCCTCTTCGCCCTGCAAGCCGGCGGCATTTTTCTGCTGATTAAAAAACGTCTGGCGGATAAAAAAACGCTTGTCATCGTTGTCGCGTTCGGACTCCTCTTTCGCGCGCTCATCCTGCCGTCGCAACAGATTCAAGAGGACGACGTCTACCGCTACCTGTGGGACGGCAAGTCGTTCGCGCACGGGATCAACCCCTTCGAGTACGCGCCGGAGGAGGCGACTCAATTCAAATTTCTGCAGATCCGCGATCCCGACGAGTTGCGGAGCATGTACGACGAACGCCAAATCCGCGAACTGAAAACTCTCCACGACCTGAAATTTGCCACGCCCGACTCTTTCGTTTTCATGGAGCGCATCAACCATCCGGACGTGCCGACGATTTACCCGCCGCTGGCGCAATACGTTTTCCGCGCCATCGCTACGGTTCGGGCGGACAGCATCCTCGCCCTGCGCCTGGGGTTTTTATTATTCGATCTGACGGCGCTGGTTTTTATTTACCTGACGCTCAAGCGCCTGGGGAGGAATCCTAACCTGTGCATGATTTATTTCTGGTCGCCGCTGATCGTTAAAGAGACGTTCAACTCGACTCATCTGGATATCATCGGCGTCGCCTTTTTATGCGCCTCCGTGTTTTATCTGGTCGCGCGACGTTTTAATCTCGCGACGTTTTTTCTCGCGCTCAGCGTGCTGGGAAAAATTTATCCCGTCATCCTCCTGCCGCTGTACCTCAAGCAAATGGCGCGAGGGTATGAGGGGCGAAGTTGGCAATGGAGACAGCCCGCCGGCGCCGTGTTGTTGTTTGTGGCGACGGTGGCGATCGGTTACGCGCCGTTTTTAGGGATTGGTCTCAAGGCTTTCGAGGGACTGCGCGTGTATTCGATTTACTGGCAGAACAACGACAGTCTATTTTCCCTGCTCGCGTACCTGTTCGGGGCGCTGGGGTTCCGCTCCGAGGACGCGGTGTTGTTTTCCTACGACCTGCCGTCTCTGCTGGCGAAGGTCACCGTTGCGCTGGCGCTCGGCGGAACTTTAATTTATCTGTTGACGCGGCGAGGAGAAGAGAGCGAACCCGTCGATCGTGTGCGCCCGATTTTTATTATGATGGCGCTGGTATTTTTGTTGAGTCCGGTGCAGAACCCCTGGTACCTGTGCTGGACAGTGCCGTTCCTCTGTTTTTTTCCGCGCGGACCGTGGATTTTCCTGACGGGTTTGGTGGGAATGTATTACCTGGATTTTTATTTTGATTATCAGGAGATGGGCGAGTGGCTCCCCGGGCTTCCGTGGATGGAGTATTTACCGTTTTACCTGTGGCTCGGCTGGGAGTTTTGGCGCGGGAAAGATCGTAAAAAAATTATGTAACAGATATTAGATTCAGCTTCCGGACAGTTTTTCCAGCAGGACGTTGCGCATGGCGGCGAGGGGGGCGGGTTTTCCGGTCCACAGTTCGAACTGGGCGGCGCCTTGATTGAGGAATAATTCCAGTCCGGAAATGGTTTCGCATCCCGCCTCTTTGGCTTCGCGGATCAGACGGGTCTCGGGTGGATTGTAAACGGAGTCGAACACGATCATCCCTTCGCGCAGCATCCGCGCGGGCGCGGGGGCTTCTTCGACGTTCGGATTCATGCCCACGGGCGAGCAGTTGATCAATATGTCGGCGGTGAATCCTTCCATGTCGCGCATGGAGAACAATTGGCAGTTCAGCTCTTTCGCCAGAGCTTCTCCGCGTTCTTTATTTTTGTTGTAGGTCACCGCAAGCTCGGCGCCTTTGTCGACCACGCCGTAACCGATGGCTTTGGCCGTTCCGCCGGAGCCGATGATCAAAACCTTCTTTCCCTTTAAATCCGTTTTACTTTCCAGAGCCTGCACGGCGCCGCTGCAGTCGGTGTTGTAACCTTTCCAGGATTCGCCTTCGCGCACGATAGTGTTGACAGCGCCGATTTTTTTCGCCAGCGGGTCGACCTCGCCCAGTAAGGGAATCACGCTCTCCTTGTACGGCATGGTGACGCTCAAGCCGTCGAAGACCGGCTCGAAACTGGAGAAAAACTTTTTCAGTTGCAGGACCCAGAAGGGAAGATAAATATGCGGCAGGCCGGTTTCGGCGAAGGCTTTGTTATGGATCAGGTAGCCCATGCTTTTGGAAACGGGATCGCCGATCACGCCGTAGATTTTCATTTGCGGTCGCGTCTCATTGACGCGGTAGACGTCGCGCAAAGTCGCGGCGGTGATTTGCCCCGGCGCGCTTTCCTTCCCTGTTCCCAGACTGCCAAAGGTGAGGAAGCCGCCCGTCAAGGGCGACAGGATGCGCGAGATTTCTCCCAGGTCGCCCATGCAAAAGGCGATCAGTTTTTTTCCGTCGCGCTCGGCCCGGCGCAGGAGGTTGAGCATTTGCAGGTTGTCGCCCAGGTCTTTGGCGTAGGTCACGATCTTTAAAACATCCGCCGGGAGTTGCGACATGATCTCGTAAATCTCCTCCAGTTTTTCGGGCGTTCTGCTGAAGTCGTGATAGGACAGGATTTTTTTTGTGGGCGTTTGGTGTTCGAGAAGGGGCTTTAAAAATTCTTTTGGCGTGGACGCTTCGATATCAATATAGTCCGCGCCCGCGTCCATGGCCTGCCGGAGCAGGGCAACGCGCTGTTCCTCGCTTCCCTTGAACTGTCCGCCTTCGGTTTTAATGCGGTTGGTGACGATGCAGGGCCGGTCTGCGGCTTTGACGAGCGCGGGCACGTCCGGCGATTCCATGAGGTCGACGCGGAATTCTATCAGGTCCGCAACCTTGCTTGCGGAATCTATGTCCGCAAGCGCCTGCGTCATGCTGTTGGCAACAATGGGGGCGCAAATCATGGATCAGTTGTAACCCAATCGTTTTTGGCTTTCAAGAAAACATTAAGCGGAAGGCGAAGTTTCCTTCGGCGTTACGAGCGGGGTGAAGGAGGATTCTGCGGACGGCGCCGGGGCGGAGGCGGTTTCCGGGGGCGGACCCAATGTGACAGCGGGCGGGTTCTGCGACAATTGTTGCGCCTTGGACGAAATGGAGACGCGGTCCACCTGACCCTGAACCACCTTGATGGGTCGTTGTCGGTTCAGGTCCGCAATCCGGTCCTGCGTCTGGTAGGTCCGTAAAATTTGAGTGACCGCTGTGGGCGAAAGTACCATGGCCAATAGTTACCTCAAACTTTTTTCGAAAGTTTGGATTCCGAACCGTCGTCCCGTCCGTAATTTTTTATCATCGCCTTACCTTCGCGGAGCGCGGCCATTTTTTGCTTAAGGTCGCTTTTCGCCGACCGCAAACTTTTTTCGCAGGAGTCTTCGATGGCGATTATTTTTTCCAGCGTCGATTGAATTTCAATCGCCAGATCGCCGGTCCGGCGTTTTGCCTCCGCCTTGTCAGGTTCGGAAAGGCCGACCCGCGCCTCGGCGAGGTTGGATTCCGTTTCCCGCAAGCGGTCCAGCAGAACTGCCTTTTCCTCTGCCAGTCCCAGGGTGCGCGAAACGTTCCCGGCGTCGACGGCTTCCAGTTGCTCTTCCGCCTTGGCCAGAATTTCCAGATAGCCGTTTTTCTGGCTCTCCATGCCTGCGATTATTTTTTCAATTGTGTTCATCGTCACGCCACCGCGATCAGAGTTTGCGTTTGTTGATCCAGCACGGAATTTTCAACAAAACGCTGAAAATTGTTGGCAAGCTCCGAGGGGATATTCGATTGCCGTTCCAGTTGAATCTGTTT
>JAJDBB010000006.1 GCA_029261555.1 Nitrospinaceae bacterium | reverse complement strand
CTGAGGTAATTTTCTGAAATGAAAACTATCCCTGGCCATCAGAGGTTTTAATTTTGTCCCCTTCACCTATGTCCGTCGCTCTGTGAGCGCTCTCCTCAAGGGAGCCAGGCAAGCGCCTGAGGCAATGTTCTGAAAAGTGTTGGCCGGTAACTATTGAGTCCAGCGTCACGTTTGCCGGACGCTCGCCAAGCGCCTAATTGAGGCCAGTGTCACGCTGATCGGTGCAGGGGACGCACAGAGTGGCTTCGGGCATGAGCATGATCCTGCCGTGGGGGATAGGATTGTCGCATCGCATGCATATGCCGAATTCGGGTTGGTCGACTTTGTTCAATGCGGATTCCAGTCTGGCCAACTTCGCCGTGGCGACGTTCAAGTTCGCTTCGCTTATGCTCTTGCTGTTAATCGCTTCCATGCGCGTGAGCCTGCCAATGGCGTTATCCGGAGCGACGGGCTTGGAGCCTTCCGCGAGGCTTTGCATCAGCTTCTTCTGCGTTGCGATTTCTTCGACGATCCTGCGTTTTAGTTCCTGCCGGTCTTCGGTTTTCATGCCGTCATCTTAGCGCTAAAGTTTTACGGGAAATGGGAAATGCGTTGGTTTTCCCGGTTTTTTATTGACTTGATTTAATTATGAGCTAAGCTTCCCATAGTTAATTACGGGTCGTTCTGTCAAGGGAAGACGGTTGAATTCCGTCGCGGACCCGCCGCTGTGACCGGGGACAAACCCCTCGAATCCACTGTTTGCCTGGCAAATGGGAAGGGATGGGGTTAGTAAGTTTGATCCGGGAGCCAGAAAACCTTGCCGAACGAATATTCCAACCCTTCGTGGATTTAAGAGGTTGGGGGCAAGACGTCTATCTTCCCCTACCTTAAAAGGTTGGGGATTTTTTTTGCCCGTTGATCGTAGCTGTTAATTAGGGGAGTCTCTAAAAACTGACCATGGCCGCGAGCGACCCTTATGAAATAAGGGCAGCGAGTTGCCGGAAGCAAAAATATCCAATCAGTAGAGAGTCTCTTAAAAACCATTGCATTGCTTTCCGGGTTGGGGAAGTCCGGTTGAATTCCGGCGCTGTCCCGCAACTGTTAAGGGGAAGAAAGCCTCGATTTGCCACTGTCCATTGGATGGGAAGGCGAGGCGAGTAACGGCCCCAAGCCAGGAGACCCGTTCGGAAAGACGCAACCACCTTCGCGAGAAAGGAAAAATGCGCTCATGAAATTATTTTTACGGACACTATGTATTGCTTTTGTAGCAACTCCCCTCCTGTTTTCCCACGCCAGCGCCGCAGACGACGACGTCGAGGAGCTTGACCCCATCCGGATTGAGGCGACTCGCGGTCCGCTGGCCAAGAAAGATTTGCCTTCCTCCATCACGGTGATCGACCGGGAACAAATTGAGCAGAAAAATTACATCAACGTTGAGGACATGCTCCGCGAGGAGTTAGGGCTGGACGTCGTGCAAAACGGCAGTCTGGGGTCGAACACCACGGTGTTCATGCGCGGCGCCGGGTCTTCGTCCACGCTGGTGATGGTGGACGGCGTGCAGGTGAACGCCAACACCACCGGAGCTTTTAATTTTTCCGACATTCTGGCGGACAATCTGGAGCGAATCGAAATTTTGCGCGGACCGCAAAGCACACTCTGGGGCGCGGACGCTGTCGGCGGGGTGATCAACCTGGTCACCAGAAAAGGCAAGGGGAAACCCACGCATTCGTTCACGTTTGAGGGCGGCAGTTTTTCCACCTTCAAGGAAAACCTGAGCAGTTCCGGCGGAACCGAGCGTTACGATTATTCGATGTCTGTGTCGCGCGTCGATACGGAGGGCTTCACTTCCGCCATCGATAAAAACGGCAACAACGAGGACGACGGCTATCAAAATACTTCCACCTCCTTAAGGGCGGGACTTAATTTTATGGAAGACGGGCGAGCGGAGTTTATCGGCCGTTACATCCAAAGCCGGGTCGAGTTCGACGAGTTCTCGTTTGGCAGCGGTTTTTTTGTCGATGGGCCTCCGCTCAGCAGGACTGAATCTTTTTACATTGCCGCGCCGATCGAAAAATCCATCACCGACTGGTGGGACGTTCGGTTCAATCCCAACATAGCTTACGACGAGTTCCGGTCGCGAAACCAGACGGCGCTGGCAAACGCGGATATCTTCAACCGGACCTACACGCTGGATTTGCAAAACACGTTCAGCTTTATGAAATATTACAGCCTGATCCTGGGCGGCGAATACCAATTGCGCAATGGGGTGAGCACGGGCGGTTCCATCGACAAGAATCTGGAAAACCAGAGCGTCTACATGCAGGGAATTTTCAACTACCATGAAAAACTGGTGTTGACCGGCGGGTTTCGCTACGACGGGAACGACTCGTTTGAAAACGCCTTTACCCACAAGTTGGAGGGCGCTTACCGGTTCAACAAATGGGGAACACGGGTGCGCGCCGCCTGGGCCACGGGCTTTCGGGCGCCAACGATCAACGACCTGTTCTTTCCCGGATTCAGCAACCCCGATTTGAAACCCGAAGAAAACGAAAGTTGGGAGGCGGGGTTTGATCAAAGCTTTCTGAACGGAGATATCGTAGTCAGCTCGGTTTACTTCGACCAAAACTTCGACAACCTGATCCAGTTCAGCTCCGTCACCTTTCTCCCGATAAATATTGGCAGCGCCAAATCAAAGGGCGTGGAGACCAGCGTGAAGATCAAGCTTGTCGACGATTTTCGGCTGAACCTCAATCATACCTGGAACGACACGTTTAACAAGGCCACCAAGCGCAGGCTGATCCGCCGGGCGGAGCACAAGTGGCACGCGAACATTCAACGCGACTGGAAAAAACTAAGCGCCTTGCTGGGCTTTACCTTCAAAAGCGGTATCGAGGACTTTTCGGCAAACGCGGACGCGTTTTTCGTGACTCGAATTGCGGCGAGCTACAAGCTGAACAAGCATTTGAAGTTCACGGTGCGCGGAGAAAATATCTTCGACGAGGAGTATGAAGAGATCGTTGGCCTGGGCACGGCGGGAGCCGCCGCTTACGCGGGCTTTACGGTTACGTACTAGTAATAACTTTCCATGAAAGGGCCGTCTTTATCGAGACGGCCCTTTTTTCATTCCTCGCTTAAAAGCGTAACGATCGTTTCAGCGAATTGCCGTGCGGCGCCCGGTCCGCCTGCGGTCACGATTCTTTCAGCTACTACAAGGGATTGATCGACGCTGGAGACGCCCAGGTTTTCTAATTCTTCCCGTGTTTTTTCGTCTTCTGCCGCCGCGCAGTCGTTCATCAAAAGGGAAGCCTTGGCGAGGGCAACCATCCCCGCGCCTAGCGCACCGACAATCCTCCCGGCGCGATAATGATCCGTCAGGATTTGCGGAATGATCGTATCGTTCCAAATAGATTTGGAAGCGCCTCGTCCTCCGGTAAATAATACGGCGTGGTATTTTCCAAAGACCCCCTCCTGCTTGTCCCAATCGACGATATAACCGTCGGGTTGAAATCGTTTCCGGTTCATGCCAACGGCTTCAGCGCCTGTTTTGGAAAGAACGACGACGCACAACTCTGCCGCTTTTAAAACCTCGAGAACGGGAAATAGTTCCTCCTCGCAAAACTGGTTATTCGGTATTATCACTAAAGCGTTTTTATCTTGAAGAGACATGGAGGGGGCGGTTGTGGCGCTTTCTTTACTTGATCGCGAGGAATCCTTCGAAGCAAAGATATTTGAAAACGGTGACGATATCTTCGAACCCAGCGCGTTTGAGCAGATCGATATTTCCCTGAGTGGAAAAGGGCTCCAGCCGTCCTTTCAAACTTCTGGTTTTTGCGATGATTTCCTCCGGCGAGTAACCGTTCTCCAATTTAAAATCGGCGTAAAGGGTGGTCATTATGTCTTGAAACCGAGCGTCGCAACCGCGGACTTTTTCAAACAGGACAAACGCTCCGCCCCAGTTCAGGGAGTTATAAATGTTGTCGAACAATTGTTGTCTAAATTTTGGCGGGATGAACTGGACGCAATAATATGAAACCAGAAAGTCGGTCTTTTCAAAATCGTACAAGACGGCGTCGGCAGCTTCGACGCTCACATTGGGACCGACCGGCAGGATTTTTTTTGCCTGGTCGATCATGTCCTTGTTGCAATCGAGGCCCACCCATTTGACGTCTTCTTTTAATTCATTGTGCTTGATCAGCTTTTCGAGCAACCGTCCCTTGGAGACGCCGATTTCATAAACGGTGGAGTCTTCCTGAATAAAGAAATCGCCTAATTTGCAGACCAGCTCCTGTCCGGTATCGTACATTGGGACGGAGCGTTTGACGTGGTCGTCAAAGGTCTTGACCACTTCTCCAGAAAAATTCCAATTCGCGTTCTGAGTGACAATGTTGTCCCCGACGCTGGCGTCTGACTCAAGTGTCATGTTTCACCTCCAGTGCGCATTTAGGCGGTAAATATATGAAACGATTTTCCGGAGATTGAGGGCCGGATAAATTTTTATCAATTGATATATAAAATTGTCCCATCAAACCAATCGCTGGTCAAATCAAAGCGTTATGGGAGTCGTTTGTTTTGGCGGCGAGTCAGGAGCCTGCTGCCAAAACAGGATCGCTAATTTTTATTTTACTGGCGCCGTATTGTTCCGCCAGCTTGAGGGTTTTTTTATCTTTTTCGTTGCCGGGTGGAAGCGCCAGAAGAGGAAGAATGAAAGGTTTTTCCCCGGAGTCGCCTTTTAGGGTTATGGATCGATTCTCCAGCGGGGCCGTTAAACCGGCCCTGGAAATAAAATAATAAAGACTCAACATTCCTTTTTTATAAGGCGAATGAAACGCTTCCTCAATTTTTCGACAACCGGGTTGAATCCGTCCTCCCGGTCCAAAAGGTTTGCCATCCAGGGCCAACCGATAATAGGTTTTGATCTCGGGGGCTAAAAAGCTACATACGTTAAAAGAAAAATTTAAGGATTTTTGGGAGTCGTTCTCTCTCTTTTCATAAAATGAAACTCCCGTTGTGTTGGCGCTCAAATAAGAAACGCGACGCAGTTTGGCTTGATGAACCGTAACCCAGGGGGTCAATTCATAACCTGGAGCGGACTTGGGAGTTGGGTTTCCATTCAGCAAATAAAACCCGAACAATAGAAGCGGGAGGCATAGCGTTAAAGAAGCCGCTCTCTTTCGACCCATTTGCCCGGTAAATGTGCTTGAGAAAATTTTTGCCGCTGGAAAAAATGTAAGCGCGTTTTCGCCCGATGGCCGCAAGGTTTTTTTTGCGGCTAAAAGCGGATACAAGGCGAAAGCCATAAAGAACATGTTGAATGGAGCTATGGGAGCGCGGAAGCGGAACGTTCCAAAGATCAGCAGGGAAGTTGCCAGCATTTGGACGCCAACAGCGCTCAGAAGCCAGATTTTATGAGAGACCGGAGAGACGCGGGTTTTTATAAATAAAAATAATCCCGCCGCGATGAAAATGTAAATGTAAAATTGCATGTTGCCGCCGATAAACGTTTCCCAGGCAAAGAGCTGTGGCGTCAAATACGCTCCGGTTGGGTCCAGCCAAAATCCGGGGATTTCGGAAAATAGTTTTGCGCCTATCAGGGTTGATATTTTGACGGGTTCTTCAAGGAAAGTTTTTATGGATTTGCCCGGCTCCTGAAATGGGTTGAACCCGGTTTCGATCAACTCTTTTGCATGGGGGTTGTTGTTGTAGTTCCAGGTGCTGGTGGCATTGTAATTTTGCGCGTCCCGTCCCAGAGGAATCCATTTTTCGTAATGGTCGTAGTGTATAAGGTTCATGGGAAGAAGCGCGAGCAGGAATCCCACTCCCATCCAGCAAATCCCTTGAAAAATAGTTCGTCCGGTTTTAAATTTTTTCCACCAACGAATGGAAAGATAAATCCCAACGAACGCGAGGAAGAAAACCGATTCCGGGCCGAAGTAAAAAGCTGCTCCCATGGCGGCGCCCAGTCCAGAGAGCGCGAATTTTTTTGGAGATTCCTCGGACTTTAGCGCCAAAATAACGATTAGAGGAAGCAGTAAAGTCAAAGGCGCGGCTCGGTTGAGGACGACGGAAAAATGGATGCACAAATTGGACGTCGCGGTCAGAATACCCGCCAGAAAGGCCATCCGGGGATATCCCAGTTTTCGGGTCAGCGCGTAAACCAAAACTGGAATCAGAGAACCTATTGCGGCCTGGGAATACAGCGCTGTCGCCACCGATGGTCCAAAAAGAAATAGAAAAACAGAAAGGTACAGAGCATAAAACGGGCTGTGCCAAAAATTGACCCCGTCGATATCTCCTCTGGCAAAAGCCTGCGCGGATTTAAAATACGTTGGACCGTCTGCGGCAAACCCCGGAGCCTCATTAGGAATGTCCGCAAAAAAGTTGGCGTACCAAATTCGAAACGTCAACCCCACAAGGAAAACCACGCCAATCTGAATTGCCGGACCTTGAAAAAACTTTTTAATGGCGCCCGGTTTTAGGTATTGCGAGGCGCCATATTTTAAAAAGCACAAAGCGCCCGCCAGAGCGAGGTATCCCAAATGGGCTTGTGGCGCGATTGAGTATAGGTAGGGGAGGGATAGGGAAAACGGGACAGCCAATTCCCAACTCTTGATTCCCGAAGAAAAACCTCTTTTTAAAATTTGCAGAGACCAGACGTAATAAATTACGAAGCCCAATAGCACTATTCCCCGATCAAGCTGGGCAATATGCGGAACGGGGGCGCCGCGAGGCGGGAACAGGGCGAAACCGTCGACCGTCTCTCCTGTATGTGTCAACAAAACCAAGTAGAGGTGATAAAAAAACGCGCATTTTAAAAAATGTAGGGTTTCTTCACGCCCTTGCGGGGCCGCGTTAAGTTTTTTTAGGAGACTCCAAAATAATAATGCACATGCCCAGAAATTTACGGGGAAGATTATTTTGTTGTGGTCGGCGTACCAGACGGAGGCCTTGTAAAAATAATGGAAGAACCGGCCTTGTCCGTACTCCACTTCCAGAACGAAGTGACTGGAGAACAGGACAAAAAGTAGCGCGGCGAAAATTTGGATCGGAGTTTTCAATATAGTAATTGGCGAAAAATCTAATAGTTACAATGGCACGTGGTAGGATGGCACAAAATTATAGTTTGTCCCTTTTGCCATTCGCGTCTATTTTCCAAACGGTGGGAGTTTTTCTAGCATTATGTGTTGCGTTGGCCAGAAAGGAATTCTTTTTCCCGTCAATAATTTTGAGAGTTACGTAACCATGTTTATCGTATGGCGTAAAACCAAATTCTTTGGCTGAGTCCACCGTGCAATTACCTTCCTCGCCTTTTTCGTCCCAATAAATCACGCAAGCCATCCAAAGGCTGGATAAATCGCTTCTGGCATAAGAATCGTAGCTTCGACCCTTATCCATGGCAAATTTTGGGAGAAGAAAATAAACAAGCAAGGAGAGAATTAAAACGACGCCTAGAACCCAAATGCAGATTTTTTTTAAACGGGAACTTTTCATTAGGAAGTTGGGAGGGTAACTGAAAAATGACGCTGGAATTGTCAATTAATAACATAGAATCCAGCGGCTCGCCAGTCGGCTAGGCGCTGATTACTTCGATTTATACTTCTGCCATTCGCCCCAGCCGACCAGGCCAAGTCCGATGACCATCAACGCCGAGGGCGCCAGCATGTGTTTCGAGCTTTGCATAAAAAGAATGAGCATGATCAACACTCCCGACATGGCCACGACCAGGCCGGTGTAGACGTTGGTGAGTCCCTTCGCGAAAGTTTCCGGATCCTTAAGTTCCTTTTTGATTTCCGGTCTTAATTCGACTTGCCACATAAGCGGCTTGGCTCCTCGTTTGGTTTGGACAATACTTCGTTCAAGCTTCCGGATCGAAATCCTTCAAGGTCCAGCGTCACAAATTTAAATCCGAATTCCTTCAACCGGGAGGAGGTTTTTTCCATGCAGCCGCTCTGAAGGAATTCCGCCAGATCCTCTCTTCCCAACTCGATCCGCGCTAAATCCTCATGATGCCGCACGCGAACCTCGCGAAAGCCCAACGATAGCAGAAAGTCCTCGGACTTTTCAATCCGCTCCAGTTTTTCCGCCGTCACTGCCTGCCCGTAGGGAATCCGGGAAGACAGGCAGGCGAGGGCGGGCTTGTCCCAGGCAGGCAGGCCCATTTCCCTGGCCAGCGCTCGGATATCATTCTTATCCAACCCCGCATCCACCAGCGGACTCGCAATATTTCCCTCACGGGCGGCGACCAAGCCCGGTCGATAATCTCCCAGATCGTCCAGATTTGTTCCATTAGCGATTTGCTCTATTCCCCGCTCGTCGGCCAGCTCCTTCAGCTTGGAATACAAATGCGACTTGCAATGATAGCAACGGTTGGTCGGATTGCCCAGGTACTCCGCCGATTGCATCTCCTCGGTCTCGACGGTCAAGTGTTCCGCGCCGATCCATTGGGCTAGTTCGCGGGCGGCTTCAAGCTCTCTGGCGGGCAGGCTGTTGGAGACCGCCGTCGCCGCCAGAACCCTGTTTCCTAAAATACGTTGCGCGGCGGCGAGCAAAAAGGCGCTATCCACTCCCCCGGAGAACGCCACGATAAGGCTTTTCATTTCTCCCAGAATGGATTCCAGCCGAGCCTGCTTTGCTTTTAACGTTTTGTCCATGATTTTTCCACAAAAAAGCCGGGAACAGTTTTCAATAACTGCCTCCGGCTGGGGTATCTTCGGGGGTAACGGTTTACGATTGACCGGAGCGCCTCCGGAGGCAAAGGTTCGCGATTGAGAGCTTTCTGTCAATTCAAACTCTCACCTTCCGAATATTCATTTTTGCGTTGGAAGATACAAACGCACCCAATACTGTAATTGTTCTTAAAATTTTACAGGGAATGCCTCCAGGCGCTTGCCTGGCCCTGCGCTTGCCCGGCGTTTAACCGCCAATGGCGTGCATGGCGCGCACGGGCCGCTCAAAATCGTCCAGGTTGATTTTATGACCGGGTTCCTTTTTCGCCACCGCGTCGAGGATGACGTCGACAATGTCCTGATCCGTCGCCTTGGATCTGATCAAGGTTTTCAAATCGTATTCCTGGGTGGAGAACAGGCACGTCCGCAATTTGCCGTCGGCGGTCATACGTATCCGGTTGCAATGGTCGCAAAAGGGATTGCTCACGGCGGTGATGACGCCGATCTTGCCTTTGCCGTCGGCGAAATTGTACTCGCTCGCCGGGCCGATCTCCAGGGAGTCGGTGATGGGAATCAGCTCGTATTTTTCTTTTATGAGGTCAATAATTTCGTGGCCGAATAATACCTTGTCCCGCTCCCAAATCTGGTCCGAGTCCAGCGGCATGAATTCTATAAAGCGGATTTCAAACCCGTCCGACCGGCCCATCTCGATCAGTTTTAATATCTCCGTTTCGGAGAAATTGCGCACCGCTACCGCGTTGATCTTGATCGACTTGAATCCAGCATCCGCCGCCGCCTTGAGACCTTCCAATACCTGGTCCAGGCAGTCCCGGCGATTGACGTCGCGAAACTTATCCGGATCCAGCGCGTCCAGGCTCACGTTCAGGCGTTTCAGTCCCGCGTCTTTCAGCGCCTGTGCGTGTTCTTTCAGGAAAAATGCGTTGGTGGTCATGGCGATATCCTGAATGCCTTCCACCTCCGAGAGCATTTTTACCAGAACCGGCAGACCTTTGCGCATGGTCGGCTCGCCGCCGGTGAGGCGCAGGCGATTGATTCCCAGTTTGGCGACCACGTTTGCCACCCGGACGATTTCCTCGAAGGACAACAATTCCACCCGGTCCATAAACTCCACGTTGTCTGCCGGCATGCAATAGGTGCATCGAAAATTACAACGGTCGGTGACGGAAATCCTAAGGTTGACGATCCGGCGACCCATGCCGTCGATCAATACCGCCTCGTTTTGCGCTTCCTGACTGGACAATGGCGCTCCTTCAGGCCCCGAAACGCGGGCCAAAGCTGCTTTGGTTGTACATAGGAGGAAAAAATAAGCTTTATCCCCTTTCGTCAAAATATAAGCATTAAGAATTATACCCTTTTTCACCCCCTTGAGGGCAAGGAATGATTTAACGTTATTATGCAATTGATAAGAAACCTCAGGGCCCTCTTGGCGTCTAATGTTATGATATTGTTTTTGTGGTTGGGATTAAATATAATGAATCCTACCAAACTGTTTTTAAATAAAGCGTTTACCGGGCCGGCGAGGCGCCGGAGCCAGTAGTATTTGATTTGCAAACGCTAAGATGTGCTTACTGGATCCAGCATCACAGGTTGCTGGTAGATTGAGGTAATAAAATGTCCGTAGCAGAAGAAAAATTTTCCGCCAAATTCGATCAGGCCGCCGCCAATCCCGAGAACCGCGGCGCCTATTACCCGGAAGACGCCACAGCCAAGGGTCTGGCGCTCGTTCAGGCCAAACATAAAGATACCAAGCTCTACTGGCTGGTCGACCCGCAGGAGGACCGTATTTTCAGCGCCAAGTTTTTCGCTTACGGCGGAAAAATATCCCTGGGCATCGGCGAAACGCTTTGTACGATGGTCAAGGGCCTGACTCTGCCGGAAGCCTGTTCCCTGAAAGGCGAAGACGTGGAGCGGCAACTACGGGACGATCAGGAAGTTTCCGCCCTGCCGGAATCCAAACTCAAAGCTCTGGATAACGTGGACGCCTTGTTGCAGGCTATGGAGAAGGAATACGATTCCGCCAAAGCGCTGGCTTTGGCTTCCGCCGTCGTCAAGGAGAAGGAGACGGGGAAATCCGCCACCCAGAACTTGTCCATGGCAGAGCAAGCCTGGCTGGGATTGGGCGAAGATGAGCAGATCGAGCAGGTCAATCTAGTGTTGGACGAAAAAATACGGCCTATGCTAGTTGCGGACGGCGGCAACGCCCGGGTTTTAAAAATTGCCGAGGGAAAAAAAATTGTCATTAAGTACGAAGGCGCCTGCGGCAGTTGCGGCTCCTCAGTGGGCGCAACACTGGCATTCATCGAACAAACTTTGCGAAACAGTATATATAACGACTTGTCCGTCATTCCGGATACTTACGCCGACATGGTTTAAGGCGGCGATAAATGGAGATTTGAATAAATGAAACCTGAAAGCCCGAAACAAGGGGCCTCCCTCGAAGAAGTCCTTGAGGATCAGAACGAATATAAATACGGTTGGACGACCGATATCGAAACCGATAAGTTCCGCAAGGGACTGGACGAAGGGATCGTTCGCGCCATTTCCGAAAAGAAGAACGAGCCGCAGTTCATGCTGGACTTCCGGCTCAAGGCCTATAAGAAGTGGCTGACCATGAAACCGCCTGCTTGGCCCAACGTGAATTATCCGCCCATCGACTTTCAGGATATTTCCTATTACGCTGAACCCAAGCCCAAGAAAAAATTGGAAAGCCTGGACGAGGTCGACCCGGAAATCCTGCGCACGTTCGAAAAACTGGGCATCCCGTTGGACGAGCAGAAACGACTCTCCAACGTTGCCGTGGACGCGGTATTCGACAGCGTGAGCGTCGCCACCACGCACAAAAAGAAATTGATGGAACACGGCATTATTTTCTGTTCCATTTCCGAGGCCGTCGGGGAGTATCCCGAACTGGTGGAAGAGTACCTGGGATCCGTGGTTCCTGCGGGAGACAATTTTTATGCCGCGCTCAACAGCGCCGTGTTTTCCGACGGATCGTTCGTTTACATTCCCCCAGACACCATCAGCCCCATGGAGCTGTCCACCTATTTCCGCATCAATACTGAAGACACCGGGCAGTTCGAGCGCACCATGATTATCTGCGCCGAGAACAGTTACGTTTCCTATCTGGAAGGATGCACCGCTCCGCAGTTCGACACCAACCAACTCCACGCCGCCGTGGTGGAACTGGTGACTCTGGATAACGCCGAAATCAAATACAGCACCGTGCAAAACTGGTATTCCGGCGACCGGGAAACCGGCAAGGGCGGCATTTATAATTTCGTCACCAAACGCGGCAAATGCCAGGGCGAGAAATCGAAAATATCCTGGACGCAGGTGGAAACCGGCTCCGCCATCACTTGGAAATATCCCAGTTGCATTCTGCAGGGCGACAAATCGGTCGGCGAATTTTATTCCGTCGCGCTGACCAACGGTCTCATGCAGGCCGACACCGGCACCAAAATGATTCACATTGGCAAGGACACCAAATCGACCATCATTTCCAAGGGGATTTCCGCGGACAAATCGAGCAACAGCTATCGCGGCCAGGTCAAAGTAAACAAGGGCGCCGATAACGCTCGGAACTATTCGCAATGCGACAGCATGCTGGTAGGCGACAAGTCCAGCGCACATACGTTCCCCTACATAGAATCCGCCAACAGCAGCGCCCATCTCGAACACGAAGCCTCGACATCCAAGATCAGCGAAGACCAGTTATTCTACTTCCAGTCCCGGGGAATATCCCGCGAGAACGCTATCTCCGCCGTGATCAACGGATTCTGCAAGGAAGTGTTCAAGCAATTGCCCATGGAATTTGCCGTCGAGGCGGAAAAACTTTTATCCCTGAAACTGGAAGACAGCGTGGGTTGAAGCGAAAAACTTTATTTCAGCCGGCGCATTTTTCGCAAGCAGGGTTTTAAATTTGAGTTATCAAAAACCGGAAGGCCCCGTCGGGGTCTTTCTTGTTTGACGCTAAATAAAAAACATTTTAAGTTTTATAGATTTTTAAATTGAGGGAAATTATTCATGTTGGAAATAAAAGATTTACATGCCGGGTTTGAAGGCACGGAAATAATCAAAGGCGTCGACCTGACGATCAAAAAGGGCGAAGTGCACGCCATCATGGGACCCAACGGGTCCGGCAAGAGCACCTTGTCTAAAGTACTGGCGGGCCACCCGGATTACGAAGTGACCGGCGGTACGGTGACTTACGAAGGCAAAAACCTTTTGGATATGGAACCGGAAGCGCGCGCATTGGAAGGCATATTCATGGGCTTCCAATATCCGGTGGAAATTCCCGGCGTGAACAATTCTGAGTTTTTACGCATGGCGTACAACGCTCGCCTCCTTTATAAGGATCCGGACGCCGAAGAAATTGATCCGCTCGATTTCGAGGAAATTCTCGACGCTAAAATGAAGCTGGTGGAAATGGATCACAAGTACAAGGAGCGTTTTTTGAACGACGGATTTTCCGGCGGCGAAAAAAAGAAAAATGAAATTTTGCAAATGGCCATTCTGGAACCGAAACTCGCCATCCTGGACGAAACCGATTCCGGACTGGATATCGACGCCCTGAAGGCCGTGTCCCAGGGAATCAACCGGCTCATCTCCGGCGAGAACGCCGTCATCCTCATCACCCACTACCAGCGCCTGTTGGAATACATTCAGCCTCATTTCGTGCACGTCATGAGCGCCGGAAAGATTGTAAAGTCCGGCGAAAAGGATTTGGCTCTGCAATTAGAGGCGCAGGGTTACGACTGGTTGACCGCGCCCGCGACTTAAAGGAGAAGCCATGTCCACAACTACGGAAGAAACCGCCCAGGCGGAAAGCGCTTTTCTGGAACTGCACAAGGGCCGTCAACAATCGACCCAGGCGCCGGAAGCGGTCAAGGAATTGAATCAAGCGGGCATTCAGCGTTTTGAGTTATTGAAATTTCCGCACTCAAAACACGAGATGTTCACCTACGTCCGGACGGTCGATACGGTTGCGACGCCCTATGCGTTGGCTGGACCTGAGGCCGTGTCCAAAGAGTTTATCGAATCCGCGTCCTATTCAGCTTGCGAGCAAACCCGGCTGGTTCTGGTCAACGGGTTTTTGAACGAAGAATTGTCCAATACCGAAGGAATGAACGGCGTTAAAGTATCAGGATTGAGCGAAGCCTTAGGTCAGGCAGAGGTACGCGATTACCTTCGCTCCGGCGCCGAAAATGAGAACGACGTTTTTGCTTCCTTAAACGCCGCTTTCTTTTCCGAAGGAATTTTTATAGACGTTCCCGCCGATACGGCGTTGAAGTCACCGGTATTATTGCTTTGCATTTCTACAGGCGGCGAAAAGCCCAAAGCGTCTTTTCCGCGCTTGTTGGTTCGGGCTGGACGAGGCTCCGAATCAAATTTTATTGTCAAGTTTGTGGGGCAGAGAGAAAACTATCTGGTCGACGCCGCGCAGGATTTTATTCTGGAGGAAAACTCCTGCGTCGGGCTGACGCAAATTCAAGCCGATCTCGGAAACTCCCGGCATTTTTGCAAAACGCGCGTGCGGCAAAAAAAAGACAGCCGGTTTAATTTGATCGGCTCGCTTTCCGGCGCCCGGCTGGCGCGAGACCATTTTGAATGCCGACTCCAGGAACCCGGCGCGGAAATGAGCATGAAAGGCGTGACCGTTTTGCGCGACGAGGAGCAGGCGCACCGTTTCATCCGCATTCATCACGAAGCGCCGCATTGCGTCAGCGAGCAGAATTTTAAAAATGTTATCAACGACCAGGGGCGCTCCAGCATCGACGGCACGGTGATCGTCAATCAAGGCGCGCAACTCACGCGGTCCGACCAGTTGATCAACAATTTAATGTTGTCGGACGGCGCCCACGCCGACGGAAAACCCAATCTCATGATTTTCGCCGACGACGTGAAATGCACCCACGGCAATACCGTCGGGCAGATCGACGGCGATCAGTTGTTTTATTTGCAAACCCGAGGGCTGAGCCGGGAAGCGGCCAGGTCCTTGCTCACCACCAGCTTCGCCCAAAGTATTATCGAATCGATTCCCCACCCGGAAGCGGTTGCGGATTTGAACGACACGTTGTTAAAAAAATTGGAGGCTAAAAATGGCTGACGCCTCGACGTTAAAAATAAAAGCTCCGGCGTTCGACGTCGAGGCTATCCGCAAGGATTTTCCGATTCTGTCCCAGAAGGTTCACGGCAAACCGCTGATCTATCTGGACAATGCGGCAACGACTCAAAAGCCTCGGCAGGTGATCGACCGGATGTACAAGTTCGAGTCGGAAGAATACGGAACCGTTCGGCGCGGAGCTTATAAACTCAGCGAGCGGTCCACGCAATTGTACGAAGAGAGCCGGCAGAAAATGGCCGACTTTCTCGGCGCGCCGACCAAGGAGGAAATAATTTTCACCAGCGGCACCACGCAAGCGATCAATCTGGTGGCCTACAGTTACGGGCGCAAGTTCATCGGCGCGGGCGACGAAATTATCATCTCCAATATCGAGCATCACGCCAACACCGTGCCCTGGCAGGTTTTGTGCGAGGAAAAAGGCGCCGTACTGAAAGTTATCCCGGTGAACGACGCCGGTGAGTTGGTAATGGAGGAATACGACCGGTTGTTGGGTCCGAAAACCAAACTGGTCGCCGTCAATCACGTTTCCAACGCATTGGGAACCGTCAATCCCATCAAGGAAATCATCCGAAAGGCTCACGACGCCGGAGCCAAGGTCATGATCGACGGGGCGCAAAGTACGCCGCATATGAAAATTGACGTTCAGGATCTGGATTGCGATTTTTACACGTTTTCCGGGCACAAAATGTACGCGCCGAGCGGGATCGGCGGCCTGTTCGGAAAGATGGAAGTGTTGGAGACCATGCCTCCTTATGTGACCGGCGGCGATATGATTTTGCAGGTGACATTGGAAAAATCGACGTATCAAAAACCGCCGATGCGGTTTGAGGCGGGCACGCCGCCCATCTCGCAGGTGATCGGATTGGGCGAAGCTATCGACTATTTGAACGCTATCGGGATCGAAAAGATCGGCGAGTACGAACACAGCCTGTTGGAATATGGAACGCGTTTGCTGAGCGATATCGAAGGATTGAGGATCATCGGTCAGGCCAGGGAAAAAGCCGCGCTCATTTCGTTTTATCTTGAGGACGCGCATCCGCACGACATTGTCACCATTCTGGACGAAGACGGGATCGCCGTGAGGGGAGGGCACCATTGCGCCCAGCCCACCATGAAACGTTACGGCGTTCCCGCGACCGCGCGGGCTTCAATGTCGTTTTACAACAAGCCGGAAGAGTTGGACGCGCTCGCAGCCAGCATCCAACGCTGTATTAAAATTTTCTCCTAGAGCGTTACAAATAAGAAAAGGAACCGGGTATGTCCTACAATAAAGAACTTTATCAACGGGTCATTCTCGACCACAATAAAAATCCGAAGAATTTTCGGGAAATCAAGAACGCCACCCATTCCAGCCACGGGTTCAATCCGTTGTGCGGCGACGACTACACCGTTTACCTGACCGTGGACGACGAAGACGTTATTCAGGACGCCGGCTTTGTCGGAGCCGGATGCGCCATTTCCAAGTCCAGCGCTTCGTTGATGACCGCCGTCTTGAAGGGAAAAAAAGTCGACGAGGCGCGCGTTATTTTCGACGAGTTTCACAAAATGGTGTTGGGCGAGTTGGATCCGGAAAAGGATGAAAACCGCCTGGGCAAGCTCAAACTGTTCGTCGGCATTCGGGAGTATCCCTCCAGGATTAAGTGCGCCAGCCTGGGTTGGCACACCGCCATCGCCGCTTTAGACAAGTCCGAGGACATAACAACGGAATAAATTCCGGGAGAAGAACCAAATGGCCGCCATCGCGGAATCCCCTCTGGACAAACTCACCCGGCCCGGAGAACTGGTCGAGCCGCTTCCCGAAAACCGGTTGATCTGCACCGCCTGCGGCCATCGTTGTAAATTGAATCCGGGACAAAGAGGCGTCTGCAAGGTCAGGTTCAATTCGGCGGGAACGTTGATGGTTCCCTTCAATTACGTCTCCGGCCTGAACAGCGATCCCATCGAAAAAAAACCGTTCTTCCACGCCTATCCCGGCAGTCTGGCGATGAGCTTTGGCATGCTGGGTTGCGACTTCCGATGCGCCTACTGCCAAAACTGGCACACCTCGCAATCCATTCGCGACGAATCAGCCAGTCAGGACGCATCCCCTACGACCCCCGAACAAATCTGCGACCTGGCCGAGCGGCGGGGTTCTAAGGTCGTTGTGTCGACCTACAACGAACCGTTGATCACCAGCGAATGGGCGGTGGAAGTGTTTCGCGAAGCCAAGCGGCGCGGACTGGTTTGCGGTTACGTTTCCAACGGCAACGCCACGCCGGAAGTTCTGGAATACATCCGCCCCTGGGTGGACTTGTATAAAATCGATCTCAAATGTTTCGACGAAAAAAATTACCGGCGGTTGGGCGGCGGTCTGGACAACGTTTTGGATTCCATTCGCCGCGTATACGATATGGGGTTTTGGTTGGAAATTGTTACCCTGACGGTTCCGGGCTACAACGATTCTGACCGGGAGTTGGGCCAGATCGCGGGGTTTATAGCGGGAGTTTCCGTCGATATTCCCTGGCACGTCACAGCCTTCCATCCCGATTATAAAATGCAGGACCGAGATTGGACCCCCGTTTCCACCTTGTTACGCGCCCGCGAACTGGGACGCAAGGCGGGGCTCAAGTTTATTTACTCGGGGAACCGGCCCGGCCAGACTGGAAATACGGAGAGCACGTTTTGCCCCAAATGCGATACTCTGTTGATCGATCGCGTCGGGTTTCGGGTAAAATCAAACCGGCTGAAGGATGGCGCCTGTCCGAAGTGCGGCGAGTCCATTCCCGGTCGATGGAATAATTAGTGGTTGGCGACGCCAATACAATAAGGAGGAATTCTTGAAGAATAAAAAGCAATTGGGAAAAGCGTTGGGGGCCGTATCGAGCGGTTTGTACGTTCTCACGGCGAAACATGAAAAACGCGAGGACGCGGTTTTGGCCAGCTGGGTGAATCAGTGTTCTTTTGACCCTCCAATGATATCCGTCATGCTGGCGACGGCTCGCCCCGCCCGGGTTTTGGTTGAAGCGTCGGGGTCCTTCATCATAAATGTTTTGGGCAAGGATTCCGAAACGCTGATGAAGTATTTTTTTAAAGCGCCGAAGGAAGGCGAATCGATTTTCAAAGGATTGAAAACCAAGCGCGGCTTGAATGGAGCGGAGATTTTAACCGACGCCCTGGCTTATCTGGAATGCGAGCTGGAGGCGCAAACGCAGACCGGAGATCACGTTTTGTATGTGGGGAAAGTAGTCGGCGGAAATATTCTTAAAGGCGGGGAACCCTACTTTCACACTCGCTCAAACGGGTTCAACTACTAGCGCCGGGGCCGGCGTCCATATGTCAGGCTGAGCTTTTCGAAGCCCAGAAGGAGTTATAGCCCGAGCATTCTGAGGAATTTGGTGCGGGTGATCACCCAGTAAAAGAAAACGCTGATGAAAATGAAACCGAGCAGAACGCCTCCGGCAATGTACATGAGGCGTTTTGGGTTCTCCTTGTAGTAATCCTTTACGTCCTCGGACATGCTTTCAAGAGTTCCTTCGTCCGGGTTTTTCTTGAAGGTCCGGTCGATGGCGTCGCGTCCAAAGATAATGCCCAGAATGAGCAGGATGATTAATACTTCAATTGTGCCCAGCATGTGTCGTTTCGATTTTAATGGTTGGTCCAAAAATTTTGAACGGACTTTTTGACGGCAAGCCCGGCGGGCCATTTATAAACGTTGTTCCAGGCGCCTTGGGCGATTCGCTTTTGGCGCATCGAAAACCGTAATCGTTCATCCGGCTTCCCGGATAATTATTGTTCCTGTACGAGGAATAAATAAAGCCGGACAAGTCGTGCCAGGATCCGCCGCGCATTGATTTAAACTCGCCTCCGATGGAACCCGTGGGATTTTTCTGATGGTCTTTTTCCGAATAATACTCTCTGTCGTGCCAATCGTCCACCCATTCTTTTACGTTTCCCGCCATGTTGAATGCGCCGTAAGGGCTTTGACCTTTTGGCAGTTCGTCGACGGGAACCATGACGCGTAAATTATTTTCCTCGGTCCAGGTCTGGAAATAGCGGGCCTTTTCAGGGTCGGGCGGCGCGGAACCCCAGGGATACAAATTTCCCTCAGATCCGCGCGCGGCTTTTTCCCATTCCGCTTCGGTGGGGAGCCGTTTGTTTTTCCACCGGCAATAAGCTGCAGCGCCGAACCAGGAAACGTTATTGATGGGATAATTTTCAAATCCCTTTTGCGTACGATAGCGGCCGTCGTAAACGAGGACCCCGGATTTGGCGTCCAAATAATATATTTTGGCCTGGTCCGTTTGATTTAGAAATTCCGCGTAGTCGCTCGCGTTGGTTTCGTATTGGTCGATGTAATAGGCGTCCAGGTACACGCGATGTTCCGGTTTTTCATCCGCCCCATGATCGTTTGATCCCATTATGAAAACCCCCGCCGGGACTTTAACCATTTTTTCAAAACCGCTTTTATCTTTTTTGTTATTCGGCTCCGAGGATTTTGGATCGGATTCCGCCTGTTGCGGCGGCGATTTTTTCGGGGCGTCCGAGAGAAGCGCGCGGGCCTTTCCTGCCAGCGCCCCATTCGGACTTTTTTCTAAATAGTTGTTCAGGCTCTCTTCGGCTTTCTTTTGATCGCCTTTTTCCAAATAAATCCAACCGGAAAAAAAATTTATTTCGTTCAAGCGAGGATAATTTTCTCTCGCTTCCGATAAGTCCTGAAGCATGCCCTCATAGGCGGCGGTATTTTTTTCAGAGAATACTTGCTGGTACCAGCGTTCCGCCGCGTCAAATTTTTTGCCGAGCAGGTTGAAGAACCCAAGGTTCATCTGCGCCAGGATTTTGTGTTTCGGGGATTCGTCCGCCTGGTCGAGGCCGCGTCGGGTCCAGGCCGTCGCCATTTTTAAATTTCCTTTCCGGTAATAGGTCCAGCCTAATTGGACGTAAGTCGCCAGGTTTTTGGGATCCGCTTCCAATAAATAGCGATAGGCGAAAATGGCCTGTTCGTAATCGCCGGAACGGTAATAGGCCTCTGCCATTTTCCCTAGTATCGCTGGATTTTTTGGGAACTGCGTTTCCGCGCGCTTTAGAATTTCCAGGGCCAGCTTGGGTTGTTTCACTTTCAGGTAGGCGTCGGCCAGGGCTGTCAACGTTTGCAGGCTCCGGGGATCTTGCTCCAGAAGCTTCTTTAAATGCACGATGGCGGGGTAATAACGTTTTAACTCGATATACAACCGGGCCAGCTTAGCGCGCGCCGGGGTATAGCCCGGTTGAATTTGCACAACCTGCAAAAAAGCTTCGATGGCTTTTTTCTTATCTCCCATTTCCATATAAGTGGCGCCGAGGTTATACAGAGTGGACAGGTCGCCCGGATTGTATTTCAAGGCCAGGAGGTATTGCTCGACCGCCTCGGCGTGACGTTTTTCTTCGGCAAGAATATTCCCGAGATTGTTGTGGGAGTCCAGGGAAGCCGGGTTGATTTTCGTCGAGGCTTGCAAATAGTAAATTGCCTTCGCCGGTTTGCCTTTCTTGTAGTACGCCATTCCAACGTTGGAATAATACGCTCCCAGGGTTTGTTTCTTTGCCAGGTTAGACAGGAAGTAACCGACTTCCTCAGAGTCGGGAAGGTCGAAGCGTTGCCGGTAAAAACTGTCGGGAAACTCATGGCCGCCATCGGTGGCTTCTATATTGATTCTCGCGGTTTTTGATTGGTAACGCACGAAAAAATGATTGGGTAAAGCCACGCCAAAAATCGGCAGGTTCAAACGTTCAGCGACGACCAGATAGAGCAGGGAAAGATTCATGCAATATCCCCGGCGCGTGTCCAGCAATCCGTGCATGAACAACTCGTTGGGATTTAAGGGAATGCCCTGTCCGTCGACTTCGTCCGTGTAGGCGTAACCGCTAGTTGTGTGAATCGCTTCGCGTAAAATCCGGATCGTCTCCGCAGGCGAGGCGCCTTCGGTCAGACGGTTACTGATACTCTGGGTCAACGCGTTGAGCTTGGCGCGATAGACGCCTAGGTTCAATGTGGGATTCCATTCTTTGGAAATGTACAGGACCGCTTCGGAGAGGTTTACGGCGTCGTCCTGTGCGGAGATAACCGCTCCGGGGGAATGGATGGTTGCCTTACTGAGGGTTTTGTCATATCCCGCCCCTGTCAGCAAAAAGCTTAGAACGAGAAGCGTTGCGCCTCGTGCGAGGGGTGACATTTTATTCGTCCTAACGCTTGAAAATTTCATTTCAACGTCCATAAGTAATCGATTAAATGTTCGGCTTCATCGGCGCTTAATAAAACCTGTTTGCCGATGATGGTCGCCATGAAACTTTTCCGAGGCCACCGTTTACCGCCCCTGTATTTAAAGAAACGCTCTTTGATATCTTGAATATCCGGGTCGTTAGCTTCCCAGACTTTTTCTGGATTCAGCAACCAGCGTTTCGTCCATTCCCGGTCGTGGAGGGCCTTGACGTTTTTAAGTCCGGGGCAAACCGGCTTGAAAACGGTCCCATCGGTATTGATATTATGACAAAGTATGCAGCGTTTTTCTTTAAAAAGGATTTTCCCTTTGACGGGATCGGCGTGTGCCTCCCCCGAAATGCATAGCGTCAGCAGTCCAAGTACGCCGAACAGGAACCATGTAAAGTTAAAATTGTTCTTCATAGAGTCTCGTTTTGAATTTGAGTTTATTTTTTGCCAAGGAATCGCAGTTCTTCCAAAATAACATTTTTAACTTGGCAATCTGAAATTTTTTCAATAAGGTTCCCGCGTGATGAATTCTTCCGACGCCTCCAGGTTTCGCCTCGTAATTTTTGTTTGTTTGTTTTTTTCCGGTCTGACCAGTCTGGTATACGAGTTAGTATGGATTCGGCAGCTCACGCTGGTGATCGGCGGGACGCTGTATGCGGTTAGCGCCGCTTTGTGCGCCTTCATGGGCGGCCTTGGAGCGGGCGCCTGGGGCGTTTCAAGGTTTTTGGCGGAGCGCGGGAGTTGGTTCAACCGTATGGGTCCCGTCAAATCCTACGGGATTCTTGAAGGGTTGATCGGTCTTTACGCTCTGGCGTTCCCCTATGTTCTGGATGGGTTGAGCGGCCTGTATCCATGGTTTCTGGAAATCTCTCAAGGATCGGAGAAGGCGCTCCGGTTGTGCGAATTTGGTATGAGCGTTGTTTTACTGGCGCCCGCCACTTGCCTGATGGGAGCCAGCCTTCCTCTGATCGGTAGCTGGATGGTGGAGGATCGCGCGGACTCTATGCTTCCCGACGTCTCCCTTCTGTATGGGTTGAACACCTTCGGCGCAGTCGTCGGCTGTTTGTTCGTGCAATTTGTCGGCATAAAATATTTCGGCGTCCAGGGCGCGACCTGGTTGGCCGTCGCGCTCAATGTTTTAATTTTTGCTACGTGTTTTTTTCTTCCTGCAACGCAACGCGAGGACGGCGTTTCGCTTCCCGGTTATTCCAGATCCCTCGACGATTTGCCAAGCGATGGGCAAGTCGACGGCCGGTTGCAAATTCTTTTGCTGGGACTGTTTGCTTTTTCCGGTTTTGTCGCCCTTGCCAGCGAGATATTGTGGACGCGGGTTTTAGTGTTTCCTTTAGGAAGCGCGATTTATTCCTTCGCCCTGATTCTCGCCACTTTCCTTTTGGGGATCGCTCTGGGAAGCTTGACGGCGAATAAAATTTTCGGCTCCTCAAACCTGGTCGTAAAGTTTTTAGCGCTGGAGTTGGCCGTGGGCCTGTATGGGCTGGGGATTCTTCCCGCGTTTGACTCTCTTCATGATTGGATTCGGCAGGCGGACCTGTTGTTTTATGATCTTGAGAACACCGCCGCTCAAACCCTGACCGTCCGTTCCCTGTTTGCTTTTGGATTGATGTTCGTTCCCACCTTCGGCTTTGGGCTTTTATTTCCGCTCGCCAACCGCATCCACCTGCCCCTGTTTAAAACCGTCGGGCAAACGCTGGGGAAAAGTTACGCGGCGAATACTTTGGGTTCCGTTCTCGGCTCCCTGGTCGCGCCGTTTTTTCTGATTCCCGTTTTCGGCATTCGCGGCGGGCTGTTTGCGATCAATTCAATTTTGGTTGTTCTGTCGGTTTTGGGCTTGGCGCTCTATATAAAAGGAAAACCTGCGCGGCGGGCGATCGGATTCGCGTTTTGTATTTTTGCGCTCGTTGGCGTCTGGTTGGGATCGCCTCTTAATATATCTACGAAAGAGTTTGGGCGGGGAAATTTTTCCAGAACCGACCTGAACTTGAAACCAGACCAGATTCGTTTACTGGATTATAAGGAAGGCGATTTTGCCACGCTGAGCGTGGTGGAGGATAAGGCGACTCAGGCGCGGACCTTATACGTCGATGGGTTCAGCACGGCCACCGTTTCTGATTCCATCGGCGGTAGCGCCTACATGCAGGCCATGGGATTTCTTCCCATGGCGCTTCACCCCGATCCGAAACGCGCCTTAACCATTTGCTTTGGAACCGGGAGCACCCTGGGGGCGGTGGCCGAGTTTCCGGGCGTTCAGGCTGACGGGGTGGAGATCGACGGCAACGTTCTTTCCATGGCGCATTGGTTTGAGGGCTGGAACCGCGAAGTCCTGTCGCGACCCAACGCCCGGATGTTCGTTGAGGACGGGCGTCGCTTCATACGCTGGTCCGAGGATACCTACGACGTGATTACGCTGGAACCCATGTCGCCGGTGCAGGCGGGGGTGAACAATCTTTACTCCAAAGAATTTTACGAGTTGGCGGAGCGGCGCCTGGCCGAAGATGGGATCATGATGCAGTGGTTGCCTCTGCACCTGGTGGGTCCCGAAGACGCTCGGATGATTATTAAAACGTTTCAGTCGGTATTTCCCCACACGACGGTTTGGAATAGTTTTCTCACGCGGATTGTTCTTCTGGTCGGTTCGCGGCAACCAACGCCCATCGATAAAAACCGCTTTGACCAGTTGATGAAAAACCCCGGCGTCCGAAGCATGGCGCAGGAAATCGGCCTGTATTCTTTTCTGGATTTTATGGATTTTTATATTGCGGACGGAGCCGCTCTGACCGGGGCGCTTGCGCCGACTAAAATCATTACCGACGACCGCCCTTTTCTGGAATATTCTTCGACGGCGTTGGTCCCTCCTTATAAATGGCAAACCGACGCTTCTTTTCTGGATTTGTTACGCCATCGCGTTGGGCGGTTTCCCCCGCTGTTGAACGTTTCCGCTCAGGAAAAGGAAAGTTTGGAAAACGCCTATCAATTGCGAACCGCACAGAGGTTTGCAGTATTTTCCCAGCGCTACGATGGACCGGGTCGCGAGTTTTTTGAAGCGAAAAATTATCGAGCGGGAATGGAAGCGCTTGGCAAATCACTGGAACGAGCAAAGGATGGATGGATACAAATTCAGGATGGGCGATGGACCCCATAGGAGAAACAGCTAACCTTCCCCGTTTGGCTTCCCGGCAAAATAGATGAGTCGTAGGAGCGGGCGACCGCAATCCGCCCCTCTGGCGAAGAGTGGATCTTGTCCTGATAGTAGGCAGGGTTTTTGCTGTCAGTTACGCTTTCGGTATTTCTTTTGAAGGTCCAGCGTTCGGCTGACGTCTTCGTCGGTGATGAGTTTGTGTTCCTTTAAAAAATCTCCGATCAAAGGGCGCGGCTTTCGTTTCTTTTGCGCCGTCAGGGCCTTTTTGACGACGTCCATTTTTACGCCGGGGTTGACGAAACTGGTCAACACTTCGCAAAACATAAATTTCTTTTTTGTGGAGGAAATTTTGGATGAACTTTGGCGCGTTTGGTATCTATTTCCTGAACTGTCTCCCCGGCCCGCTGTTGTCATGGGAGAAACCATTCCCGTTTGTATGCCGGTTTTCATTCCAAAAAGCGATTTGACGGCGTTGATCGCGCCGGAAACCCCGCTTCCAAATATGTTGGAACCCATGGACAATAGAAAGATGATCGTCAAGGCTATAAATATTGTTACGCCGACCCCAAAAAACACGTTGGTTTGGAATACTTTGACGTCCAGGATGTCATCCAGTTTATTGAAAATACTTTTCTTGTCTTTTTCGATCTGTTCGTCGACGTCGTCGTGAAAGGTGTCCAGATCGCCGCTGGGTGGAGGATCGGTTTGTTGTTGCGCGGAGGCTGAAAAAGCGTTTCCCGGAATCAAAGCCGCCAACCCGGCGTCTCCAATCAAGAGTATTAAAAATAAAGCGGGAATTAGAAAACGTTTCATGTCTTCGCCCTTTACTCGACGGTGAGATGTTGCATTTTGGAAAAGTTTTCCGATTGTTTCAATAGTTTTTGTCCTTCCTCTCCAATCCCGTTGCCAAACACATCCAAGTATTCCAGGTCGGCCAGCGTCATGCTTTTTGCCAAGGCAGCGGCCCCGGCGTCTCCGATTTTGTTTTGAGCTAGATCCAGGGATTTGAGGTTGGAAAGAAAAATCCCTTTGGCGATTTCTCCCGCTCCGGCGGAGCCAACATCGTTTTTCCACAGATTGAGGGTTTCCAGTTTTGAAAAGTTTGGGGAATTGGCGATGGCTCCCGCTCCCGAGTCGCTTATGGAATTTCTCTCCAAATGCAGGGCTTTAATGTTTTTCACGAGGGACGATTGCGCCAAAACTTTTATCCCCTCGTCGGTGATCTCGTTGCGCTCCAGGTTCAGTCCCTGAAGATTTTCAAGGCCTCCCATTCCAACCAGAATTTTTATGCCCTCGTCTCCGATATATTTCAATCGTAAGTCCAGTTGGGTTCCGTCCGCGCTCAATGATTTTGGGATCAGGGTTTCGACGGGTTCGTCGTTAAAGGGTTTATTCATGAAGACGTCCTTTTCTTTTTATTTGAATTCGATTTTTCTTTCTCTTCCAGAATGCCAAGCCGGTCCCGAAAGGATTTATTTTCCTTTAAAATATCATCCATTTCCGATTGCAGGGATTTTAGCTCCTGCGGTTTTTTGGCGGAACTGAACAAGGCGGAAACCGCGTCCTCGGCCCGGCGCTTTAAGCGTCCGTCGGTTTCCTGGGCGGCAATTTGGCGCAGGACGGGAACGGCGGAAAGATCGTCCAGTTTTTGGAGTCCCTGAATGGCTCCCAGCTTTCCTCTAAAGACAGCCGCCGTGGAGCCGCGATTTTCTCTGGCAAACCTGGAAAAAAGCTCAAGCGCTTCGCCTTTCAGATGCAGAAACCGTTTGGCCAGAGCGGCCATGGCGTTCATGGCGGAAACGCGGGCGTTGGGTTCCGCTCCATATTCGGCGCCATCGAGCAAAAGATTCCAGTACGCTTCGTCTTCCAACTGTCCAATGGCGCGATAAACGGCGGCGGCGGCCAGTCCATTGTGTGTTGGCCGCTGGATGGATTCTTCGAAAAATTTTCCCAGATCGGGAGCCTTGATTTTTCCCAGAGAAGCCAGAGCGGCGGCTTCCACTCGATAAGAGGGATCTCCCGATGCAACTTTTTTAAGCGCGCGTGCAACTTTTTCGTCGCGAGCGAAGGCCCCCAAAGCGCGGACAATTCCCGCCCTGATTTTAGCGTCGGGACTTTTCAATCCTCGAATCAAACCGTCGCGGGCCAAGTCGCCCCCAATGGCGCCCAAAACGCCTGCGATGCGCTCTGCGGCGCCCCAAAAAGTTTCCGCTTTCAATTGGCGGCACAGCAACCGAATCTCTTCAGTAGAGGGTTTCTTTTTGAGCGCCTGGGCGGCGGCAATCCTGCCAACGGCGTCTTCGTCGCGTTTTAATTGCTCGTGCAACATGGGCCGGGGGACGTCTAACGAAACTTTTTTGCAGGGGCATTCGTAATCCGGGTCCAGACGAAAATACAGCGGTTTCGATTTCAAGCGGAAACTAAATTTTTCGCGCTGATTTTTTATTTCAACCGTAAATACCTCTCGGCTCCTTGAGGTATGGAAGGCGATCTTTAAGGGCAGTTCAAACAACAGCTCCTCATTTTTTTTGTCGGCCTTTTGAGTTTGTTTGATTTCCACCGTGGCCATGGTATGGGTCGAATCCCATTGGTATCCAACCTCAAGAACGGGGTATCCTCCGCGGTAAATCCATTGATGGAGCCATGGGTCGAAACTGCGGCCCGTGACGTCTTCCAGGGATCGAAGGAAATCGACGGTCTCGACCGATTTGAATTCAAAACGATTCAGGAATAATTTGAGCGCCTCGCGAAACTCGTTTTCTCCCACAAAATGCTTTAGGTGATGCAGTCGAACGGCGCCGCCGGGGTACAAATGCGCGTCGAATAAATCGATCGGTTCTTTATAAATGTTGGTGACGATGGGTCGACGGTAGCGGGCGTCCTCTCCGAAATAGGTTTCCGCGTCTTCCAGCAACTGATAGCGAAACTCGTCTTCGCCTTTTGAATGCCGCGTGTACAGGGCGTCGAAATAGGTGGCGAACGATTCGTGCAACCAGGCGTGCGCCCAGTTTTTGGCCGTGACCAGGTTGCCGAACCAGGTGTGCGCCGCTTCGTGGGCGACCAGTCCGTTGGAATCTCCGTCCAGGCGCGCCCGGTCGTCGTGAAGGGTGAGGTCGGTTTGCGTGGTCACGGTAAAGTTTTCCATGCCGCCGAAAATAAAATCGGGAACCGCGATCTGCGTGTACTGTTCGTAAGGATATTTGTAGCCGGTGTAATCCGAGAAAAACTTTAAAATTCCTGCAGTGTCCTTAAAAGCGTTTTTGCCTTCCTTTTCGCGTCCCTTTTGGACGTACCACTTGACCGCCACTTTCCCCCATTTTTCGACATGCCCGGAAAACTCTCCCGCGACGATGGAAAACAGATAGGTGGAGTAGGGCAGGGCAAGTTTATAATGGAAAAAGGACTCAGATGCCGTGTATTTTTCTTTTAACAATTTTCCGTTGGAAAGGCCGAACATGCCCGGCGGCAAATGAAGAACAGCCTCTGTGGTTTGCTTGAAATTCGGTTGGTCCAGGCAAGGGAAATAATATCGGGAATCCTCGTCCTGCCCCTGGGTCCAGACGGTTTTAAAACGGTCGGGGTACTCTGCGTCGGCCTGCGTGAAATAGATCCCCGCCGCAGGACGCTGGACGGAATGTTTGATTTGCACCCGCGCGAGGGAACCCGGCGGGAGCGGTTTTGCGAGAGGGATCGTCAGGCTTTCGCCGTCGTTTTCGAACCCCACGTTTCGGTTGTTGATGCGGACCCGGGAAATTTCCAGATTTACCGCGTCGAAGCGTATTTCCCTGACGTCGCGTCCCTTAACATTAAGTTCGTGCGTGGTTTCGCCCCAGACCCGCTCTTCTTTCCAATCGAAGTGCAGTTCCAGACGCAAATGTTTTGGGAGAAGCGGCGTGTCTGGAAAAAAATGAGGACGGGCGCCTTTGGAGGCGAAATCTTTACGGTCGAGGACGCCCCAATGCTGGGATTCTCCGTCAAGGTAGTGAAGTTTGCAGTACCGCAAGTTGGACATAGTTTTTTGAAATATTGGTTTTAGGGTGCCATGATTGTATAAACCCTCGCCGTAAAGTCAACTTGTATGCGCATTATTTTACCTCGGGCTGCAATTTTTGCGTTGCAGAGATAGTCTGCGGACGCTTATATTTATTTTTTACATTCCTCAAGGCTTATTTTTATGGTCGACTCCAGTCAGTTGCTCAAGAGTTCGGAACTATTTTCCAAGGTCGCGCTTTTAAAAATTCGCGCCAAGGATCTGGTGGAAGGTTTGCTTTCCGGCCATCATAAAAGCCGGCATAAAGGGTCGAGCGTGGAGTTCGCTGAATATAAAGATTACTCCCCCGGAGACGAAATCCGCCACATCGACTGGAAGGTTGTCGGCAAAACCGACAAGTACCACGTCAAGCAATTCGAAGAGTCGACCAATATTAAATGTACCCTCATGTTAGACGCCAGCGGGTCCATGGACTACCAACCTCCGAAAAAAACTTCCGGCGAGATTTCAAAATGGAATTATGCGCAGGTACTGACGGCGTCCCTGTCCTATCTTTTTTTAAAACAATTCGACGCGGCGGGTCTGGTTTTGTTCAACGACCAGGCAGTTCGGCATATTCCTCCGCGATCCAAGCCGTCGCATTTTCAGAACATTCTTAACGAACTGGCCGCGATGGAACCTAGCGGAAATACTGGCTTTGGAAAAGCCGTGGGCCAGGTAATCGAGCGGCTCCCTGGGCGGAGCCTGGCAATTTTAATTTCGGACCTTTTCTTTAAGCACGACGACCTGGAAAAAAACCTGAAATTGATGCGGGCGCGAGGAGTGGAAGTCGTCCTGTTTCACGTCCTGCATCCTGACGAAACGAGTCTTCCTTTTGAAGGCGAGATCGTTTTTGAGTCGTTGGAAGACGATCCGCCGATTGGGCTGGACCCTTACGAGATTCGGGAGAGCTACCGGGAAGCGATTCAAAATCAAATCGGCGCTTACAAGAAAACTTGCGCTTCGTTGGGCGTCGATTACGAGTTTTTACAGACCTCGGAACCGCTGGAGCAGGCCTTGAGCTACTACCTCCTGAAACGCAACAGCCTGAACAAGCAATGAGCCTGAATTTTATATCGCCGCTTTTTCTGCTCGGACTTTTGGGGATCGGCCTGCCTGTTCTGGTTCACTTGCTGACGAAAAGGCAGGTAACGCATATAAAATTTTCCGCCGTTTATTTGTTGCGATCGTCGCACAAAAGATCGATACGCCGCTCCCGCCCCAACCGTTGGCTACTTTTATTGTTTCGATGCCTGGCCGTGGCCGGGTTGAGTTTGAGTCTGGCGCACCCGATTTTCTCTTTCACGGGAAACGAGGTCTTCCTTGCTTCCAAGCCGGCGGCCAATGTTTTCATTTTGGACGACTCCTACAGCATGCGTCTGGCCGTCGACGGCAAAAGCCGGTTCGAACTGGCCGCCGATTATTTGACCAACGCCATTGGGGAAATGCCGGCCAGCAACGCCGTGGGATTGGCGTTGGCGTCCACGCCCGCCCGCCGCTTGCAAGGCTGGGGCGCGGACCGGCAAACGCTCGGGCAAAAGATTGAATCGACCCAGGTTTCCTTTGCGACGACTCAGATCGGACCGGCGGTCAAAGAAGCTCTTGACCTGCTTGAGTCCTCGCCGCAAGAAATCAAACGGATTTTTATTTTAACGGACCTCGCCAAAAACGGATGGACGGAAGAAGAGTTTCCAGAAATCCTATCCCACGTTCCGCCGGTTAATATTAATGTGGTGGATTTTTCTCCGGAAAGCTCGGGAACCAACCGCGCCGCGATTCAGGGAGTCGAGGTCGGTCAGGAATTTCTTGCAAACCGTCGGACCGTCCGGATCAAGGCCAAAATCGCCAACCTGCTTCCGGAAAAACTTTTGTCCCGTCTGCCGGTTTCCCTTTGGGTGGACGGTAAGAAGATTAAAGATCGCTGGATCGAGGCGCTATCCGGCCCCACTTCCGAGGTGGAGTTTTCCATCCCTCTGCAGGAAGACGGACCTCTGGAGGGACGCGTGGAAATTGGCGAGGACGCTTTAAACGAAGACAACCGTCGTTATTTTATTTACCAGCCGAAGCAAAAGTTGAACGTTCTGATAGTGGACGGGGATCCCGATACAGTGGCGCATCAGAGCGAAACCTTTTACCTGGAGCGGGCTCTAAATCCTTTCGCCGCGTCGACGGCCGATATAGAGCCGACGATCTCCACTCTTGCGGAACTTCCGCGCCGCGACCTTGGGAAATTTTCCGTGATTCTGCTTTGCAACGTGAACGAGTTGCCGTTTGATTACGAACGGCAAATTGAAAAGTTTGTTTTGCAGGGAGGCGGTCTGATCGTTTCCCTGGGCGATAAAGTGGACCCCGGGTTTTTCAATGAAAAGCTGGGAGCTCTTTTCCCGGTAACGCTTGACGCTCTCAACCAGGTTGGCGCAGGCCACGAACCGTTCCGCATGAAGCTGAAGGATAAGAAGCATCCGGCATTGAAAGTTTTCGGCGCCAAAATTCGGAGCCAAATGGAGGCGATTCGTTTTCACTCAATTTTTAGTTCGTCCCCGAGGGAAGGCAAAAGCCTGTCCGTTCCGATAAGTTTTTCGAATGGGACCCCTGCATTGATCGAATCGACTTATGGCGAGGGGAAAACGATTCTCTTCGCTTCCACTCTGGACCGGGACTGGAACGAGTTTCCGATTCAGCCTACGTTCCTGCCCTGGATACAGCGCTGGGTGAAATACGCGGCTCGCGGTTTGGGCGCGATCACGCGTAAGGATTTATTGATCGGTGAAACGTATCGTTGGGAGGATGAAGGCGAACCGGGGTTGGTTGAAACCCCGACGGGAGCGTTTAAGGCGTTTACGGTTGCCGATGGAAGCGCGTCGCTTTTTAAGGATACGGCCATTCCAGGAGTCTACAAAGTTTATCCCGCTTCAAAAAATAATTTGGAATCCGCGTCTGAACGCGTTTCAAACCGGCCCGACCCTGGAGTATCGCCGATCGGTTTTTTTACCGTGAACTTGGATACGGAGGAATCGCGTCCGCAAAAAATATCTCCCGAGGAAATACAGCAATTGCTGGATGGAGCGTCTCTAAAAATTATCGATTCGAAGGATTCCATGGCGGCTGATCCGCAGGATGGGAACTTTCCTATGGCGGGTCCATTTCTTTTATTGGCCGCCCTGGCGCTGTTGGGAGAAGGTTGGCTGGTGCGCCGGGAATGAGTTGGTAATTGTCCTGACCGGGCGAAGCAAACCAAATCGGAGGGATTTTACGATGGTGGACGCTTTTGTTTTTCCAAACATTTTTCCAGGAAGGAAGCGACGTCGTCGGGATTGAAGGGTTTGCCGAAAAACTCATCCGCGCCAATTTGTAGAGCCTGTTTGCGCGCCCGTTTTTTATCCTTTGCGGACATCAGGACGATCAAGGGCGCGGGTTGAACCTCCTCGCGGATTTTACGAATCAGTTCCGCGCCGTCCATCTCTGGCATCATCCAATCGGTAAAGACAGCCAAATAGGGTTCCTGGGCCAAAAATTCCAGAGCCTTCGAGCCGTCGCCCGTAACGACAACGTTGGCGCAAACGCGTTTTAAAAAATGTTCCAGAATGCGAGCGTTGTCCTCGTCGTCGTCCACGATTAAAATTTTTGAATCATGGTTCATAGATTTGAATAGCGGTTTAGGCTCGCGTTAAAAAAAATGCCGCCTGGTCGCCCTTTTGTTCGGCGTTCAATTCGGCGGCCCGTTGTTTAAAAAAGTCTATTTCCGATCGAGTAAATATTGATCCTTCAGGATTCAGACAGTAAGACTGCTCGGAAACGTAGGGAATCCCCCGACGACATTGTTCACTTCCCAAAAACTGAAATTCCCCGGAATCGTAAACGGTTTTAAATATTTGCAACCCGGCTTTTTTCGCCAGGAGCTTGAAACTGTCTGACGTGTGTAGGAAAAAATGTCTGGGCGCGTCCAGATGGATCCAGTCGACCCCGTATTCTTCGAAGGCATGAGAGGATGACAGCGGGATCCTAATGAGGCAAACGCCATTCTCGGACAATAAAGAGGCGGCGGATTGGAGAGTTTTTAACTGATCCTCTATATGTTCAAAGGAGTGGTGGAACATGACAAGGTCCCAGAGGCCTGTTGCCTTCTGAAGCGAACATTTCCGAACGCGCAATCCATTTTTATATGAAATGTCTTCCTTGATAAAGGCGTCGACTCCCAAGAGGTTTTTGAATCCCATTTGGCGGAGCGAATACAGTAACCCGCCCCGACCGCAACCCACGTCCAAAATTTGCGCGTCGAATCCTAAAGAAATATGGGATAAGGAACGCAAGGGCATGACGGGATGCCGGGAATAAAGCCAGCGCCCAAGAATGCCTCGGTTTAAAGCCGCATAACGGTCCCTGCGGTTTTTGGCAAAGCGGACCAGTGGGTTTTGTTTGGCGCCCGGATGGTCCTGGCTAAAAAAATCGTGATATTTTTGGGGATAGAACCGCGACATCTCTTCCGGAATTTCGGCGATTTGCAGGCACCCGCAGGCGTTACATTTGAAGTAGGGAAACTTGTCGCCCAGTCCAAACAGGGTCTCCCGGGCCTCGTAATATTGCCTGCGCTTGCTGTCGCCGCAAATTCGGCAGGGGAGATGATTGGTTTCAGGGGCGGGCGTTTCGCGTTTCATGCCGACTAAAATGTCTTTCAATTGAAAAAACTTTATAGGGTTTTGCTGCCATCATTAAACTGCTGTTTCCTGAGAATTACAAGGATTTTGGGCTTTACCGGGAAGCGGTGTTGCTTTTATGGCGGCGTTTGGTATATAAAACTTGTAGATATCATATCGATAACATCAGCTACTGTGGAGCGTTTTGCATGCAAAGGTCTTTGTTGCCATCCTGGAGTTTGGTTTTTATTTTTTGCTTGTTTGTTTTTGGGGAAGCGGCGTCTGGCGCCGAGCCTTATTTTGAAAAGGACTCTACCGAAGGGCTGGGTATTCCCGACGTTGTGGCTCGCGTTAACGGAGTTGAAATTAACTCGAAGTTTGTGAAATTCGAATTCAACCGGGTCGTGAAGCTGGTTAAAAAGAAAATCGATAAAAAACAAAGCATCGAAATTATCCGGGACATCGTTGACAAGGAAATTGTCCGGGAAATTTTGTACCAAAAGGGCCAGGGAAAAGATCAGCAGGTCTCAAAGGACGTCGTCAACGAGGAGTTGGAAAAATTAAAGGCCGGTTACGCCAACGAAGCGGAATTTAATAAAGCTTTGGAGCAAAGAGGGATCGATCTTGACGAAATTAAAAAGTCCATTGAGATCGATACCGTTTCGCACTCTATCCTCCGCAAGCAGGTGGAAGGGCAAATCGATATCGACGACAAATCCGTTCAAAAGTTTTACGACGATAATAAGGAAAGTTTTTTCCGGCCCGAGGCCTTTCGAGTTCAACACATTTTTATGTTCCATTTTCCGCCGGACAAACTGAAATCAGTTGCCCCCGAGGAATTGGAGGCGAAGAGGGAGGAGCACAGTAAGGAGGCCAGGAAGAGGATAGACCTGGTTCTTGAAGAAGCCAAGGGCGGCGCGGATTTTGACGCGTTGGCTAAAAAATATTCCGAGGATCTCGCCAGCGTTAATTCCGGCGGCGATTTGGACTTCATCTACAAGGGCGTCTTTCCCGGCGAGTTCGACGCGGCGGTCGGCGCCCTAAAACCCGGGGAGACGAGCGGCGTCGTTGAAACGGGATTCGGCTATCACATCATCAAACTGAACGAGGTCAAAGCCGCGGAGTACGCTCCCTTTGAGGACGTCAAGGGATCGATTCAGAGGTACTTGTACACTCAGGAAGCCAAAACCCTCATCGCCAAATACCTGGAAGACATTAAAAAGAACGCCAAGGTGGAAATTTATTATTAAGTTCCACTTTCCCGAAATTCCTCCGGCGCGACAGGCGGCGAAGGAAACGTCGTTCCGTTCCTATTGAAGCGATCAGTAGATGGGCGGCGGTTGATATTTATTAAGCTGAATGAATTTATAATAGGAGCGCTAAAAATGACAACCTACACAAAGCCGGAGGATGTGGCAACCGTCGCAGACGACGACGCGGAAGCGCGAACGGCGATGAGCGAAGTTTTTTCCAATACCGCCCGATGGCCCGAAGGATTCAAGGGGTTCAGCGCGGACGTCTGCGTCAACATCAACGGTAAAGAAGAGAAAGGAACCGTAACCGTCAAGGGTCCCAAAGAGATCGAGTCGAGTTTGGAAGGGGAATCCCATAAGGAATTCGCGTCTGAAAACCTGGCATCCATCGCCATGCACCGAGGTCCGCGTTCTTTCGACGAGTCCGACGGTAAGTATAAATTGAGTTTTGGGGACGACGGTTCGCATCCCCTGGGACGCATTGTCAACATGGGCGGCGACGGCATGAGTTCCTTTTACCGGATCAAGGAAGGCAGGATTCGGCAGATCAACCGCGCCACGCCGCGCTTTTCATTTTCAATCAACATCGAAGACAGCGTTAAAAATGTGGATGGAAAGTTTTTGACCAGCAAGTATTCGGTGTTCTACCTCCATCCGGAGAACAAGGGCGTTAAAAACGTGGAGAGTTATACCGACGCTTATACTCGCGTCGGCGAGGCGGACCTGCCGGAACAACGTCGCATCATCGATTTACAGGACGGCAAAGTCGTGGTCAGCGAGATGACCCTGAGCGCTCACAAATTGTTATAGAAAGAAAAGTAGGGAAGGCCGCCGGGGGGATTTTCCTTCGGCGGTTTTTTTTGCGCGTTTTATGTAGCCTCGGCTGTCAAAGATTGATCGTCGACCTGCGTGCCGTCCAGGACCCGCGCCCCTTTACCGAGGATGGAGTCCTGAACCAGGGCGCGGGCGCCAATGACCGCGTTTTCCCAGCAAACGGAATTTACGATTCGAGCGCCGTCGCCTACCGTGCATCCATCGCCCAGAATCGCATAAGGACCGACCTGCGCGTCGGGCGCGATGTTGCAATTTTTTCCGATAAAGGTCTGGGCATTTTCTTCCAGCCCGGTAGCCTCCACCAGCCGCGCGGCGCCGTCGAAAATATCGCGGTGCAGTTGCAGGTAGCCCGCGCGCGTTCCCATGTCCCGCCAATAGCCTTCGTGAACGTATCCAAACACATTGACGCCTTCCTCCACCATCGCCGGAAAAATTTCGTCCGTGGTTCCGCAAAAACGCCCTTCAGGAATGCGCTCAAAAATTTCCGGCTCCATGATTTGAATTCCGGAAAACGTCCAGCGGGAAGTTAATTCCGGAATATTTATTGAAGAGGCTCCGACGAAGTGAACGATGCGACCGGTCGGGTCTAACTCGATGGGGTCGTGGGTTTCTGCCGATGGGGTTGGAGTCAGCGCCAGGGTCAGGCGCGAGCGGTTGGATTGATGGAATTCTAGCATGGCGCCCAGATCGACGTCTGTCAGGATATCGCTGTTGACGACTAAAAATGTTCCGTCGTCCAGATGCGACTGCGCCAGCTTGATTCCCCCCGCCGTCCCCAAAATTTCCGGCTCCCTGGAATATACGACGTCGAGTCCGAGCGAGCTTCCGTCGCCAAAATAATCCATCACCGCGTCGGGAAGGTGGTGCAGGTTGACGACGATTTTTCTAAAGCCGTGCGACTTGAGATAACGCAGAGTATGTTCCAGAATGGGGCGGTTCATCACCGGGAACATCGGCTTGGGAGTACAGCGCGTCAGCGGCGTATGGCGCTCGCCGAATCCCGCCGCCAGAATCATGGCCTTCATTTTTGTTCGGCCAGCCTCTTCAGCGATTCGACAAAGGGTGGACGTGCGACGCCTTTTTCCGTGATGATGGCGGAGATCATGTCGTTGGGCGTCACGTCGAAAGCCGGATGGGCCGCGTTCGTGCCCTCGGGAGCGATGCGTTGGTTTTGGACAGACGTCACTTCTTCGGGACTGCGCTCCTCGATAGGGATCAGGTCTCCCGAAGCCAGGGACATGTCGAGCGTGGAAATGGGAGCGGCGACGTAGAACGGAATTTTATGTTTCTCTGCCAGCGTCGCAACCATATAAGTACCTATCTTGTTGGCCACGTCGCCGTTGGCGGCGATGCGGTCCGCGCCGACCACCACGCAATCGATCGCCTTTTTCTTCATGAAAAACCCGCTCATGTTGTCGGTGATCAATGTGACGGGAATGTTGTCCTCTTTAAGTTCCCACACCGTGAGCCGTGCGCCCTGTAGGAAAGGGCGGGTTTCGTTGGCCATCACGTTTATATTTTTTCCCGCTTCCATCGCGGCGCGTATCACGCCCAACGCCGTGCCATAGCCCGCCGTGGCCAGAGCGCCGGCGTTGCAATGGGTCAATACCGTTTGCCCCTTTTCAATCAAAGCCTGACCGTGACGGCCCATGGCCTTGTTGATTTCGATATCCTCTTCGCAGATTCTGATAGACTCGTCGCGCAACAGCGTTTTCAATTTGGGAAGAGGCAGATTATTGTTCTCCTGAGCAACACGCTTCATCCGTTCGATTCCCCACGCCAGGTTGACGGCGGTGGGACGCGACCGGCCTAACTCCTCGCACTGCTTTTCCAATTGCGAAAAAAAGTCGTCGAAGTTTTCTGCGGAGATAGCTTCCGCGCCCAGACTCACCCCCATGGCCGCCGCCACACCGATAGCGGGCGCGCCGCGAATGACCATGGTTTTGATCGCGCTCCCGACGTCCTCAATGGTCCGGCAATCGACGAAAACGCTTTCCAGCGGAAGTTTGGTTTGATCGATCATGCGTACCACGCCGTCGACGTATTCAATAGTTTTAAGCATGGGTCTTTTTATCTCCATCTGTCGCCGGGGAAAAGGCGGGTTGAATGGTTTGCAAAAAATTTTCTTTGTTCATGGAATCGATTTGAATGGTTTTATGTTTACTCGTCTGGCCTAGAATGATTGAAACGCGGGAAGGACTCACGCCAAGAACTTTGGCCAGAAACTTAACGCACATTTTATTGGCCGCCCCTTCAACGGGCGGAGAGGTTAATTTGATTTTCAGGGTATCATTGTATACGCCGACCAGAAGGTTTTTGGAAGAACGCGGTTGAACCGTAACGGAAAACTGGACGCCTCCATCGACTTCTTTGACATTTAAAGACATGGCGAAATACTGGGGAGGGCTATTGCATTTGCATGGCGATCTGGCTGAGCGTTTGCACCACAAAAATTCTTAAAAAGAAAATTCCCATGATGACGATGATTGGAGAAAAATCTATCCCCATTCCGGACATGGGAAGTACGCGACGTATCCGGTCCATCAAGGGGTCGGTGGCGCGGTGTAAAAACTGAACGATGGGGTTGTAGGGATCGGGATTCACCCAGGAAAGCAACGCCCGAATAATAATGATCCACATATACAGGGTCAATGCCATGTCGAGGACGGTCGCGGTGGCTTGTAAAAAATTCCCGAAAATAAACAATACACTCACCCAAGTTAAAAGAATTTGCGGCGGGACGGCCCGGTTTGGAACGAAGGGCCGGAACAGGATTGGCTTCATTAAAGCCGGAATTTAAAATAACCAAAAAGACACTTGATGTCAATGCGGTCCACGTCCTCGGCGTCTCCCGCAACGACGGTTTTTCCCGCTGGCTCAACTGCGGTTTCATGGTAAACTTTTAAAAAAGACAAAGGATTATGGCGAAAATTAAACGACAAAAAATAAAGGCTCTTCTCGAAAGTGGAGGGGCAATGGAAAATATTCGGGTCCAGGGATGGGTGCGCACGCGTCGCGATTCCAAGGGCGGTTTTTCATTTTTGGAAGTCAACGACGGATCGTGTTTGAAGAATCTGCAAGCCATCATCGACGCCAACCTTCCCGGCTACGAGGAGTTGACTCATCAATTGACCGCGGGTAGTTGCGTGGACCTGTTGGGGAACCTGGTGGAATCCCCCGCCAAGGGCCAGTCCGTAGAGTTGCAGGTTGCTGAGTTGAAGGTTTACGGGACCGCCGATCCGGAAAAATACCCCCTGCAAAAGAAGCGGCATTCCTTCGAGTTTTTGCGCGAGATCGCCCATTTGCGTCCGCGCACCAACACCATGGGCGCGGTGATGCGCGTGCGAAATCGCCTGGCCTGGGCCATTCACAAATTTTTTAACGAGCGCGGATTCCTCTACCTGCACACCCCTATCATCACCGCCAGCGATTGCGAGGGCGCCGGAGAGATGTTCCAGGTCACGACGCTAGACTTGGACAAGGTTCCCAAAGTCGACGGGAAGACGGATTTCAGCCAGGATTTTTTTGGCGACAAAACCGGCCTGACGGTGAGCGGCCAGTTGGAAGGAGAGACTTACGCCCTGGCGCTGGGCGAAATTTACACCTTTGGTCCCACCTTCCGCGCGGAAAATTCCAACACCAGCCGGCATCTCGCGGAATTCTGGATGGTCGAACCGGAAATGGCCTTTTACGACCTCGACGACGACATGGACCTTGCGGAGGAGTTTATAAAATATCTCGTTCGCGACGTATTGGACAACTGCGCCGACGACATGGCGTTTTTTAATCAGCGGATTGATTCCACAATTCTGGATACGTTGAAAAATATTGTGGAGAACAGTTTTGAGCGCCTACATTACGCCGACGCCATCCACCTTCTGCAAAAATCCGGAAAGACCTTTCAGTATGCCGTCGAATGGGGATGCAACCTGCAGGCGGAGCACGAACGCTATCTCGCCGAAGAGGCCTTTAAAAAACCCGTCATGGTCTACAACTATCCGGAAGCTATCAAACCGTTCTACATGAAACTCAACGAGGACAAGGAAACTGTCCGCGCCATGGACGTCCTGCTTCCCAAGCTGGGCGAGATCATCGGCGGCAGTCAGCGCGAGGACGATTTTGAAATTCTTGTGGATCGCATGAAAATTAAAGGCGTCGATCCTGAGGAATACTGGTGGTACCTGGATCTGCGGCGTTATGGATCGGCCCCGCATTCCGGGTTTGGACTCGGGTTCGAGCGCCTCGTCCAGTTCGTCACTGGGATGGAGAACATCCGCGACGTCATCCCCTTTCCTCGCACCCCCAAGCACGCCCGGTTTTAAAAAATTTTGTAAACTGAAACCCGCAAAATAATAGTTTGATATTGGCTTTATATTTCTATATTATTGGAAATATGGAAATTGAAAAAGCAGTTTCGGCGTTGTCGGCCCTCTCTCAGGAGAGCCGTCTGACGGTGTTTCGGTATCTGGTCCAAGCGGGCTTGGAGGGCGTGCCTGCGGGTCGAATCGGGGCACATCTGGGACTCCCGCTTTCCACCTTGTCCTTCCATTTGAGCCAACTCAAACACGCCGGACTCGTAAAATGCCGGCGCGAGGGGCGGACCCTGTATTACTCCGCTCATTACGCCGCCATGAACGAACTGATGGGATACCTGACGGAGAATTGTTGCCAGGGAATTAGCGAAAAACGTAAAGTGTCTTCGCGTCCTCGCAAGGTTCGCGCATTAAAAAAATAAAATTTGGTCGTGCAAATTTTGGGGAAAGAGAAATGAACGCCATTGATGAAACCGTGGAACGTCCATCGACAGACAGTCCGCTTGGATTTTTCGAAAGATATTTAAGCGTCTGGGTGTTTCTATGTATTTTGGCGGGGATTGTGCTTGGGAATTTAATTCCCTCTGCCTTCCAGATCGTCGGCTCTGCGGAAATCGCCAAGGTCAATTTACCAGTCGCCGTTTTAATCTGGCTGATGATCATCCCTATGTTGTTGAGAGTCGACTTCGGCGCGTTGCACGAGGTGCGCTCGCATTGGAAGGGAATCGCCGTGACGGTATTTGTCAACTGGGCGGTCAAACCTTTTTCGATGGCCTTGTTAGGCTGGTTCTTCATCAAGGGGATATTCGCGCCGCTGTTGCCGGCGGATCAAATCGATTCCTACATCGCCGGGCTGATCATTCTCGCTGCGGCGCCCTGTACCGCGATGGTTTTTGTATGGAGCCATCTCTCCAAGGGCGATCCCCAGTTCACGCTTAGTCAGGTAGCGTTGAACGACGTCATTATGATTTTCGCCTTCGCGCCCATTGTCGGAATGTTGCTGGGCTTCGCCTCGATCACTGTTCCCTGGGGCACCTTGGTTTTATCCGTGGGACTGTATATTATCGTCCCGGTGATCTTTTCCCATTTCTGGCGAAAACGCGTGTTGAAAAGTCGAGGAGAAAAGGGCCTTGAAAACTTACTTAAGGCGCTTCACCCCGTTTCCCTGGCTTCGCTTCTGGCCATGCTGGTGTTGCTGTTCGGCTTTCAGGGGACGCGGATAATTTCCAATTTCTGGCCCATATTGTTGCTGGCAGTTCCCATCACCATTCAGGTTTACTTTAACGCCGCTTTGGCCTATCTGCTGAACCGGTCGTTTGGCGTGGCCCATTGCGTAGCCGGACCTTCGGCTCTCATTGGCGCCAGCAATTTTATTGAATTGGCGGTCGCCAAGGCCATCAGTCTGTTCGGATTCGAATCCGGCGCGGCGCTGGCCACCGTCGTCGGCGTTCTCGTCGAAGTGCCGGTGATGCTGTCCGTCGTCCGGATAACGAACGCCACCCGCAGTTGGTACGAAAACGCCCCTTCAATGAAAGAGGCGGCATGACCGCTGCGCTCCCGTAGTTATTTTCTCGTTAACAGGACCGCTGTTTCGACGTGCGAGGTTTGGGGGAACATGTCCACGACGCAAAGCTTCGCGATCTCATAGCCGTCCAGCAAATCCAGATCCCGCGCCAGGGTGGAGGGGTTGCAGGAGATGTAAATTATTTTTTCCGGATTCATTTCCGGAACGGCCTGGATGACTTCCGCCGAACAGCCCTTGCGCGGCGGATCGAATATCAAAGTCTGAACCGGTTCCGCCTTGCCCAGGGATTGCATGTGCGATTCGACGGGCCCTTCAAAAAATTCGCACCCCTCCAGGCGATTGAGTCCGGCGTTGTCCCGCGCGTCCGCCACGGCTTTGGGATTTTCCTCCACGCCCGCAACCCGTGCCCCGGCGGCGGCGAGCCAAAGCCCGATCCCGCCCACGCCGCAATAGGCGTCTACCACGCGCCCCTTGTCAAAACCCGCCCAGTCTCGAACCATGTCGTACAGTTTTACGGTCTGATAGGGGTTGACTTGGAAAAACGAATTCAGCGAAAGACGGAAAGACAAGTCGCCCAAGCGGTCCTCCAGAGTATCCTCTCCCCATAAAGTCCGGGCGCTTTCGCCCAGAATAATATTGGTTCGATCCGCGTTGAGGTTTTGCACGATTCCCGACAGTTCCAACTTCTGCGGATCCTCCAACAAGTCGCCCAAAAACTCGGGCGGAAATTCGCCTGGCGTGGTGGCCAGTCCCAACAACGTTTTTCCCGTCGACTCGGAATGCCGCACTACCAGCCCGCGTAAAAATCCCTTGTGGGCGCGTTCGTCGTAAATCGAAATGCTATGCCGGTCCAGCAGGAGGCGGACCCATTCCTTGACTTCATTGATTCGCGGCAGGAGCGTGTCGCACTGATCGGAGTCGACGACGTTGTGACTGCGGTTTTCAAAAAAACCGATACGAACCCGTCGTCCGGTTTTTTGCAGGGCAAAACTTCCCTTGTTGCGATAGTGGTAAATCTGTTCGGCGGGCAGGGTTGAAATATCGTCGGGCGGTTTGGTTTTTCCGATCCGTTCCAGACTGTCGATGACCCATTGAACCTTGAACTCCATCTGCTTTTGGTAGTCCAGGCTTTGCAGGGCACAGCCGCCGCACCGGGGAAAAACGGGGCAGGGGGCGGCAATGCGGTCGGGCGAATCCTGGGTCAGGTTGAGAAGGCGCGTCGTCCCAAACCGGGGCGTGGTTTTGACCACCTCGACCGCGGCGCGGTCGCCGGGTAGCCCGGTCGGGATGAACAGTGCATAGCCGTCGTGGCGCGAAAGCCCGTCGCCGCTGGAGGCCAGCGTTTCGACGTCGAGTTCCAAACGGTCCCCTGGTTTGACAGGGGGTTTTAATTTTATCTTGGCCATTTAATTTTGCGTTGTGAAAGGTTGACGAATAATTATTATGAAATGCTGGCGCGAAAAACTATCGGACTCTTAAAACCCGGTTGGCAATTCACGCGAATTGAAGCTACAATTTGCTCCCATGAAATCGAGAATTTGCATTATAGGCGCCATCCGCGAAGAAGTGGCGGAAATAAAAAACCGCATGAAGATGGAAGAATCCCATGTCCTGGAGTCCGGCAAACTCTGGCTGGGAACCTGGGAAAAAAAATCCATCGCTCTGTTGCAGACTGGAGTGGGAAGAGAGCGCGCCGAAAAGGCATTTTTGGGAATGCTGGATCGCGTCGACCCGGCGCTGGTAATTTCGATGGGATACGCCGGAGGCGTCGATCCGCTGTTGAACGTCGGCGATATCGTATTGGCCGACCGGGTTCTGGAATTCGCGCCGCACGCCGAGCGCGACTACCTTAATACCCAACCCACCGTAGAGATCGATTTAAATTCAGAGTATCTTGAACTTGGGAGTGAGTTGGCTTTTTCCGACGGATTTTTAGTCGAGACAGGCGGACTGCTCACCGTCGAGGAGATCATTTATCAGCCGAAAGAAAAGCGCGCTTTAGGAATCCATTATCCCGTCCTGGCCGTGGAGATGGAAACCGCGGCTTTAGCCAAGCTGTGCGGCTCGCGGGGAATCCCCTTGGTCTCCATCCGCTCGGTGACCGATACGGTGAACCACGAATTGATCCGCATCCCGGCGCTGGAGGACAAAAGCGGCGAGGCGTCTCGAGTCAAGGCCACCTGGTACGTGCTGACCCATCCCGTCGCCCTGAAACCGATGATCGAACTGATGATCCATTCGAGAACGGCCACGGCACATTTGACCAAATTCATCGGCAAATACATTCGTTATTTGGAGTGACGAGGGAAAAATTGACCCGGTGTGGAAGTTTTGACCCTGCTGGGGCGAGAAATTTGAGACTTTATTTTTCGGGTCGGAGCTTGAAAATCTTTTAAAAATAATGAGTTATCTGGCTTTGTTGCTGCGCGTCAGGTTTTGGCACGGGCTTTGCTTTATATTCAGTGAAGATTCGAAATGGCATGGCCTCCTCCACCGGATTGGGTTCCCACTCACGAACCCAATCCGTGGCCTGCCTAATTCCCTCCTCCGTTCTGCCTTTCTCCAAAGAGTTCCACCAAATTTTTCTCCTAAATATACGCTTATCCTAACCCTATTTATTTTGAATCGGGCGAGAATACTTCATGCAGGGAACTGCCTCCGCCTCCCGGATTAGGTCCTCCCGTCAAAACGTGGATTTTCCCTTCGTGAGCGATTGACGTCAGACCGTGGCGGGAGTGGGGCATCGAGGCCATGCCTTCCCAGGTATTGGTTGCCGGATTGTACGCCTCGTTTTCCTCAAAGGTTCCATCGCCGGATTCGCCGCCGAAAACAAAAATTTTCCCCTGGAGGGTCGCCGACGCTATTCCGCTCCGCGCGGTGGGCAGAGGCGCCAAGGTTTCCCATTTCCCGCTTGCGGGATCGTAAACTTCGTTGGCGTCCAGGTTGCGATGGTAATCCACGTTCACCCTTCCGCCTATGGCGTACAGTTTTCCTTTGACTACGGAAACAGTTAGATGGTCGCGGGGCGTGGGGATGGGCTGCAGGACTTCCCATGAATCGCTTTGCGGGTCGTAGACCTCGTTGGCGCCCGTATTGACCAGCCGAAAAAACTTTTTGTTGGCTCCGCCCGCCACATAAATTTTTCCATTGACGACAGCGGCGGCGGGCGAGCCGCGCTTGGTGGGCATGGGCGATTTTTTCGTCCACTCATCGGTTTTAGGATCGTATTCGTAGGTGTGATTGACAGGCGTCCACATGCCGGAGGCAAATCCTCCAATCACATAGAGCTTTTGGCCGACCACGGTCGCGGTGGCGTGGTGCAAAGGCGTCGGCAGGGGACGTGCGTGAGTCCAGTTACTGGTCTTAAGATCGTAGACGTCGACACGGTCCGCGATTCCTTTTGGAGTGAAACCGCCGATCAAATAAATTTTTCCATTGAGGAGAGCGGCGGAGGATTCGGTCCTTGGAATCGGAGTGGACGGCAGGGTTTCCCAGAACCCCTGTGCCCACAGGATATTGGGAATAATCAAACAGGCGATCAGGAATAAATACCGCATATCCGGTTTCGGTTAAGGAGAGTCGCTTTCCACTTTCAGGCGCAGTCGGTCGAGTTCCACGATTTGTCGCAAAAGTTTTGGCAGGTCCGCCATCTTCAACATATTGGGACCGTCCGAGGGCGCGTTGTCAGGGTCGGGATGCGCCTCCATGAACAGGGCGTCGCAACCGACAGAGACGGCGCCGCGCGTCAGGTACGGGACGAGTTCCCGCTCACCACCGGAGGACGTTCCCTGTCCGCCGGGAAGTTGCAGACTGTGGGTGGCGTCATATACCACTGGGCAACCCAACTCGCGCATCAGCACAAGAGAACGCATGTCGACCACCATGTTGTTGTAGCCGAACATGAACCCGCGCTCCGTCAGCAAAATATTTTGATTTCCGGAGTCGGCGACTTTTTGGACGACGTTTTTCATGTCCCAGGGCGCGAGGAACTGGCCCTTTTTAATGTTCACCGTTCTTCCGGTTTTTGCGGCCTTGACCAGCAGGTCGGTTTGCCGGCAAAGAAACGCGGGAATTTGCAAGACGTCCAGAACTTCGGCGGCGGAATCGATTTCCTCTTCCTTGTGGACGTCCGACAAAATGGGAACGTCCAACTCCTGCTTAACTTTTTTCAGAATACGAAGACCTTCCGTTAGGCCCGGTCCCCGGTATGATGACAGCGAAGTGCGGTTGGCCTTGTCGTAGGACGATTTGTAGATGAAAGGGACGCCTGCGTCGCCTGCGATTTCTTTTAATATTTTGGCGGTCTCCAGTGCGTGAGCTTCGGATTCGATCACGCAGGGTCCAGCGATCAGGGCGATAGGATTTCCGCCGCCGATTTTTATGGAGCCGATTGAAACGGTATTTGCGGGCGCAGATTGGGGAGACATTTTAAAAGACGTCTTGGGTTTTTAGGGAATGGGAACGGGATGAGGCGTTTCTTCGCGCAGGAGAAGCCCCTCCGGCGCCAGGATTTCATAAGCGATTTCCCGAACCTTTTCGCTGTTGCCCGCCTTGTGGGCATCCCGGAAGCCGCTTTCCTGAAGAGTTGTCAGGCTGACCTCCTCGCATTCGGAGTTTGCGAGAATGATCACTGGAATGGATTTGTGTTTTCGTTTGATATTCATCAAATGCTTGATTTCCGATTTGCCGGCTCGAGGGACAAAAATTATTAAATCCGGAAACAGCACGGCGTCTCTCTTAAAACAATCGACGATGGACACATAGGCGGCCAGGGTGAATTTATCGTGCTTGATAAATTTGGACAACTGGATGCGTTCGTTTTTCACCGGGTCGACTATGAAAATAGTTTTGTAACCTTCGTTTTTCATGAACCGCCTCAAAGTCTAAATAAGATGGATATTAACATTAAATACCTTCCGGGAGGCGCCAAAAAGAAAATTTGGTTTCGAGGGTTAAGACGCAATTTCTTTTGCTTTGAGATTACGCGCCATTGTGTGAAGATGTTAGTCGAACCTTAATTCACAGGTCGCCTCATGAACTTGTTGAGACAAGTTTTGCCCGCGTTGATTTTTATTGGATTCCTTCCCCTTTCCGTTCAGGCCGGGGATAAAATTCTTGTCCTTAAAATATCCGGCCCCATCAATCCCGTGGCCGCGGAATATGTCAGCCAGGGGATACGCGACGCTAATAGCGACGGCGCGTCGCTGGTGGTTTTGCAAATGGACACGCCCGGGGGATTGGATACCTCCATGCGCATCATAATTAAAGAGGTTCAATCATCGCAGGTTCCGGTAGCGACCTTTGTGGCTCCAGGCGGTTCGCGCGCGGCTTCCGCCGGCGCGTTCATCGCCATCGCTTCGCACGTCGCCGCCATGTCTCCCGGTACAAATATCGGAGCGGCCCATCCAGTCAATATGCTGGGCGGCGGGCAGGACGGCAAGAATAAAGACGGCAAAAGCGTCATGCAGGACAAGATCGAAAACGACGCGGCGGCCTATATCCGATCTCTTGCGGAGCTTCGCGGACGCAACGCGTTCTGGGCGGAAATGGCGGTGCGTAAAAGCGTTTCCATTTCCGAAACGGAAGCCTTGAAACTGAACGTGATTGATCTGGTCGCCGCCGACTTGCCCGCCCTGATTCTGGCCCTGGAAGGTCGGGAGGTTGCTGTGGGCGACGCCAAAATTGTCCTCAAGCTGGAAGGCAAGGAACTCGAAATTCGGGAAATGAACAAACGGCAAAAATTCCTGGACATTATTTCCAGTCCGAACATCGCCTATATGCTCCTGATGGTTGGCTTGCTGGGGATGTACCTGGAGCTTTCCAATCCGGGCCTGATTTTGCCTGGAGTGATCGGCGGCGTGAGCCTCATCCTGGCGCTGTACGCCATGCAGGCGCTTCCCATCAATTACGCCGGACTCTTATTGATCCTGCTGGGAGGCGTGCTGTTGATCGCGGAACTTAACCTTCCCAGTTTCGGTTTGTTGTCGAGTGGCGCGGCGATCTGTATTTTATTGGGTTCGGTTTTTTTGATGGATACCGACGATCCCGCCATGCAAATTTCCCGCGCCATTCTTTACCCGACGGTGGGCGCTATCCTGCTGTCCTCTTTTGGGATTGCTTATCTTGCCTCGAAGATCCGAAACCTCAGGCCCGTTTCGGGAATGGAAGCTCTTTTGGGCGCGTCCGCCGTAGTTAAAACCGAACTCAACCCCGAAGGTAGCGTTTTTGTACACGGGGAAACCTGGAACGCCCTTTGCGAAAACCAAAATGTGCCTGTTGGGGAATCGGTGATAGTCGATTCCGTTAACGGGCTTAAACTTAAAGTGCGAAAGCCGTAAAGGAGCAGAACTAATGAACTCTGCAATTGTATTCGTCGCCGTCCTGCTTTTCCTTCTTTTCACAGTTCTAAAAATTCTGCGCGAATACGAACGCGGGGTGATTTTCCTCTTGGGAAAGTTTTATAAGGTGAAAGGGCCGGGCATCATCGTCGTCGTTCCGTTCATCCAGCAGATGGTAAAGGTGAGCCTGCGCACGGTGGTCATGGACGTACCGCCTCAGGACATTATCACCAAGGACAATGTGACCGTGAAAGTCAACGCGGTAATTTATTTTCGCGTCGTCGATCCGGAAAGGGCCATTATAGAGGTCGAGGATTTTTTATACGCCACCTCGCAATTGGCGCAGACTACCTTGCGGAGCGTGTTGGGGCAAAGCGCGTTGGATGATTTGCTGACCAATCGGGACGAAATCAACCGGCATCTACAAAAGGTGATCGACGAACAAACGGAACCTTGGGGCGTCAAGGTGGCGAACGTTGAAGTTAAAAACGTGGACCTGCCTCAGGAAATGCAGAGGGCTTTGGCTAAACAGGCGGAAGCGGAGCGCGAGCGGCGCGCCAAGGTCATCCACGCCCAGGGAGAGTTTGAGGCTTCTCAAAAAATCAGCGAGGCGGCGGACATCATTGGCGCTCATCCTCCCGCCTTGCAACTCCGATTTTTGCAAACCATGCTCGACATATCCGTGGATAAAAGCACCACTACTTTTTTCCCGTTCCCTCTGGAAATTTTTGAGTTTTTGAACAAACAAAAACCCAAGGAATGATTTGAGGCGACCTCTAACAGGTTGATGAGAAACTATTTTTATGTTGTTCTGAGTCTTTCGGCATAAACGTCATCGCGAGCCGCTATACAGCGGCGCGGCGACCCAGAGTTCTGGATTGCGTCGCTACGCTCGCAATGACGATTTTTGGAGTTTTTCAGCGCCCTGCTAATAATTGATTATATTTCTTTTGGCGCCTAGCGGATCCTTATGAAATAAGGGCCGCTCACGGCCATAGTTATTTTTTTGAGGCGCATTTGAGTCTCCCCGCAATGAATCTTCCGGGTTCATGAAAAGAAAGTCCTTCGTGAATTTTATCGTCCTCATCGCCGTTGTCCTGTTGGGCTATACGGCGCTTTTGATTTTCTTCGAAAACAGAGTCATCTATTACCCCAGCCCGTTTCCGGAAGGAATATGGGACGCCAAAAGCCAGGGCTTGGAGGTCGAGGATGTGTACTTCAAGACCGACGACGGACTGCGCCTTCATGGTTGGTACGTTCCGGCTCTCACTCCTGTTTCTATTCCCATTCAAAAACCTTCGGCCACATTTTTGTTTTTTCACGGCAACGCGGGAAATATCACCCACCGCCTGGACAATCTTCAATTACTCCGGGAGCGCGGGTGGAACGTTTTTATTTTTGATTATCGCGGTTACGGCAAAAGCGAGGGGAGGCCGACGGAGAAGGGAATTTACCTGGATTCCCTGGCGGCGTACGAATTTCTACGGAAGGATAAAAACGTTCCCGCAGAGCGTTTGTTTCTTTTTGGCAGATCGCTGGGAGGCGTTTGCGCCGTGCACGTGGCGGCGAGTCGTCCGGCGGCGGGAGTTATCCTGGAGTCCACCTTCACCTCGGCGCGGGATATGGCCGGGGAGATGTTCCCCATCCTACCCGTCGGGCCGTTCATCAGGACGAAATTTGATTCCTTCCAAAAAATATCCACCGTCAAAATTCCAAAATTATTTCTACACGCGCCCAAGGATTCCATTGTTCCCTACTCTTTGGGAAGGAAGTTATTTGAGCGCGCTCCGGAACCCAAATCGTTTTATGATATTATTGGCGCCGATCATAACGACGCCATTTATACCGGCGGAGAAAAGTATTTCCAGGCCATTGAGGATTTCGTGAGCGGGACCGTGAAATGAAAAAGCGAAAACAGGAGCGGGACATTTGAACAGAAACGAAATATTGCGCGGAGTCAAGCGCGTGGTGATAAAAATTGGCAGCAGCGTGATCTCCCACCGGGAAAAGGGCGGGTCGGACCTCGTTCAGGGGTTGAACCGGAATATGGTGCGCCACTATTCCAGGCAGATCAAAAAGCTGATCGACGCCGGGTACGAGGTGGCGCTCGTTTCCTCCGGCGCGGTGATGGCCGGGAGAAGCCGGTTGGGACTGGATCGCGCGAATCTTTCCATTCCGGAAAAACAGGCCTGCGCCGCCGTCGGCCAAAGCGCGTTGATACGTTCCTATGAAAAGAAGTTCGAAAAACTTGGACTGACGGTTGCGCAGATTTTACTCAGCAACGACGACCTGGAAAATCGCAAACGTTATCTCAACGCAAAGAACACCATCGACGCCCTGTTGTCGCGCGGGGTGATCCCGATCATCAATGAAAACGATTCCGTGACCGTGGATGAAATTAAAATTGGCGACAACGACACGCTTTCGGCCACCGTCGCCTGCCTCGCGAACGCGCAATTGTTGATCATACTTTCCGACATCGAGGGGTTATTCACCCGCGATCCCGGCAAGCCAGTTGAGCGCGGCGCGGAACCGGCTAAATTGATTGGCCATGTTGAGCGGGTAACTCCCGAGATGGAAAAGATTGCGGGGAAAAGTCGGAATCTGGTGACTGTCGGCGGTATGTACACCAAGGTCATGGCGGCCAAAAAGACCATGAGTTTCGGCGTCCCCGCTCTGGTGGTGGACGGTCTGGACCGAAAGGTTCTCGAAAAAGTTTTCGCAGGCAAGAACGTCGGAACGCTGTTTTATTCTTCGGACGGAAAAATCAAGGGCAGGAAGCATTGGATCGCCCATACCTTGAGGCCGAATGGAGAAATTGTGGTCGACGCCGGAGCGCGCAAGGCCATTGTCGAACGCGGCAAGAGTTTGTTGCCCGCAGGGGTGGTGGGAGTCGAAGGCAAATTTGAATTCGGCAACTGCGTCCGTATCCTGGATGAAAACCAAAAAGAATTTGCGCGTGGGCTGGTAAATTACAGTTCCGGGGAAATGGACAAGATCAAGGGAATGAAAACGGCGTCCGTCCGGAGCGTCGTCGGTCCCAATTTTTATGAGGAAGTCGTGCACCGCGACGACCTGGTGGCGCTGTAACCATGAGCGAATGGTGGGAGCGTAAACCCTTGCGCTTTGAATGCGAGAAGGGCTGCACCCAATGTTGCCGTCGGCCCGGGATCGTGCGTATGATTGAGGAAGATATTCGGCGGGCGGCGGATTATTTAGGCCTCGCAGTTACCGCTTTCAAGGGCAAGTTTTTGAGACGAGAGGGGCCTTTCTGGAATATTGAGGTGACGGAGGACCGGCCTTGTCCCTTTCTCCTGGAAAGCGGTTGCAGAATTCATCCCGCCAAGCCCGCTCAATGCAGAAGCTTTCCCTTTTGGGAGGAGAACCTGGTTTCCCAAAATGCCTGGAAAGAAACTCAAGAGGATTGCCCCGGAATTGGAGCGGGTCCGGCAATGCTGCCGGAGGCCGTCCATGAATTGAAGCGAATGGGTTAAACCGCCGCCTGAAAATCCATTGACTTTAATTAGATGGATATCCATAATAACTCCCCGACCGAATAAGCAAACCTTCTAGCGACTAACTAAAATTTCCCGGACGACCCCAAGGTCGACCCAATCTAATTATGTCCGAAAATCGTTTGAATGAGAAAAGAGGCGAATCATGCCGGTAGCCGTCGTTGTTGGGATGCAGTGGGGAGACGAAGGCAAGGGCAAGGTCATCGACCTATTGTGCAGCGAGGCCGAGGTGGTCGCCCGCTACTCCGGCGGCAACAACGCGGGCCATACGATTTATCAGGACGGCAAACCGTATGTATTGCACCTCATCCCATCGGGAATATTTCACCCGGACAAATTATGCGTGATCGGCAACGGCGTGGTCGTCGACCCCGCGGCGCTGGCCGAAGAGATTGCCATGCTGGAGAAAGCGGGCGTGAGCTTGGAAGGCCGCCTGTCGCTCAGCGATCGCGCCAACATCATCATGCCTTACCATTGCATCTCGGATCGGGGAAGAGAAAGCTCTTCCCAATTTAAAAAAATCGGTACGACCGGACGCGGCATAGGACCGACTTATGCGGATAAGATGGCCCGCGCCGGAATCCGCACCGCTGATTTTGTCGATCCGGATCGCCTGCGGGAAAAATTTCTCGCCAATTACGAAGAGAAGAAGCAGGTTTTGAAACATTTGTACGGCCACGAGATCGCGGAGTTTTCACAACTGTTCGACGAGCTTCTCAGCTACCGGGAAATTTTGTTGAAGTACATGGAAGATTCCCACGCGGTCATGAAGCTTCAGATCGCCAAAAACAAAAAAATATTATGCGAAGGCGCCCAGGGCGTCATGTTGGACGTCGACCACGGCACATATCCCTACGTCACCTCGTCCAATTCGACTGCGGGCGGCGCCTGTACCGGACTGGGAATTCCGCCGACAAAAATCGACCGGGTGGCGGGCGTGATCAAGGCCTATACCACCCGCGTGGGAGAGGGACCCTTTCCCACCGAACTGCACGACTCTGATGGAGAGCGACTGCAAAAGGACGGCCACGAGTATGGCTCAACGACCGGCAGGCCCAGAAGATGCGGCTGGTTCGACGCCGTGGTCGCCCGCTACGCTATTGAGTTAAACGGAATCGACGCCATAGCGCTCACCAAGGTTGACGTTCTGGATAATTTTGACGTCGTCAAAGTTTGTACGGGCTACCGCCATAATGGTAAAATTATGGATGAGATGCCTCCCAGCCACGACGTTCTGGAAAACTGCGAACCGGTGTACAAGGAATTTAAAGGTTGGCGGGAGAAAACCTCGGGCGTCGATAATTTCCAGAAATTGCCGGGCAACGCCAAAAAGTATATTGAGGGTTTGCAAGAGATTTTGGGCGTGGGGTTTTTAATGATTTCCACCGGACCGCAAGCCCAGGAAACCATTTGTTTGGAGAAATTATTTTAGCCAGCGTACCGCTGGACCTAATAAGCGCACCTTATACGGGGAATGCCACAATCCACGTTGAGTATGCAAATCAAACCTTGCCTCCAGGCGCTTGCCTGGCGGCGTCACGCTGGCTGAAGAATTAAACTGCCATGCTTTCTGTTGCGATACTAATTTTTTCCTGCCTGTTTTTATATTTTGTCGGCTACCGGTATTATGCCGGGCGACTAGACCGCGAGGTAATCCAACCCAACGACGCCAACCCAACGCCCGCTGTCGACCAGGCCGACGGGGTGGATTACGTTTCCAGCAAACCGCTGGTGCTGTTTGGCCACAATTTTGCCTCCATCGCCGGGGCCGGACCCATCATCGGGCCCATCGTCGCCATGCATTATTTCGGGTGGGCCGTCTCGCTTGTCTGGATACTGCTCGGCAGTGTGTTCATCGGCGCCGTTCACGATTACGTTACTCTGATGGTTTCCGTCCGCAATCGCGGCAGTTCCATTGCGGACATTGCGGAAACTTCGATGGGCGTGCGCGCCAAAGCGGTTTTCTCCATATTTTTAATCCTCGCCATGTTGCTGGTCATTGCAGTGTTCGGCGTGGTGGCCGCGAAAACCCTCATCGCGCAACCAAAAATGGTCGTTCCTACGTTTGGCTTGATTCCCATCGCCATGGTCCTGGGATGGTTCATTTATTATAAAAACGCAAATCTGAATCTGGCCTCTGCACTGGCGGCGTTGGCCGTTCTTTTGACGATATTTCTGGGATTCAAGTATCCCGTTGTTTTGAGCCAGGCAGAATATTTCGGACTCTCTCCACTGATGCTCTGGTTTGTGGTCCTTCTGGTTTATGCCGCGATCGCCTCCGTGTTACCGGTCAATATTCTATTGCAACCCCGGGATTATATTTCCACTTACATTTTGTTTGGTTCCATGGCTTTGGGGATCACGGCCATTATATGGGTGCAACCCAGCCTCAACACCCCGGCCTATCTCGGAAGCTACTCCGAGGAAAAGGGACCGCTCTGGCCCATGCTGTTTGTTCTGGTGGCCTGCGGCGCGGTTTCAGGGTTCCATTCCCTGGTGGCCGGAGGTACCGTGTCCAAACAACTGGCTAGGGAGTCGCAGGGAAGAATCATCAGTTACGGAGGCATGTTGACCGAAGGCCTTGTGGCGGTGGTTACGGTGTTGTTGGTCGGCGGCGGGTTATACTGGGTCGCGCCAGCAGGCGGCGGCGTGGACATGGCGGTGTTGGGATTTCGCGAAGCGTTAAATTCCGGCGGATGGATTTACGCTTTCGGCAATGGGTACGGCAACGTGGTCAGCCAGATGGCGCCAGGGCTGGGGTTCACCTTCGCGTCGATGATTGCCGTATTGGCTCTCAACACCTTTGTGCTCACCACGTTGGACACAGCGGTGCGGATCAATCGCTTCATCGTTCAGGAAATGGTCGGCAAGGACGTTCCTCTGCTATACAACAAATACGTCGCCACAGGGCTGGTGGTTGTGTTGTCGTATTTCATCGGCGCGACGGAAGGCTGGCAAAAAATCTGGCCCGTGTTTGGCGCGACCAATCAGCTCATCGCCGCGGTGGCCTTATTCGTCGTCTCTGCCTACCTGATTGGAATAAAGAAACCCGCCGCGTACACGTTATATCCAGCCGTCTTCATGGTGGTCACAACCATTGGCGCCCTGTCTTGGCAGGCGTATTATTTTTTTACGGCGCCGGTTCCAAATATTTTTCTGGGATGCGCGTCGCTGGGGTTGATAGCTTTAGCAATATTTGTCGGCTACGAAGGTTGGCGGGCTTTAAGGAAGCAGCGGAATGGAGAAATGAAAGATCTCGCCGCCTGCTCGCCGCAGGGGCAGTAGGCAATTTTTAGCGGTTCTCTGAAATGAAAGGGCAGGCTTAGAGATGGCGACTGATTTGGTATTGGGCGGCCCAGTTCGGGGCGATGATTTTTGTTTCCGCGCCGAATTTCTGGACGATCTGTGGGACAGCCTGAGAAAAAATAATATCCTTCTGATCGGACCACGACGCATGGGCAAGACCAGCGTCATGTACCATCTGCTGGACCACCCCCGCGACGATTATGTGGTCGTCTATTTAAACACCGAAGCTCTGACCTCTCCCGCCGATTTTATTCTCCAGTTGATCTTTGCCCTCAAGGAAAGCCAGCCGTCTTATTTTTTTGAACAGTTGGGGATGATTTGGGGCCTGTACAAAAACCTGATCCGCCACTCCCGCGCTTCCGAATTTTTCGAGATTCGCGATGTGTTGCGCGGCGAGTTGAACTGGGACGAGCACTGGCAGGATCAGGCCAGCGAATTGTTCAACGGGATCAAGAGGATCAACCAAAAAGTTATATTCATGGTGGATGAGTTGCCGGACATGCTTCTCCGCATCCAAAAGCGTTCGCCGGAACAGTTCGAAACTTTTTTACATTGGTTCCGCATCATCCGGCAAACTCCCGACTCCTGCGTGCAGTGGTTGGTCGCCGGTTCGACCAATTTGATTGGCACCCTGGACCAAACAGGTCACACCAAATTGATCAACGATTTTTATCATCTTGATTTGCCTCCGTTCAGTTTCAAGGAAATGGAAAACTTTGCCCTAAAAGTTTTTAGCGAGCGGGGGGTCGAATTCGACGCCGAGGCAATTCCCAGGCTTCAAGCCCTGTTGGGCAAAGCCATCCCCTATTTTTTGCAATTTATGTTGAAGGAGCTGGCCACCTGGTCCAGACACAACGAGGGACAAATTTTAACCAAGGAAGTCGTGGACCAGATTTTCGACCAGATTCTGCTGGGAAACCGAGCGCTGGGTCATCTCCAGCATTTCCATTCGCGGATCGAGGTTTATTATCCGGAAATGGAACGCGAGCAGGCGATGGATATGTTGAGTTTTCTGTCGCGGGCGCAAGGAGAGACCTTGAAGGCTCTGTTTTCCCGCTACGAGGGTTTTGAAAAAAAGCGCCCGGAGCCGCGTCCTCAACGGCAGTTAATGCAAGCCTTCAGCCGCTTGATGTTGCTCCTGCAAACGGATTTTTATATCGAGGACCAGGGCGGGCGGGTCTATGATTTTTCCAATCGATTGCTGAAGCTGTGGTGGCAGAAATATTATCCCCCTGCCTCATAAAGCTCGACGATAACCGGAATCTTCCTTGAACGCGCCTGATTTATTGTATAATCGTTTTACCATTGTTCAAATTTTTCATCCCGAGTTGGAGGTTGCAGGGTCGTGAACATAGCGGAACTTATGGCGCAACGCGCCAAAAAAGGCGAGGTGAAGGAAAAAAATAACGGCGACGCTCCCCCAGCCGCGGGACAGCGCAAAGCCTTGAAGGTCATTCGGACCCGCGAGACGCCAAATCCCAACGCCATCCAATTTGTTTTGAACGCACAGGTCCTCAGTCGAGGGAAAAAATCCTGGTCCAATGAGGAAGACTGCGACGGCGATAAAATGGGTTTGGAATTACTGGAGATGACGGGAATTAAAAGCGTTTATATCTCTGGGAATTTTGTGACCGTTACCAAAGACGATTTTACCGGATGGAATCCGCTGAAAGCCAGGGTATGGAAAACCGTCGACGAACATATACAAATATACAAACCCGAGGATGAAAAAAAAGAAGAGCCGCTCAAATTTGCTGATTTTCAGGCGTTGACCGATGAAGAAAAATTGCAGGCTGTCGAGGAAGTGCTCGACCGCTCCATTCGTTCCAACCTGGCCAAGGACGGCGGCGGCGTCGAAGTGAAAGGCGTCGAGGGAACCGAAATCCTGATCCATTACCAGGGCGCGTGCGGAAATTGTCCCTCCTCCTCGACCGGCACTCTCCAGTTCATCGAAGGCCAGATCAAACAACAACTCGACCGGAATTTGACGGTAAAGTCCGTTTAGTTGAAAATTCCGCTCCTCTAGTCCCTCTGAGTCAGGGCCCGGAGTTCGGCAAGGCTTCTTTTACCAGCGCTCCGGGCAGTTTGAGCGTTTCCTTGACCACGCTCAGCGGTTTGCCCAGCAGGGTTTTGTTCTTGAGGAGCGTGACCTGGGGTTGGGAGTAAGTTCCGCCCAGTTTGAAATAGGTCTCCAGGAGCCCGCCTTTTTTTCCGCTCGTTAACACTCTGCCTAAAAGGGGAATCGCCTTGACCGCGGCGTCTATAAGTTGCAGAGGCATGACCTTCACCTCCCCCGCCAGATTTTCCGCGACCAGATCGGTTTTAATGGCCGCCAGCGCCTTGATTTGCGAGCCGTCAATTTTCAGGTTATGCGTGACCGCTACTCCGCGGTTGATCTCAACGTCGCCGCCAAAATAGTCGAATTCAATCCCGTTTGATTTTTTTGCAGCCATCCGGGCGTTCAACATGTTCAGCAAGGCGGCGTACTCATTCAGATTTTGGATTCTGCCTTTGCGGGCGTCGAGCCAAATTTTTCCGGACAAGCCTCTCAACGCTTCCGGGTTGGTCAGATCGCCGTTCAGCGTTCCCTTCAGGCCAAATTTTCCCGCCGCATTGGGTTCGAAATAATCCTCTAGGCGCAAGCCGTTTCCCTCAAACTCCAGGAAATAGGCCTTGGAATTCAAATCATGCCAGGCCCGAGCTTTTAGAACTCCGTGCGCAGGATAAAGTTCTCCCTGTTTAAGAATAATTTTTTGCGGAGAAACGTTGCCTCGTCCCACAATTTTTTTTAACCGGAATGCGTCTGACGAAAAATTTTTGACGAGGAAATCCGTTTGGATATTTGGTAGAGAGGCTGAACTTAATCCAACCCGGACGCTATCCAGCCGCGTCGCCGTTTCTGTATTTTTAAACGACCATCCCAGGCCCGTCACGTTTCCCTTGAGGCGCGCCGTCTCCGGTTTGTCCAGCGAACCGTGCAAATTTATTTTAGCGGCTACCTTTCCACTTAACTCAGGCGGATTGTCGGAGTCCAATTGCGCCGCAAGCTGTTTGTAATCGCCCAAGTGCAGGCCCTTCGCGTCCAGATTTAAAGCGTAGGACTGCGCGGACAGATCGTAGCTCCCTTTGGCGTCGACAGTTCCATTTGGCGGCAACAGGCGGGCGCTTTTAACGACAACTTTTTGAGGCGACGCCAAAATCTGGCCGACAATTTTATTGAATTGATAATTATTCGCCGAGAAGTTTTTTACGTCGACGTCGGCCTTGATAACGGGCAAAGAGATGGATCGAATTTTCAGCCCTATGCTTTCCGCCCGGCTCTGGAGCTGGTCGTTTTCAAAGGCCAATTGAGATCCCGTTAATTTTGCTTTCAGACTGGCTTTTTGAGGAGCGTTCAGAAAACCTTCGATTTCAATTTCGCCGGAAACCTTTCCCGCCGCCTTTGCGGATTTATCTTTTTTGGGTAAAGATAGTTGGTCTAAGTCCAGATCGCTCAGCCTGATATTGGAAGCAAACCTAGGCGGCGCGCCTGGAATTTTGGAGGGCGATAATTCGCTCTCCGTCAAAACGATTCCGCCTAAAACCCTCCCAGAAAGCGTCTGGCGAAAGGTTCCGCCCGATCCTTCACCCTTGCCGGCTAAATCGGCAAAGCTCAAATTGGTTTCGCCGACTCTCAACCCGGCGGCGCCGCTAAACTGATTTTGAATCTGGCGATTTTTATAATTCCCCGTTCCCTCCAAAAGAGAAAAATGAAATGCTCGCTCCGTTTCTGTATAGACGATGTTTTTCAGTTTGTAATCGAGAATTGCCTGTAAATTATTTTTTAAAAATTCTTGATTCATTTCGGACGTCAGCGGCGTTTCGATTTTTGCATCAAGTGAAAGAACTTGTCCTTCCAAAAGTCCGGGCTTCAGAAACTTTTGAAAATTTTCCGGAACCCAGTTAGAGAACGAGCGCAAATCGTCGAGGGAAAATGCCGCCGCATCGAGGTTTGCTTTTAAAGAGGGCGTTTTCCCAAGTAAATCCCTGCCAACCGCCGATCCGGTCAGGTGCAAAGCTCCCGATTGGACGTCGATTTCGCTTAAAATAACCTCAAGCAAACCGGCGGCAGTGCGGGCGACATGGATTTCCAGAGAAGTTTTCATCTCCAGTTCCGCCGGCTCTCGTCCTTCCTGGGCGGGTTGAACCAGATAGAAAATTCCGTCGCGCACGAAAATGTTTGGAATTTCAAACTCTGATGTATTCAAGAAATTCTTTATGCGGTTGGGTTTGAGTTTTTCGGCGTCGGATTTTTGGGAAGGCTGCGGTTGCGGCTCTTTTGAAACCGGCGGCGGTAGCGAGCGCTTTTTTTGAGGGGACGACAGGATTCTAGCTTGTGGACGTACCAGCGTGGCCTCGTTGATTTTAACCTCTCCCTGTAAAAGAGAAGTCAAAGCAATATTGAAATAAACTTCCCCGGAAGAGAAAACCTCTCTATTCTCCGACGGCGAACGAACGACAAGGTCGACGCATTTAATGGCGAATCCATTATTATATCCCCAATCCAGCGCGCCGAAGCGGACGTCCATCCCGCTGGCTTGGGAAATATTTTTTTCAAGGGTCTCGCGGAACCGGGTCTCGTCGAACAAAAAAGCAAAGGCTCCCGCTAATATGAGAAAGCCGGATACCAGAACGGCGGATAAAACCAATATCCAGCGCCGCGTTTTCTTTGATTGCGGTTTTGGAATTTTGGAAGGCTTTTGGGAAGGCGTCATTCGAAGGTTACGGGAAGCAAGTTTTGCATTTATCTTTCGATGTTAACATGTATCTGCAAGGCATTCAGTATCCAAACGCTATGCGCTATGTTAAGATTTTTTCGAATATGAAAAACTTTGAATTGGGTTTATGAATAATTCCAATCTGATAAGAAACCTGCTTTTGTTGTCCCTGGTCGCTCTGGTCGGGGTTTGGTTTTTCCGGGGCGGACCGATCGATTCGTTGATAGAAAAAGTGTCCCGGTTTTCCGGCAAGTCGGCTCCGCAAACGTCCATAAAGGATTTCGAGTGGAAGCCCGTCGAGGTCCGGGACGTCCATCAGACGGTTTTGGCGACGGGGACGATCACCTTGAAAACCGGAGCCGAGGTTAAAATCGGCGCCCGGATTTCCGGACAGTTGAAGGAACTGAACGTTCAGATCGGCGACTTTGTGAAATCGGGAACCGTGATCGCAAAAATCGAGCACGACGATCTGTTGGCGCGGGTGACGCGACGGCAGGCAGAGCTGAGTTCAGAGGAAGCTCAATTGGCGAAAACCCGGGCGGAGGGTCCGCTGGGGATTAGTAAAGCCCAGGCGGAGATCGAGGAACTCCTGGCGCAATTAAAGCTTTCCAAAAAAATGTTGGAGCGCAATACCGAGTTGCTCGATCAGGGCGTGATTTCCACTACGGTGCTGGACCAGTCGGTCGAAAATTTGGACGTCTTGCGCGCCAAAATCAAGGTGGCTGAGGAAGAGTTGAAGCTCCGCGAAGCCCGGTTTCCACACGACGTTCAACTGGCGGACGCCGATGTTGCCAAGGCGCAGGCCACCCTGTTTGAAGAGGAAACGCAACTTTCCTACGCTAACATAACGGCGCCCATCGACGGCGTCGTGGCTTTCATTTCCACGCAAAAAGGGGAGACCGTCGTGGCGGGTTTGAGCGCCCCGACGTTTGTCACCCTGATTGATCTCAGAAAACTGGAGGCCACGGTGTATGTCGACGAAACGGACATTGGCCGTGTCGCGGTCGGGCAGGAGGCGGTGTTTACAGTGGACAGCTACGCCGACAAATTCTTCAAGGGCCTTGTGCGCGAAATCCGCCCCAAGGCCGTGATCAAGGACAACGTGGTCAACTACGAAGTGATCATGGACATTGAAAAAAATCAGTTGAGTCTGTTGCGTCCGGAAATGACCGCCAATGTCATCGTCACTACCGGAGTGCATCCAAAGGTTCTTTCCATTCCAAAGGGCGCCTTGAAGCGCAGGGAGAAGGAAACTTTTGTGGCGCTTCGCCTTGGCGATAAGATCGTTGAAAGAGCCGTCAAGACCGGTTGGCGGGAAGGGGCCGCTTTAGAAATCCTTTCTGGTTTGAAAGAAGGCGATCGGGTAGGCGTCCCCGTGAAAAAGAAACCCAAAAAAGGCCGGCGCAAGAGGCGCGGGTAGGCAACTGAAACGAACTGTTCCTCGCGGCGTTACGATGCAATGAGTCTCATTCACCTGGAAGACGTTAAAAAATCCTATACAAGTACCGGGATGACCACCGAGGTTTTAAAGGGGGTGACCCTTAAAATCTCGGAGGGAGAATACGTTGCGATTATCGGTCCTTCGGGCGCCGGGAAAAGCACGTTGATGTCCATCATGGGTTGTCTGGGCCGCCCGACCAGCGGTTCATATTATCTGGACGGCGAGCTGGTGGATCGGATGAACGACAAGCAGTTGTCGAGCGTCCGGAATGAAAAAATCGGATTCGTCTTCCAGGCCTTTCATCTCCTGGCCGGAGTGTCGGCGTTCGACAATGTTTACCTGCCCTTGGTTTATTGCCGAAAAACGCCCGCGGACGCACGCGATCGGGTGCGTGAAATTCTGGAAAAAGTGGGGCTGGGTGAAAGGATGAACCATTCGCCTGGAAAACTTTCCGGCGGCGAGCAACAACGGGTCACCATCGCGCGGGCGTTGGTCAACCAGCCTAAAATTGTTCTCGCGGACGAGCCGACGGGGAACCTGGATTCCAAAACCGGCAAGGAGATCATGGCGATTTTTGACCGGCTCAATGCGGAAGGAAATACCATTCTCCTCATCACCCATGACCCTGAAGTGGCGGCCCGCGCCCATCGAACCATCCGTATTAAAGACGGCTTGATTGAGAGCGACGAAAAAAATGAGAATTTTCCGGAATTTGGTTCAGGCGCTTAGGGGACTCGGGCGTAACAAGGCCAACGTTTTTTTGATGACCCTCGGCGTCGCCGTGGGAATCGCTTCCCTCACCGTGATCGTTGCTATTGGCGAGGGGACGCGGGCCAAAGTCCTGGACCGCATCGCAGGGTTTGGTTTCGGTCCCGAATCGTTTTCCATTTACGCCGGGTCTGGTCGGTTGTTTTTCCGAAAGGCGCAAATGCCGACCAACAT
>JAJDBB010000005.1 GCA_029261555.1 Nitrospinaceae bacterium | reverse complement strand
ACATTGAAAAAAATCAGTTGAGTCTGTTGCGTCCGGAAATGACCGCCAATGTCATCGTCACTACCGGAGTGCATCCAAAGGTTCTTTCCATTCCAAAGGGCGCCTTGAAGCGCAGGGACAAGGAAACTTTTGTGGCGCTTCGCCTTGGCGATAAGATCGTTGAAAGAGCCGTCAAGACCGGTTGGCGGGAAGGGGCCGCTTTAGAAATTCTTTCCGGTTTGAAAGAAGGCGATCGGGTAGGCGTCCCCGTGAAAAAGAAATCCAAAAAAGGCCGGCGCAAGAGGCGCGGGTAGGCAACTGAAACGAACTGTTCCTCGCGGCGTTACGATGCAATGAGTCTCATTCACCTGGAAGACGTTAAAAAATCCTATACAAGTATCGGGATGACCACCGAGGTTCTAAAGGGGGTGACCCTTAAAATCTCGGAGGGAGAATACGTCGCGATCATCGGTCCTTCGGGCGCCGGGAAAAGTACGTTGATGTCCATCATGGGTTGTCTGGGTCGCCCGACCAGCGGTTCATATTATCTGGACGGCGAGCTGGTGGATCAGATGAACGACAAGCAGTTGTCGGGCGTACGGAATGAAAAAATCGGATTCGTCTTTCAGGCCTTCCATCTCCTGGCCGGAGTTTCTGCGTTCGACAACGTTTACCTGCCCTTGGTTTATTGCCGAAAAACGCCTGCGGACGCGCGCGATCGGGTGCGTGAAATTCTGGCAAAAGTGGGGCTGAGTGAAAGGATGAACCATTCGCCTGGAAAACTTTCCGGCGGCGAACAACAAAGGGTCACCATCGCGCGGGCGTTGGTCAACCAGCCTAAAATTGTTCTCGCGGACGAGCCGACGGGGAACCTGGATTCTATAACCGGCAAGGAGATCATGGCGATTTTTGACCGGCTCAATGCGGAAGGAAATACCATTATCCTCATCACTCACGACCCTGAAGTGGCGGCCCGCGCCCATCGAACCATCCGTATTAAAGACGGCTTGATTGAGAGCGACGAAAAAAATGAGAATTTTCCGGAATTTGGTTCAGGCGCTGAGGGGACTCGGGCGTAACAAGGCCAACGTTTTTTTGATGACCCTCGGCGTCGCCGTGGGAATCGCTTCGCTCACCGTGATCGTCGCTATTGGCGAGGGGACGCGGGCCAAAGTCCTAGATCGCATCGCAGGGTTTGGTTTCGGTCCCGAATCGTTTTCCATTTACGCCGGGTCTGGTCGGTTGTTTTTCCGAAAGGCGCAAATGCCGACCAACATGTCGTTCCAGGACGTGGAGGACGTCGCTTCCCTGCCCACTGTGCGTCACGTTATGCCGCGCCAGCGCAAACGTTTACGCGCCGTTTACCGCAAAAATTCCACCTCCACGCGTATCTACGGGGTGACTCCGCTATGGGAGATCATTCGCGCCTGGCCTATTGTGGACGGGAAATTTTTTGACGATCGAGACATGGACCGGAAGAGCAAGGTTGCGGTTCTTGGCGCCACTCCGGTAAAAAATCTTTTCCCGCCAGGCGAAGACCCGCTCGGAAAATCGGTTCGTATGGGCAATGTTTTTTTTAAAGTGGTCGGCCTGTTGGAGGAAAAGGGATTGACCGAGAGCGGTTACGATCCGGACAACCGGGTGTTGATTCCCATCTCCACTTCCGTGGCGCGATTGACCCACGAAGCGCATTTGCACAGCATCAAGGTGCAAGCGATGAGTCCCGAAGTGGTGGATGAAACCATGGAGGCGACCCGGCAAATTCTGCGGCGCAATCATAACCTGTCGCCCATTACCTCGGACGATTTTCGTTTCGTGACCCCTACCGGAATCATGGAATGGATCACGGAGCAAAAACAGGCGATGAACCGCATGCTGATATTGATCTCCACCGTGTCCCTGCTGGTGGGGGGGATTGTGATCATGAATATCATGCTTGTCTCCATTCGCGAGCGCATTCATGAAATTGGAGTGCGGCGATGCTTCGGCGCCCGGCGGTCGGATATCACACAACAGTTTTTATTCGAGTCGGTTTTCGTTTCCATGTTGGGAGGGATTGTGGGAACAATTTTTGGAGTCGTCGTTTCGCTGGTTTTAAAGAGAACGGACTTTATCCCGGCCCAAATCACCTGGGAGCCTTTCGTGTTGGCTGCGCTTTTTTCCGGCGCGGTGGGTTTGGTTTTCGGCATTCAACCCGCGCGCAAGGCGGCGAACTGGAGTCCAGAGGAGACGATCCGTTGAGGTTGAGACGATCATGAATATATTGACTGGAGTTCGAGTCGCCATTGCGGCGCTTCTGGCAAACAAGACGCGAAGCCTGCTCGCCTCGTTGGGAATCGTGATCGGCATTGGATCGGTGATTGTCATGGTAGCCATCGGCAAGGGATCGCGTAAAGAGGTGATGGACGTCATCTCGCGCATGGGTGAAAACCTGATCACCTTGAACGCGGGGGAAGCTAAAAGGCGCGGCGGCAAATTGCGTTTCGCCGATAATGTGACCACGTTGACCCTCCGCGACGCACTGCTCTTGGCGGAGGATATTCCAGAACTTGCGCGCGTGGCCCCCTACGAATACAAGGAGACTAAGGTTAAGTATGGAAACGCCTACACACAGGCTACCGTCAGCGGGTCCACTCCGGAATTTTTGCAAGTGCGAAAATATGAGATCGATCGGGGCCGTTTTTTTGACCAAAAGGAATTGACGCTCTCCAGCCGCGTGGCCGTGATCGGCGCCACCACGGTGAAAAATATTTTTGGCGAGGACGATCCGCTTGACCAGACTATTCGCGTCGATACAATTCCTTTCACGATCATCGGAGTTTTTAAATCGAAGGGCATGGACACCGACGGCGCGGACCAGGACGACATTCTCATGACGCCGCTGACGACATTGATGCGGAGAATTTTAAATCAAAACTATATCCGTACAATTTATGTGCAGGCGGTATCTAAAAAAGACATCGGCGGCGCCGTGGAAAAAATCCGCGACATTTTGCGCGAGCGCCACCGAATCCGCGACGACCACGACGACGACTTTACGATGCGGAGCCAGTTGGATATCGAAGAGATGAAGCAGGAGACGGCCGATCTCTTCACCCGGCTGATTGTTGGCGTGGCGGCGATTTCACTGATTGTCGGCGGGATCGGGATTTTTGCGGTGATGCTGGCGTCGGTCAAGGAGAGGACGCGCGAGATCGGGGTGCGCCGGGCAGTGGGCGCTTCCAAGCGAACGATCATTCTTCAGTTTCTCCTGGAGTCGTTGATGATCAGCTTGTTTGGCGGGATCGCTGGGATTGCCTTGGGTTCGGGAATCTCTTTGGGATTAGACCGTTGGGGACCTTGGACCTTGATATTGGAGCCGGACCCCATGATTTTGGCGACGGGAGTTTGTGGATTGATAGGCGTGGCGTTTGGCGTCTATCCAGCCGTGAAGGCTTCCCGGCTCGATCCCTTGGAAGCTCTGAGAGTGGAATAAAAAAAGGGCGCTTCGGTATTCAACCGAAACGCCCGATTTAAAAGTTCAAATTTCTAATTAAAAATTAAAATGCCAAACCGCCGTGGTTGGCGGCGACCATGCAAACCAGCATGGGGAGGGACAGCCAGGCATTGGTCCGGCTGGCAAGAAACGCATGTCTCTTGGCCTTGGCCAGAGCGTCGCCTTCAAGCGCGCCCGCAATAATTTTTTTCTGATTAGGCCAAATAATCACCCAAACGTTCAAGGCCATGATGATTCCCAACACCATGCCCAGATGGATGAGATGGCTGGGAATGCCTTCCACCGTGCCGCGTCCGGCGCCATAATAAATGATTCCGGTGATGACGGTCCACAAGGCGGCGTGCCGAAAGTAGAACAGGGCCTTGGGAAGAATGATTTGGGTGTAGGGTTTGGCGGCCCCTTCTTCCAGCATTTTGGGCATGGACTGCACCTGAATCAGATTGAAAAAATACAACAGACCGATCCATAAAATACCGACAAGCACATGAGCAAATTCAGCAAGCCACATTAGTTTTTCCTCTCTGAATGGTTATTTTGAAAGAATCCCGGTAGTAGCGGATTCATTTGAGCGCGATTTAATTTCCGGTTGAAAATCCTGAACGGACGTTCTATTGGGAATAAGATGGAAAAAATCAAGCCAGGATTCAGTTTTTCCAATTTTTCGGGAATTTTAACAAAAAAAAATTTGAAAGGCCAATACTGAATTGGGCAAATTTATTTCTGGGACATGAAAAACGCCAGAACCGCCAGAGCGAGAATATTGAAGACGAGCACATACAAGATCAGGGAAAAAGCGGGCGGGGCGGCGGTTTTCCGGTCCGGATTGTGGGGCGAGGGGGTGGGCGTGTCCTCCCGCGCAGTGACTTTTTCAGCCAGTAGGCGGTTGGCCGCTTCCAGTTCACGGTTTTTGGCGTGGGCTTTTTCCAGCGCGTCCTTTAACTGAAGCTTTACAACCTTGAGGGATTTGGATTTTTCGATTTCGCGTCGTAAGGCCTCTTCTGGGCCCAGCGTGACCCCGTCGTCTTCCGGTTTTTCCGACCAATTTTCAGTCATGGCCTGAGGAGCGTTAAAGGGCGCGGACGGCTTGCCGATAGTCGTCGCTGGCCTGGGTTAACCGGTTCAGTTGGGTCGAATTTAATCGCAGGTCTCCGGCCCCTTCCAAATCTTTTACCTGCGCGGCTTTTCGCGATCCGACAATGGCCGTCAGAATATTCTCCTGAGCCAGAACCCAGGCGACCGCGACCTGAATGGGTTTGACTTGAAGTTCGCTCGCGATTTCCTGAACGGTTTGCAATAGCTTTCGGGAATGCGTCAAATGCGGTTCGTGGAACCAGACTTCCCCGTTGCGGGCGGGATATTGCAGATCGTCCGGCGCCATTTCCCTGGCGAGGAACCCGACGGCGGTTGAGGAGTAGGCCATGTATTGCAACCCGCGCTCGACGCACAAGGCGCGGGTCTCGGCTTCGTACCCGCGCTCCAGCATACTGTAGGGAACCTGATTGACGGTAAAACGCGAGACCCCTTCGCCCAAAAGCTTGAGATCCGGCGCCTGGAAATTGGAAAGCCCGATGGTTTTGGCCTTGCCGCTCACCTTCAGGCGAAACATTATTTTGGAAAGTTGATCGCTTTTCTCCGGGGAGTCAAAATAACTTCCCGGCCAGTGGACCAGATAAACGTCAACATAATCACGGCCCAGCGCTTTCAAGGTGCCGTCCAGCCGCTCCTCGTATGCAGACAGAGTCAACTCGGCGTCGGGCCAGATTTTGGAGATCACCACGACGTCGTGTTTTTTGGATCCCAGGGCGCGGCCCAGGCGGCGTTCGGATTCGTTGTCGCCGTAGCCTTCCGCCGTGTCGAACGCGGTGATTCCTATGTCGAGCGCGGTTTTGACGACCCGTTCCGCTTCATCTTTCGAACACAAATCGCCCCAGCCGCCGCTCGGGGCGATTTGCCAGCAACCTAATGTTACGGGGCTCCAGGGTTTGTCAACGCCGACGCATTCCGTATTTCGCATATCACCTCATGATGAAAAAAATCCGCCAGCGTGCCGCCGGACACAATATGCAGCGCTTATTCGGTCAATGCCACAAAATATATTGGATTTGCAAATCAAAAACGTTGCCTACCCGGCGAGTGGCCTGGACCACGACGGGTCCAAACGATCTGGCGCCACTCGACGTCCGGCTCGACCCAATAATCGCTATTAGAATTGTAGGGCCGAAGTACTTCCGGGTCTTTTCTAAACTTGTAGACTTTATAACCCAGAATCAGCGCCAATGCTCCCACAAAAAGGATGAACGTCGCTACGATCATTGCGACGAACGTTGGAAACGCCAGGGTGAACAGGGCCAAAAGAACCAGCGCGGCTCCGGCCATCAGTGCGCCATTTTGCAGTCCTTGAAAAACGTCTTTCCATACAAATCTTTGTGATGTATTCCAGGCGCGCATTATTTCATTCCTCCTTCCCGGAAAATTTCAATATTCTTCTCTATGGATTAGATAAGATTTGGGAAATAAATTGTCAAGTTATCAGGGCGTCCGGGATCAGTATTTCTGAGATGAAAGCTAATTGCGTCCACCTGTGTTTTTTTTATTAATGGTTGTTGTTTTTAAACTGCCTCCGGGCGCTTGCCCGGGATCAGTTTGGGGATTTTTGCAAAGTCGCGTTTTTGCAGACGCAGAGGGCGCTTCCAGTTGGCAACTCTGGGGCTGGGATGGTACAGAGGCAGGAGGATGAAATCGGGAGCGGTTACGGGCCGGAGGGCGTCGGCTTTTAATTGATAACGGGTTTGCAACAGGCGATTCACTGCGTCCAAAGCGACGCCGCCCAGGGTAACGACCAGGCGCGGACGAATCAGATCAATCGTCGATCGCAAAAATCCCGAACAATTTTTTATCTCCGCGCTAGTGGGTCGGCTGTTGTTTCCGTCTTTCAGGGGATTGCACAGGACGGCGTTGGTGATGAAGACGTCTTTGCGGGTAAGTCCGGCGTGGGCGAGAAGGGTCTCAAAATTTTCACCGGACTTATCGCCGGAAAATGGGATCCCGGTGCGTCCGGCGCCAAAGCGGCCTGGAGCTTCCGCGATAAAGAGGATTTTTGCGTTACGCGGCCCGTTGCCTGGACCCAAAACGGCGAGTTGGTCGGCCATGCGCGGGCACAGTTTGCATTTCGCGGCGGCCTGAAACAGCGCGTCAAACTCAGGGGCGATCTTCTTGATTCGGGGCGTTCGTGGAGGGGATTTCTTCGGTTTCGCCTTCTTCAATTTCATCCTCCTCCTCATCGTCTTCCAAGCTGGTGCGACACACCACCAGGAATCCGACAAGCATGAGAACACTGGCGACTATGGTGAGTAAAATGTCCATGACGAAACTTTAGAACGGCTTCACGGTGGCCAAGTAGATCATGAAGGCCCCGACAATGAATATGGCGATGTGTACCATCATCGCATATTTTTTTGGCAACGCGTCGGTTTTTATCTGCCGTCCGTTGAGGACTCCGAGTCCGATCAGCACGACCAGCAACGTCAATTTGACGTGAAGCCAGGTACCCTTGCCGAAGGCGCCTGTGTTGATCGCCAGATACATTCCGGAGATGATGGTGAGGCCTAAAATTGGATAGTAGATGAACTTGTGAATGCGGTTTTGAGTATTTTCCAGTCCCGTCGCCTGTTCCTTGCTTTTGAGCCGGAGACGGAACACGACCGAAAGAGATTGGACGAACAGCGTGCCGATGGTCAGGCACATGGAAATCATATGAAGCGTCAGAAAGAAATTTTTCATGGTTTATTCGTAGAGAAGAGTGAAAGCGAAAACCTTTAGGTCAGGCTTGTTCGGTGGAGGGTTGCGCTTTCCAATAGACCAAACTGCTAACGATCAGCGCGGTTCCAATCCCGCAATAGATTGCGCCCACCACGATAAAGCCTCCCAGATAGTCGTTGAAGGTTCGCAGAAGAATTCCCAGGAGCATCATGCCGCCTATCATGATATATAACGATTTGGAATAGACCTGATGGACTTTAATTGTCGACTCGTCCAGGTCGTCGATACGGGCTTTGTTGCGGTTGGCCGATTTAGAGAGCACAAATTTTCCCTTTGCGCCTCCCACGATCAGTCCGATCCCCAGCGCAATATAAACTGCCGACGCCGCGCTTCCTTGCTCGGCCATGGCGCGTTGCAAAAGTTCCCAGCCTCTTAATATCAAAAACAAGCCGGCCAACACCCAAACCGATCCGGCGATTTTTATTAAACTTTTTTTATTCACACCCAGGCCTCCAGAAGTCCAACCTTATAGGGTTGACGATTGATGTGCGCTTAATTGATCGCGGTTGGCGCAATCATTTTGCCATTTCCCCGGTCACGGCGCGTGCGGCCATTCGCGGGCATTTGCTTTTGTAAAGTGGTTTGATCTCGCCGTCGTGAAAATTGAGAGTATAGCCGTCGCCGCCGCCTCCCGGTTCGTCGCACCAAATGATAGCTTGCGGCCCTTCGGGGAAGACGGAGTCCAAATGGATTTCCTTGCCATATTTATCCTTGTTGCTGCTTGCGGGATCGTACAGGGTTTTGGCTTCTAAAATAGTGGGGAGTCTCCAATCGTAGTTTCCGGCAAACTTTCCGGTGGAAAGGTTTTTGGCCCAGTCAGCGGCCTCGTCCCAGGTCATCCACTGCTCCTTGTCCAGCCAGGAGTCTTCCCGCGTCCAGATCAATCCCGTTTGGGTATCCGTTATCGTTCCATCCTGATTATCGGTAAATCGTTCGCTCATCGTTTCATGCCACCTTGGAGTTATTGGGAAAGTCATTAAGGGAAATTTTTCCCAGGCGTTCCTTCAACTGGTCCAGATCGAATGTTGAAGGATCGTCCAATGCGCTGCGTTTCATAATGTCGTTAAACGACCAGTTCAAGAGTGAGTCCGAGCAGCACATCAGGGGGGTTCTTCGTAAAATCTTGCGGACCGTCCGGCGGGAAATTTTTACGGGAGCGTCGGAATTCAGCAGGTCCTTATTATTATGCAACACTGCTACCGTCTCCATGGCCATCCACAGGGGCCAGATGCAAAACAACCGCAAGGAGATTTTATGCCGGGGAATGGCCAGCGTAAACTCGAGGGCGTCTTTAAGATGGCCCAGGGTTTTGTTCAGAAGTTTTTCAAGAATGATCAGGCTGGTTTCCGCGGAAGCGCTGGAGCCGAACTCCTCCACGCTAATCCCGCATCCGGTAATCAGGCTTCGGGGAATGTAGGACCAGCCTCGGGCGCGGTCGGCCACAAGGTCTTTTGAAATATTAGTCATTTGCAACCCCAGGCCAAACGACACGGCGGTCCGTTGCATTGTATTTTTGGCGTCCGCGCCAAGTCCGGGCATGTCCAGGAGGAACAGGCCGCAGAGCATTTCCCCCACCACGCCGGCGACGAAGTAACAATATTCTTCCAACTCGTTCAGGTCTTCGAGCAGGGTCAACTGGGCGCAATCAAACTTGGTTTGAAAATAGGCCATCCCCTCTGCCATTTTGGAAACCGCCGCCGCGATACATTCTTTGTGATCGACGCCAAGCGAATCAAAAACGTTGAACACTCTTTCGGTTTGCGCCAGCAGAGCCAGGTCGTTGGGCGAGCCGTCGACAATTTCGCAATCCTTGATCCATTGCGAAAGATTCGTCTCCCGATGGGCGCGGTCCTGGATCAATCGGGGAAATTCCAGAAGAAGACGGATTTTAATCTTTGGGTCCAGTTTGGGCGCGTCTTCAACCGTATCGACGATCCGGCAAAAAAGATAGGCGACGTTGATGCTCTTGAGGATCGGACCGCGCAATACGGAAATGTTTAGCGCAAACGTCCGGCTAACCTTTGGAAGGGTTTTTACGCAAAAGTCCCAATCGTCCTGCATACAAACGGAGGTCATAGACAATAATGGGGCGGGGTCATGAATTTCAGGAGGCGGCGGCCTGGTTCAATTCCAAGGCGTTCATTTCGTTCGCAATCACCATGATGGCCTTGTGCACCTTGTTGATGACAAATTCCGGGGTGCTGGTGCCGGCGGTGATTCCCACATGCTTGCGGTTGACGAACCATTCTCGCTTGAGTTGGGTTTCGGATTCAATATGGTGGGTGTCGATGTTTTTTTGTTCGCAGACGTGCGCGAGTTTTTTCGTGTTGGAGGAGTTATGACCGCCCACGACGATCATCAGGTCGGCTTTTTCGGTCAAATTCAACACCGCAATTTGTCGGTCCCGCGTGGGTTGGCAAATGGTATTCACGAAATTGACTTCCTCCACGCAATCCATTTGCATGATTTTTTCAACCAGAGCTTCGACATTTTCCACCTGTTGTGTCGTTTGGACCACGATGCCGAATTTACGTTTTCCAGTTTCGCGGAGTTTGGGCAAGTCGTTCTCGTCTTTAACGACGACGTATTCGTCCAGGTCGCCCACGATGCCCTTGACCTCGACATGGTCTTCCTGCCCGATGACTACGGGGAAATAATTTTTTTCGACCATGCCTTTGATGGTTTTATGCACGCGCATGACCAGCGGGCAACTGGCGTCGAACACCACCAGCCCGGCGTCGGTCAATTCCTTTTTAACGCGATCCGCGGCGCCGTGCGCGGTGATCATTACCTTCCGGGTTTTTATCTGGTCCAGTTCGTGAATGCCGTTGACTAGGGAGACGCCGTTTTTTTTCAGTGATTCGTTGACTTGTTTGTTGTGCACCAATTGTCCGACGATAGTGAGATCGTTATTGAATTGAGGTTCCATCGCCAGGTTAATGGCGTCCTCTACCCCGAAACAAGTGCCCAAGGCGCTGGCGAGCGAAACTTTCATTGGCGATTCCTTTGATATGGAATTGAACGACGTTCAAATAAATTGTTGGTCTAAACTCTTACAAGTTTGATGATATCAAAAGCCGTTTGGATTTTAAATATAATTCACCCGGTCCCGGTCATTCTGTGAACAGTTTTTTGAGGAGATAGAAGGTGGTTTGCCGTCCAATTTCTGCGATGGATTCCGTGAGCGGGATGTGTTTGGGGCAAACGGCGGCGCAGTTTTGGGCGTTGCCGCAATTGGCGATACCGCCTTCTTTTATCAGCGGTTCCAGACGCTTGTCCTTGTGCATGGCGCCCGTGGGATGCATGTTGAAATACCGGGCCTGACTGAATACAGCCGGACCCAGAAAATTATTGTCGAGCGTGTATTGCGGGCAGGATTCCAGACAACAGCCGCAGGTCATGCATTGGGATAACTCGTAAGCCTTGTGCCGGGTGTCCTGATCGATTACGGGACCTTCGCCGATGTCGTGTGTGCCGTCGATATCGATCCAGGCGTGCGCCTGTTGCAAATCGCGGAACATTCGCGACCGGTCCACCTGAAGATCTCGGACGGCGGGAAATTTGCTCATCGGTTCCAGGGTGACGGGTTTTTCCAGCGAGTCGATCAGGGCGGCGCAGGCTTGCCGCACCCGGCCGTTGATCACCATCGTGCAGGAGCCGCACACCTCCTCCAGGCAATTGCAATCCCACACCACCGGTTTCACCCGGACGCCGCCTATGTTGACCGGGTTTCTCTGGATATCCTGCAGGACGGAGATGACGTTGGCGAACGGCTTGTTCGGCAGTTCAAACGTCTCCCAATAAGGCGCCGATTGAGGGTTTTCCCTGCGTTTGATTTTTACTAATACGATTTCGCTCATAATAGTTAATGCGTCTTGACGCTAGTTATATTTTCTCGGACGCGGGGTGACTTGCGAGGCGTCCACGTCTTCGTAAGAAATTTCCGGTTGATTATCATTATAAACCGCAATGGAGCTTTTCAACCATTTGTTGTTGTTGTCCTCGAATTTTTTCATGTATTCCAGATGGCCGGGCGGGAAAGCCTCTTCCCGGACCTCTTCATAGCTCTTCTTTTCCAGGTAATCGATGTATTCGTGCGGATCGAATTCGGCGGGCTGGACGATTTCGAATTCCGGCTTGTAATGCGCACCCCGGCATTCGTTGCGCAACAGGGCGCCCTTGGTGATGATGCGGGCCAGATGAATCATATTGTGCAGTTGGTTGACGAAACTGGGCGTCGGGTTTGCCCAGTCGGAAGTATCCAGGCAGTGCAGGTCGCCAAACCGGGTTTCTATTTCGTCGATTTTCGAAAGGGTCGCTTCCAGCTTTTCATTTTCCCGAACGATCAGGACGTTGGCTAACAGGGTTTCTCCCAATTCATTGTGCAGGGAATAGGGGTTTTCCTTGCCGTGCATCGACTTGATTTCCTTGAACCGGCTTTCCCATTTATTTCGCGCCTGATCGAAGAGGGAAGAGGGAATATCCTCCGGCGCCTTGTCCAGGTTTTTTGTGTAATTCGCCACGCCCGGTCCCATCATTATGCCGGTGTAAATGCAACTGAGCAGGGAGTTGGCGCCCAGCCGGTTGGCCCCGTGGTATTGATAGTCCACCTCGCCCACGGCGTACAATCCTCGGATAGAGGTCATCTGGTTTTTTGGCGATTGATGATCGATCAGGCCGTTCCCGCTTCCGTCGCTTTCGTAATCGGTCCACAATCCGCCCATGGAATAATGCACGGCGGGAAAAATTTTCATCGGGGTGTTCTTGGGATTGTCGCCGGTGAACTTTTCGTAAATGTCGAGGATGCCTCCCAGACGATCGTCCAGAAACTCCGGCGACTTGTGGGTGAGATCGAGGTAAACCATGGCTTCGCCGCCGACGCCAAGTTTCTTGTTGTACACCACTTCGTAAATTTCCCGGCTGGCAACGTCGCGCGGCACCAGATTGCCGAACAGAGGATAATTTTCCTCCAGAAAATAATACCGGTCGGATTCCGGGATATCTTTCGGGCCGCGTTTGTCCTTGGCGTCTTTGGGAACCCAGATCCTGCCGCCTTCGCCGCGCGCCGATTCGCTCATCAGGCGCAGTTTGTCCTGCCCTGGAATGGCGGTGGGATGGATCTGGATAAATTCTCCATTGCCGTATTTGGCGCCTTGCAAATAAGTGGCGGCGGCGGCGGAACCGGTGCAAACCGCGGAGCCGGTGGATTTGCCGTAAAGCTGGCCGGGTCCTCCCGTGGCCAGGATCACCGCGTCCGCGGCAATGGTGAATATGGCGCCGGTTCGAAGGTCGTGAAAAACTCCGCCTCGGCATACCTGGCTTTCATCCAATACCACGCCCAGGTATTCGTGCCATTCCAGTTTTTCCACCAAGCCGTCGTGTTCGTAGCGTCGAACCTGTTCGTCCAGGGCGTAGAGCAATTGTTGTCCGGTGGTGGCTCCGGCGAAGGCAGTGCGCGAATATAGGGTGCCGCCAAAGCGGCGAAATTCGAGATGGCCTTCCGCCGTTCGGTTGAAGGCCACGCCCAGCCTGTCCATGAGGTGAATGATGGCCGGAGCCTGGTTGCACATGTCGTGCACCAGGGGTTGGTTGGCGAGGAAGTCGCCACCCTTGACCGTGTCGTAAAAGTGGACCTCCGGCGAGTCGCCTTCGCCCTTGGAGTCGATGGCGGCGTTGATGCCGCCCTGGGCGCAAACCGAATGCGAGCGCTTCACGGGTTGATGAGAGACTAGAACGACGCGGACCCCGGCTTCGCAAATTTTCATGGCGGCGGAAAGTCCAGCCAACCCTCCGCCCACGACGACGACCTTGGCCTTGCGCTTCATCATAAGAAGGTTCCTCCGGAGAAAACGGGTTCCACTGAAACCGGGTCGAGCGCGAAGGCCGCCATGGTGGCCACTCCCCACAGGGTCAGGATCAGGCCCATGAACATGAAAGCGATTCCCGCGTTGCGCTGGGCGTCTTTACCAATCAACAGGCCCCAGGAAATGCAGAATCCCCAAAGCCCGTTGGCGAAATGAAACGTCGCGGAAAGGATACCGACGAGATAAATCAGGCGTCCCGACCAGGTGGCCATTTGCTCGTTCATGATTCCGATGAGGAAAGGCGAGGCCTCGTATAAATGTTTGCCCTCCATCATTTTAGGAAAAAGAGTGGTGCCGACATGGTAAATCAAAAAGAGAAAAACCACGCCGCCGGTAATCCTTTGCAGGGTGTACATCCAGTTACGCGCATAAGCGTAACGGAAGGCGTTATATTTTCCCTGATAGGCGACGTAAAAACCCATGAAGGAATGGAACAAAATGGGAATGTGGATGCATAGAACTTCGATCCAAAGCAAAAATGGCATATTGTTGATGAGGTCTATGCCAAACTGGTATTGCTGGACGCCCACCGTGCGCAGGGAATTGAAACCCAGGTGGAACACGAGAAACAATCCGATGGGAATGATCCCGGTGAGGGAATGAAGTTTTAGCAGGAGGAATTGAATTTCCGATTTGCTCAGAGTTTTCATTCGCCGGGGTGGAAAGAGCTTAACGAACGCTACGATAGCTTCGGGGACGGGGAATCCAATCCCAGCGAATATTCTTACCGAATTTCAAAGGGAAAACAAGGGTATATCAAGAGGGTAGGTTTGGAATCGGGTGTTAAAAGTCAGATTCCAAAAGCGGGCGGTTTTTATAATCGGGGTTGATGGGTTTGTCGCTCTGGTCGATAATAAGGTTTTTCGGTTCCTGGACAAAAAGGTCGACGTAGCCGCATTCTCCGCACACTTTGGGATGGAGCGGAACTTTCTTTTCTATTCCGTGGTCCTTGCGTACGACCATGATCAATTCCAAATCCACGCTGGTGCGCAAACCCAGGTCACCCCGGATGATTCGGGAACTTCCACATTTGCTACATTTGTTAGGATCGTTACATAATATCAAAATTATCGCGGCTCCACCTTAAAGGGGGCGGATGATTTGTACCCGGCAAAATTATAACACAACTACAAATCATCGCCCACTTTACGGAGCCGATTCCATGGATAGCCCTGGTCCGGAATATTCCCGACGTACGTCCAAATCTTCGACGAATTCTTCCTGGATCGAAGGCGCGCCGTTGTTGATCATTTCTTTTAATTCCTGGCTGGCATGGAACAAGGGTTTGTTTCTCGCCGGAATTTCCATTTCCTCTTCGGAGAGAGGTTTTTTACCGGTCCGTGCTTCATACTCCCTTAATTGAAAGGAGCCGAATCCATGAACTACCACGCGTCCGTCCTTCTTGAGGTTGGCCATGATGCCTTCAAGGATGTGCAGGATCAGTTTGTCCGCTTCCTTTTTGGAAACGTTCATCTTCAGCGAGAGTTTTTCAGCTAGGTCTGCTCGGGTCATGATTATTCCTCCTGATATTTCAAGTCTTTTGGTAATTCAAAAGCGCTACTAGCAATAGAGCAGGAAGTGTGCCAAAAAACCATATATCAACTAACCCCTTTTATTTGAATAAGTTAAAAGATATTGAAAATGCGACGGTTAAAAAAAACACTGCAAGTCGTATACTTTTGTTAACAGGTGTGAGCAATTTAATTCAATGTTAAAAAGCATTCTAATTTATTTGACCCATCCTTATGTACAAGCCTGGAATTTTGACCAGACGCATCTAAAAACCCTGCAAGCGGCCATTCCAGGGTTCACGGCGACGGTCTGCTACAAGTCCAGGGATTTTCTGAAATTGCTTCCCGAGGCGGAGGCGGTATTGGTCTGGTATTTCAAAAAGGAATGGTTGGAGACGGCGCCAAAATTAAAATTGATCGCCACGCCCGCCGCCGGAAAGGATTGGATCGACGTCGAGCCGGGGAAGGGAATCGAATTGAGGTTTGGGCGGTTTCACGGCGCCATAATTTCAGAAACCGTTTTGGGAGCCATGTTGTATTTTTGCCGCGCTTTTGGACCGGCAATAAGGATGCAGAAAAAACGCCGTTGGGCTCCCATAAAGATTTCCAATGAAATGACGTCCCTCGATAACTCCCGAGTCCTCATCCTGGGCTTCGGAAATATAGGGCAAGCCATCGCGCGGAAATTGAAACCGTTTAGGTGTCGAATCACCGGACTCAAAAGACGGATGGTACCGACGCCCGATTATTTTGAAGAAGGCGACCGGGTGATTTTGCCGGATCAGCTTGAAGATAATCTGCCGGAAGCCGATCATCTGATATTCGCGTTACCGGGTGGGGAGGAAACCGACGGAATTTTTACGCGGGATCATTTTCGCTTATTAAAGAAAAGCTGTTTTATTTATAATGTGGGCAGAGGCAGGGTGTTTAGCGAGCGGGACGTCGTCGAGGCTTTGGAGGAGGAATGGATTCGCGGCGCTTATCTCGACGTCTTTGAAACCGAACCTTTATCCGAAACCTCGCGGTTGTGGGATTTCGAAAATGTGTTGATCCAGCCCCACCTGTCCGCCGCAGCGCCGCAATATCTGGAATTGTTCCTAAAGGAGTGGTTCTCCTGATCGGCTTCCAAAGTGGTCATCTTTTATGCTTCTCCATCCACTCCCTCGCCAGTCTCTTAGCCTTAGTGATTTGGGCGGGGGTCATTCCTTTTTCGATCAGCCTTATGATTTTTTCTCCCATCTTATACCCATTCGTCACCGCAATATTTGACCACTTGTATGCCGCAACATAGTCTTTAGTTACTCCTTTTCCCTGGGCGTATAGTAAACCTAGATTGGATTGGGCTCTGGGGTAACTCTGTTTCGCCGAAAGCCTGTACCACCTGACGGCCTCTTCATAGTCCTGAGTAACTCCTTTTCCATAATTCAACATATGCCCCAGGTTAAACTGGGCGAAGACATTACCCCGTTCCGCAGACAGCCTGTACCACTTAACCGCTTCTGCTAAATCCTTTTTGACTCCTTGTCCTTTGTGATACATCGCGCCCAGGTTGTGTGGGGCGTTGGCGTCGCCCTGCTCGGCTGATTTTCGATACCACTTGATTGCTTCCCTGTAATCCTGCGTGACTCCTAGTCCTCGTTTATACATAAACCCAATGTTGGCCTGGGCTTTGGCGTCACCCTGCTCGGCAAAGGGTTTCATCCTCTCAAATGCGACCTTGTAGTCCTTCCGTTTATAGGCATCCAGCCCATCTTGGAAGTCATCCGCACAAACAGAAGTGGCTGGCAAGGTGAAAAGGAATAGCAGTATCGGGAGTAGTAATTTCATAATGTCCATCACCCTTCGCGCAGGGAGGCGCCGAATTTTTCTTGCAAGCTTTTCAGCGCGCGGTCGAACAGCGGGTTTACTTCCTCGTCGGCGAGAGTTTTTTCCTCGGAAAGAAACGCCAGGGCAAAGGTCAGGCTCTTCTTGCCCGCCTGCAATTTCTTGCCCTCAAAATGGTCGTACAATTCCACTTTGCTGATTAAAGGCGCGCAGGCTTCGCGGATCGCCTTTTCAATTTCGCCGGAATGGACCTCGCGGTCCACCAATATGGAAATGTCGCGGTAGGTTTCGGGAAATTTTGGGATCGTTTGAAACTCCACTCGACCGGGCAATAATTCCGCCAACGCGTCGAGGTCAATTTCGCAGATGTAAACCGGTTGGCCAATATCGTCGCAGAACGCGGATTCCAGTTTCCCGATAAACCCGACGTCTCGCCCATTGATCCTGCAAGCCGCGGCTTCTCCAGATTGCAAAAACTCGCGATCGAGGGATTCAAATTCCGCGCTTAATTTAAAACCGTCCAAAACCGTTTCCAGCGCGCCTTTCAAATCGTAATAATCGTAAGCTTTCCCCGTACTTTTCCATAAAGTATTTTCGTACGGACCGGCGACCAAAATTCCCAGACAGGTTCTTTCCGTCACGGGAGCCTTCTCCTTTTCGCGGAAATACACATGTCCCAACTCGAAAATCTTGACCGGCTTCTGTCCCTTGTTGAAATTGCGCGACGCGGCTTTGATCAAACCGGGAGCCAGGCTGGGGCGCATGACGTTGATATCCGCGCTCAAAGGGTTGCGCAGGGGAATGGCGACGGAATCCCGGTCGCCAAACGCGGTTTTAAATTTTGAAGCGGAGGTCTCGTCGATGAAACTGTAATTGATCGCTTCCAGGAATCCGGTTCGGCTCAAAATTTCGCGGATCGTTCTGGCCGTCGTTTGTTTGGGCTTCCAGCGGACTGGTTGGATAGGCGCCGATGGGCGGACGGTTTCGATATTATTGTACCCAGCCATGCGGGCGATCTCTTCTATCAAATCAATTTCCCGCAACAGGTCGGGACGAAAGGTGGGGATTTCCACCTGAAACTCTTCCGAAGCCGGGCTAAGTGAATTTTGAAAGATCATTCCCAGCCGCCTTAGGTATTCGGCAATTTTGGCGCTCTCCATTCGCGCTCCCAATATCTTGTTCACTTGGGCGACGCGGACGTTCACCACGACGGATTTTCGAGGTTCCGGATAAAGGTCGATGCGGCCTTTTAAAATTTTGCCGCCGGCCAGTTCGCGGATCAACAAAGCCGCGCGAGCCTGCGCTGAAATAACGCCCTCAATGTCCACTCCGCGTTCAAAACGGAAAGACGAGTCGGAGCGTAAATTGAATTTCTTCGAAGCCTTGCGCACCGTCGCCGGATCGAAACAGGCGCTCTCCAGGACCACGCTTTGCGTTTGCTCAGTCACCTGACTGTTGGCTCCTCCCATGATTCCCGCCAGGGCGACGGGTTTTTCGGCGTCGGCGATGACCAAGGCGTCGGGTCCAAGCTTGTTTTCGCTTCCGTCCAGCGCGGTGAAAGCTTCGCCCTCTTTTGCGCGGCGTATCACGATTTTACTTTCCGCCAACAAGGCGCGGTCGAATGCGTGCAGAGGCTGACCGTATTCCATCATCACGAAATTTGTGACGTCGACGATGTTGTTGATGGGCCGCAGGCCGATGGAGATCAACCGGTCCGCCAGCCATTTGGGCGAAGGTCCGGGCCGAACGCCTTCCACGACCATGCCCGCGTACCGGGAGCAAAGGTCGGGCGCTTCGTTGACGACTTTGAGGGCGGAGTCAACCGCGTCGCCCTCCCAAACTTTTTCCAATTCCTCCAGCGGGGCAGGCAGGCGGCATTCCAGGTTCAGTAAGGACGCCGCCTCGCGGGCCACGCCTAAATGGCTCAGGCAATAGCCCCGATTAGGGGTCACGTTGAGTTCCAGGACTTCCGCCATTTTCCCGTCCGGCAACTTCACCGACTCTTCGGCTTCGATTTCCAATCCGCTCATGGTCAATAAATGCCCGAACTCATGCGGCGGCAGGTCGAGGCTGACGTACTGTTTCAACCAATCGTAATCAATTAACATAAACACCTTTTCTGAGGGAAGGTCGACATTTTTTGGGGATTATAAGCCAAGCTGGAGAAATATGGAAATTTCGCTTTGGCGCGGGACTGGACATCAACGGGCAATGCATTATATTAGCAGGATGTAATACGGGCGCAAGCTTACGCGCGTCTGCCGTTTCTAAAAAACCTTTCCACAACGCAAATATGAAACTCACCGAATCCGGCGTCCTCGATCTGATCAGGAAGAAAACCAACAGGCCGATGAAAATTTCCGAAATGTCCAAGGCGTTTGCCATTCCGAGTCCCAGCCGCAGCGAGTTCCGAAAACTCATCAGGGGTATGGCTCAAGAGGGAACCCTCATTCGTCTCAAGGGCAACCGGTACGGACTTTCGGAAGAGATGAATCTGGTTCCTGGAATTCTAAAAGGCCATCCCGACGGATATGCGTTCCTGATCCGCGACAAGGAGGGGTCGGACGTCTTCATCGGTAGAACCAAAATGAAAGACGCCATGCACGGCGACCATGTGATGGTCCGAGTTGAAGCGGGGAGGGACGCCGGCAAGCCGGAAGGCCGCGTGGTCCGGGTACTGGAGCGCAATACCAAAACCCTGATTGGCATGTATGAAACGTTCAGCCGGGAAGGGTGGGTGGTCCCGTCGGACGCCAAAATCGTTCACGAAATTTTCGTTCCGCTCAAGTGGCGCGGCGGCGGTCGGGACGGGCAAATCGTTAGCGTGGAGATCGTGGATTATCCAACGTCCCAGCACGCGGCCACGGGGCGCATCGTCGAAGTTATCGGCGATTCAAGCGATCCTCGCGTGGAGGTGCAATCTCTTTTACGCAAGCATCAGGTGCGGCTGGCTTTTCCGGAGGCTGTTCAGCAAGAGGCGGCGGCGATTCCAGACTCCATAGAGGAAGAGGAATGCCAACGGAGAATGGATCTGCGCCGGGAAATGGTTTTTACCATCGACGGCGAAAAAGCCAGAGACTTCGACGACGCGGTTTCCCTGGAATTAATGGCGGAAGGCTATCGGCTCGGCGTGCACATCGCCGACGTGGGCCATTATGTTCTGGAGGGCGCTCCGCTTGACGACGAGGCGTTTGAGCGCGGGACCAGCCTGTATTATCCCGACGGCGTGGTCCCCATGTTGCCGGTGGAGCTTTCCAACGATATTTGCAGTCTCAAGCCCGGAGTGGACCGCCTGACGCTCAGCGTTTTTATCGACTTCAACTCCGAGGGCGAGGTATTGGGGAGCAAGGTTTGCGAATCGGTTATCAACAGCCGGTTTCGCCTGACGTACAATCAGGTCGCGAAATGGCTGGACGCGGAAACTGTAGACGACGAACACGCCGCTCTATCGTCCGCCTTGTTCCAAATGCATGCGCTGAGCCGAAAATTGCGTTCTCGCCGGTTTTATAATGGAAGCGTGAATTTCAACGTTCCGGAACCGGTGATCAAAATCGACAAGGACGGGGCGGTGGAATCGATTGCCGCCGCTGAACACAACGACGCCCATCATTTGATCGAAGAATTCATGCTGGCCGCCAACCAGGAAGTGGCGCGCCATCTGGACGCCAAAAACGTTCCGTTCATTCACCGGATTCACGAGGCGCCGGACGAGGAAAAGCTGACCAAGTTCAACCGTTTCGTAAAAACGTTTGGACTCCGCCTGCTCCACACGCACAAACCTTCCTCTCGTGATTTGCAAAGCCTGGTGAAGCGAGCCGCAGGAAGGCCGGAAGAGCGGGTCGTGAACACCCTTCTTTTGCGGTCGATGAAAAAGGCGCGTTACTCGGAAAGCGATCCGGGACATTTTTGTCTGGGGTTCGAGCATTACGCCCATTTCACTTCGCCCATCCGGCGCTACCCGGACCTGGTCGTGCACCGCTTGGTCAAAGCCTACCAACGAAAAAAATGTTCCAACAAGGAACGCAAACAGCTGTATTCAACGCTGGCCGATATTGCCAAGCAGTCCACCGACGCCGAGGTCAAGGCCGTGCAAGCGGAACGCGAGATCATCAGTCTGCGGCAGGCGCAGTTCATGGCGGATAAAATAGGAAGCGTTTACCCCGGACTCATCAACGGCGTCACCGCCTTTGGGTTTTTTGTCGAACTCGCGGATATTTTAGTCGAAGGCCTGGTGCACATCTCCAGCTTGCGGGACGACTACTATGTTTATTTCGAGGACGAGCACAAACTCCAGGCGCAACACAGCGGAAAGAGCTTCAGCATCGGCGAGTCGGTGAAGGTGAAACTGACCGGGGTGGATATTCGCAAACGCCAAATCGATTTTTCACTGGTTCAAAAATTGCCCTCTCCCTCTCCAGGTAAATGAATTGCCTTTTACCCTGGTTCCTGGCGTATTTTTCTGGAATCGTTTTTTCCATTTTTTCCGCAGAGTCATTTAGGTTTTCGCTTCTGATTTCGCTGTCGACCCTGGCGCTGTCGGGATATGTTTTTTATAAAATACGCCGTCGGCGATTGTGGATGCGCGAGTTCGTCGCCTTGGCGGGATTTCTTGCTTTTGGATTTCTCGCGCCCGGACTGCACGCCCCGGATTCCGGAGACGCCAGTCTCCTCCGCAACCTTCAGGAAAGCCGACGCGCCACAGTCGAAGGCGTGGTGGCGGAACCGCCCAGAGTCTTGGACGGAAAAATTTCCCACCTGATCGATCTGTCTTCCATTCAATACGCCGACGAGTCCAAGCCGGTCGAAGGCCGGGCGCGCATCAATTTCTACGGTTCGCTTAACACTCTCAAAAGACTTAAGATGGGCGACCGTGTGAGGATCAAAAGGGTTCGCTTGAAACGGCCTCGGAATTTGAAAAACCCAGGCGGATTCGACTATGCGCGCTACCTGCGTTTTTCCGGCATTCAGGCCACCGGGGGAATTGCCAAAGCCGATCAGGTTGATGTGCTGGGATTTGAACCCCCGCCTTTTTACGCGACCTTTCCAGAACGCGTTCGACGCGCCATGCTCCGGCAAATCGACCGCAACCTGCAGGGCGAGACGGCGGCGCTGGTCAAGTCGCTGGCGCTGGGGGAAAGACGTTTTCTTTCCGAAGAAACTTACGAAACTTTTAAAGCCACCGGGCTGGCGCATATTTTGGCGGTTTCCGGCTTGCATCTGGGGATTATCGCGGCGGCGGCTTTTTGGGTTGGATATAGAATAAGTTTTAAAATTTTGTGGCGCTGGTATCCTCACTTTGCCCACGCCGGACACGCCAGAAAATGGGCGGCCCTTCTCAGCCTGCTGTGCGTCCTGTTTTACGCCATGATCGTCGGCTGGAAAATATCCGCCATTCGCGCGGGATTGATGGTTTTCTTTTATCTGGCGGCGATTCTTTTGGATCGCGACAACAGTTTGTTCCAGGCGTTTTTATTGGCGGCGTTTGTCATCCTGATATGTAATCCCGTGGCAGTGGCGACGGCGGGATTCCAATTATCCTTCAGCGCGGTTTTGTTCATCCTCCTGGCCTTGAAGTTTGCCGATAGCATGGAAGTCGATCCCGTGGACCGCATGGGAGAGCGCAGTTGGTTCTATCGCTTTTTTTATGGAACCGCCTTGATTTCCCTGGCGGCTTATCTGGGAACGCTCCCCATCCTGATTTTTCATTTTCACCAGATCAGCCTGATCGGCTTTCTGGCTAATCTGATCGCTGTTCCCTTTACATTATTCGTCCTGCCGCCCTTGATGGCGGCGTTGGCCGTCGGTTTGGTTTGGCAGTGGGGCGGGGATTTGCTTTTATTTATTTTGTCTTATCCGCTTTCGCTCCTGCTTTTATTCTGCAAAGTACTGGCCTCGTTTCCATACGCCTCCGCATTTGTCCCCACGCCCCCCAAGGCCTGGTTGCTGGTTTATTATTTTTTGGTCCTGGGAGTCCCTTATTTTTTCTATGAAAAACATCGCCTCGCTATCAAAGGTTCCGACACAAAGGAAAAATTTCAGCAACGTTGTTTGGCGGTTGGCTTGGCCCTGTCTTTGTCTATGGCGATTGTATGGCTGGCGTGGCCGCGTTTCCCGGATTGGAAACCGCGTCTTCTTACGATAGCGGTTCTGGACGTGGGGCAGGGGGAATCCATTTTCCTGGAGTTTCCCAATCGCCAGACCCTGCTGGTCGACGGCGGAGGGTTTTACGAAAACTCACTGGACGTGGGCAAAGCGGTTCTCGCCCCCTTTCTCTGGAACCGGGGGATCCGCAAGCTGGATTATATTCTGGCGACGCATTCCGATCAGGATCATGTGTCGGGATTGGAATCGCTGGTCCGGTTTTTTCCCATCGGCAATTATCTGGATCTGGAAGGACGCTCGCGAGACCCTCGTATTTTTGAACTGGGAGAAGACGCCCGGCGGCGCGGCATATCGCGGGTCATTGCGAAGGCAGGGGAGAGTCTGGAGTTTGGCGAAGTCCTTGTAACGGTTCTGCACCCCGACGTCGAGTTTATGAATCGCCGCTTTGGTAAACGAAAAAAATCAAAATACAAAACTGGAAACAATCGCTCTGTCGTGTTGAGGATTGATTACAAGAAGTTCAGCATGCTGTTGACCGCCGACGTCGAGCGCGAGGCGGAGGAGTATCTGCTAAAGCGAGGAGCGGCGCTGGACGTCGACGTCCTCAAGGTACCGCATCATGGCAGTCGATTTTCCAGCACGGCGGGATTCATCGCCGCGACGAGTCCGGCGGCGGCGGTTTTTTCCGCTGGATATTTGAATGGCTTTGGGCATCCGCACCGGCAGGCGGTGGAAAAATATCGCGGAGCAGGAGCGCAAATTTGGCGCACGGATCGGGACGGAGCGGTATTCATCGAGACCGACGGGGAGGAATATGAAATCCACGGTCATGGGCGTTCATGACGCTCTATTTATTAGCGTCAATTAAGTTTGCAACCTCAAATCAAGGCGTATATATTTAGTATATGCGCTTCGTTGGAAGCGTGGGGAGAGGAGAGTGCAAACCATTCTCCGGAGGTTACCATGAGGATCTTGAAAGTAGCGTTGTTTAGCGCCGTTCTGGTTTTTGTTTTGCCGTCCCTGGCCCTGGCGGGGGGGATCAAGTTTTATATCGGGCCGGGAGTGATTCACTTCGGCATCCATCCGCCGCCTCCGCCAGTGCATTTTTACCCACCGCCAGTGGTGCATGTTTTTCCGCCGCCACAGCCGCATTTTTATCCGCCACAACCGCCTCCGCCTTTTGTTTTGGGCTACGGACCGGGACCTTACGGCGGACCGCCGCCTCACCATTACCGGGCGCATAACCAAGGCCATCGCCATCAAGGCCATTTCGCCAATCATCGTTACGGCAACGGGCGTCATCGTGGGCACGACGGCCGTTCGCACGGGAATCGATCCCACAACGGGAGGCGCTCCCGCTGAATCCAAAAGTGTAAGCCGGAGCTGATTCGCCTCAAACCCGCGTTTCAGCCTCCGGCTTTTTATTTCAAAAATAAGAGCTCCTCGTCCCAAAACCCTTGCGGGAAGGGGCAAAATTTGTTATACAGACTAATTGAATTCAATCTATCATCGCAAACGTTTTTCAGGAAACTCAATGGCCACCAAAGAACAAATCGCGAAACACATTGATACATCGAAAGAAAAACTGGCGGAAGCGAAAAAAAACGCCGGTGACAACAAGTACGATCTTGCGGTCCGCAAGCAAAAGAAAAAAACAAAACGCTTGACGCGCAAGGTTGCGAAAATCGTCAACGACGAAAAAAACGCGGCAATTCACAAAACGAAGAAAAAGGACCGCGAGAAGAAAGATTGACGTCATCCGTCCGGTTGTTTTATTTCCATCCCCAAACCCCATGTCCAACGAACTCAATATCGACGCCGTCGCCCGGCTGGCCCGGCTGAAGTTGACCGACGCGGAAAAGCAAAAACTCGCGCCGCAGTTGGCCAAAATCGTCGATTATATCGACTTGCTGGGGGAACTTGATACCGCGGGCGTCGAACCCACCGCGCACGTCTTCCCGGTCCAAAACGTATTCCGCGAAGACGAACCCGTAAAAAATTTCCCGGAAACCGACTATTTGTCGTTGGCTCCAAAACCGGACAAAGGGCATTACGAGGTTCCAAAGATCATTGGCTGACCTCGCAAGCGCACCGACCCTCCTCCAGGCTCGGGAAGATTTAAAAAATAAAAAATACTCCGCGCTGGAGTTGACTGAATCCTGTTTACGGCGCATGGACGCGGTGGAAGATCGCGTTCAAGCCTATCTGCATATCAGCCGGGAACATGCGATTGAACAGGCCAGGGCGGCGGATGCAAAAATAGCCCGTGGAGAGGACGCGCCGCTTCTCGGCGTCCCCCTGGCGATCAAGGATAATATTTGCACGCAGGGTCTTCCCTCCACCTGCGCCTCGAAAATTCTCAGTCAATTCAAGTCGCCCTACAACGCGACTAGCGTCGACCGACTGCTCAAAGCGGGCGCGGTGATTCTGGGGAAGACCAATCTCGACGAATTCGCCATGGGTTCCACGACGGAGAATTCCGGAAGGCGTCCGACGCGCAATCCCTGGGATTTGGAGCGCGTTCCCGGCGGCTCCAGCGGCGGCTCGGCGGCGGCAGTGGCGGCGAAAGAATGCGTTGCGGCTTTGGGAAGCGATACCGGAGGATCAATTCGGCAACCGGCCAGTTTTTGCGGCGTCACCGGACTCAAACCGACTTACGGACGGGTCTCCCGTTTCGGATTAGTCGCCTTTGCTTCGTCCCTCGACCAGATCGGTCCGATGACGCAAACGGTCGACGACGCGGCGTTATTGATGAACGTTATCGGCGGCAAGGATCCGCTCGACTCGACTTCCGTCGACGTGCCCGTACCGGATTTTACCCAGGCGTTGGGTCGAAGCGTCAAAGGCATGAAGGTAGGGATTCCCAAAGAATATTTTACCGAAGGGATCGACCCGGAGGTCGAAGCTTCCGTTCAGGAGGCTGTTAAAACAATGCAGTCTTTGGGAATGGAGACGGTGGAGGTTTCCCTGCCGCACACAAAATACGCGGTGGCGACTTATTACATCCTGGCCTGCGCCGAGGCGAGCGCCAACCTTTCGCGCTACGACGGGGTGAAGTACGGCCACCGCACCGAGCGGGCGGGAAGCCTTCTGGAAATGTACGAAAATACACGCGACGAAGGTTTTGGCGAGGAAGTGAAACGCCGGATCATTCTGGGAACGTTTGTTTTGAGTTCGGGATATTACGACGCTTATTATTTAAAAGGACAAAAGGCGCGCACCCTGATCAAACGCGATTTTGAAGAGGCGTTCAAAAAATGCGACGTCCTTGCCGGACCCAACTGTCCCACTCCCGCGTTTAAATTAAACGAAAAGCTGGACGACCCGATGCAGATGTACCTGGCGGATATTTATACGTTATCGGTCAATCTGGCGGGAATCCCGGCGATGTCTATCCCCTGCGGATTTGCCCAGGGGAAATTGCCCGTCGGCCTGCAATTAATGGCGCCACATTTTCAGGAAGAAACGCTGTTCAGCGTCGGGAGTCAATTCCAACTCGCCACGGACTACCACAAGCAGTTTCCTAACCTTTAAAATGCCCCGGCAGGAGGCGGTTTATTTCCCGCCGTCTTCCTTTTCCACCAGAAAATAAAGCGCGACCAGGCTGGCGACGGCGATGAATAATTTAAGGTAAATTTCGTTGTAGTCCATGGATGGGATTATTTACCGATTTGGCGAAAAATGCAATGCGGAGATTGCATTCCAGCGAGAGCTGTTCCGTTTATAAAAAATCGGGCTTGTGCGTTGACAGTCCGGCGGCCCGGCGCTAGGATTCCAGAATGACCGGCGAAAAACTGACAGAATTAGAAGGCTTGGTGGCGGCGTTGTTGGAAAAAGCCAAAAGCGCGGAAGAACGCAACCTACAATTGGAAAAGGAGCTTGGCGAGCTTAAGGCGCAAATGGAATCGGCGCTTGAGGGACAGGAAGTGGGCCGGAGAGGTTTGCAGGAACTTGTCGTTCTCGAAAACGCCAATAAGAAATTAAAAGACGACCGGGTTTTCGTCCGCCAAAAAATTCAAAACATTCTAGATACCGTCGAGAAATTGAACTGGATATGACCTTGCCATGACTCCCGCCCGCCCGATAATAATTTACGGTAAATCGTACAATATAAAGAACCTGTCTTCGGAGATTGACCCCGAAGAGTTAGCCGCCTATGTGGATGGGCGGATGAAAGAGTTGGAATCCGGCCCTTCCAAGGCGTCGACTTTGGATCTGGCCATTCTTACGGCCTTGAACATTGCGCGGGAATTGCTGGAATTACGCCGGGAAAACGCTGATCTCGAAAAGACGGTCGACGAAAAATCTTCCGCCATGATTGAAGAATTGCGACTGGCGTTGGGAGAGGCGCAAACCGGGTCTTCTGATTACTCTTGAGCCATTTTTGCCTTTGTGTTAGATTACAAATAGTAGAGTTTGGAAGCGATTTATTAGCTTCCCTGTAGCGTTCGTTTTAGAAAACGTTTTTGAGCCAACTCATAAAAAACGGGATTGAAATCAGGTCGGGGTGTGCAAGCCTTTCCCTGGAAAGGAAGCCTAAACCGGCCGTGGAGATCCCAACCTGTCCTTGACAGGTTCAAAAAAGTCTTCTTTCATCGGCGTCAACGGGGGAGCTTTCAAAAACTGCCCAAAGGTCGGGCGTATAAAAGCAGGCGGATTGACAGGGAATGGCGATTTTAGTTTTAGAGGAAATGGCAGCGGCGTTTTTGCGATGGATGGGGGGCGGCCTCGTCTTTGAAAGCGCCGGGAGTCTTTACAGTCATGGGTTAGCTAACCATCAACGGAATTTTTTCTCGAATTTCGTTTTTATGAATAAACCGCAAGTATGTTGTTCCAACCCATCTGGCCTAGGAAGGGGAGAGCGTTTTGGCTTTCTCTCGTTGCAATATTCCCCGGTATCCAGTCCCTCTCACCCTCCCGCAAAACCTATCATTTTTCGTAAAGCGCTCTGATTTTGCGCTTCGGATAAAGCGGCGATCCAATTCGTCTCCGCCTGTTTAGCAAGGTTGTTTTATAATCGGGCGTATTGAGGATTTGGCGATGGACTCGCCCTAATTGATCAATCCAACTCGAGTTTTGGATAAACAATCGATCAGGGAAGAAATGCTAAAAGCCCGCTCGGCTCTTGACCCGGCTGATCGGGCGCTTAAGAGCGCGGAAATTGCCCGAGGGTTGTTTGCTTCTCCTGAATTTGTAGATTCCAACGACGTTTTATTTTACTTGTCTACGGAAACCGAAGCGCAGACCGAGGAAATGATTCGCTGCTCCATCGGTCTGGGTAAAAATGTTTACGCGCCATTGGTGGATAAAGAAACCGGCGAACTAAAGATCTCTCGAATTCCGGATCTGGACATTCCTTTTGTCCGCGGAGCTTTTGGGATTCAGGAGCCGGCGGGTTCGGTTGCAAAAATTTGTTCCCCCTCAGTATTGGATCTTATCGTCGTCCCCGGCGTCGCTTTTGGCGTGGACGGTGGAAGGATTGGTTATGGAGGGGGTTATTATGATCGTTTTCTCGAACGTCACAAGGCTCAACGCGTTGCGGTCGCTTTTGATTTTCAGGTTTTGGAAACCGTACCCCAAAACCGCCGGGATTCCCGGGTAAACAAAATCATTACCGAAAAGCGAACGATTGACTGTTGATTGTCTTGTGCATTCTTTTCATATAATTAGGGGTAACGAAGATGAATATTTTCTTCACGATTAAATTCAACTTTATCACTCTGATCATCGCGTCCGCGCTGGCCCTGGGTTTGGGTTATTTGATCGGATACTATCTCCGCAAGATTTTTTCCCAATACCAGATCAAGGAAGCGGAAGAACTGAGCAAGAAAATTCTTCGCGAAGCGGAGTTGGAAGCGGAAAATAACAAAAAGACCTTCGCTCTGGAATTGCGAGAAGAGCGAATGTCCGCTACTACCGCTCTGGAAAAAGAGGCAAAGGAAAAACAGGGAGAAATCAGAAAACAGGAGAATGCCCTCAGGCAAAAAGAAGACGATCTGAATAAAACCCGGGATAGACAAAGGCAGGCCGAAGCCGATTTGAAAAATCAGCGCGGCCAATTGGAGACCAAAGAGGTTCGGGTAAAAGAGGAAAAGGACAAGTACGAAAAACTGGCACAGGAAGAAACTCAAAAAATTGAGCAAATAGCCTCCTACACCGTTGTGCAGGCCAAAGAAGAGATCAAAAATAAAGTGTTGGACGAAGCCCGCATGGAAGCCGCCAGGGAGATTCGTAAAATTGAAGAGCGGACGAAAAACCAGGCGGACGACCAGGCCCGAAAAATTATTTCCATGGCCGTTCAGAGGCTGGCTTCCGATCACGTCGCGGAATCCACCGTTTCCGTCGTAACCTTGCCCAGCGACGACGTCAAAGGGCGAATCATCGGGCGAGAAGGCAGGAACATTCGCGCTTTGGAGCAATGCACCGGAATCGACCTGATCATAGACGACACCCCTGGAGCCGTCGTGCTGTCGGGGTTCGATTCCATTCGGCGGGAGGTGGCGCGAAGGGCGCTTGAAAAGTTAACCGTCGATGGACGTATTCACCCCGGCCGCATCGAAGAGGTTGTGAACAAATGTAAGAAAGAGGTCAATCAGCAGATCAAGGAAGCCGGCGAAAAGGCGGTGATGGACGTCGGGGTTGAAAACGTTCATCCAGATATGGTCAAACTTTTAGGCCGCTTGAAATACCGCACCAGCTACACCCAAAACGTTTTGGAACACGTCCAGGAAGTCGCCTGGGTCTGCGGGTTCATGGCTTCCGAATTGGGCCTCGACCCGAAGCTCGCTAAAAGAGCCGGCCTGTTTCACGATATCGGCAAGGCCATCGATCACCAGACGGACGGCACCCACACGCAGTTGGGAGTGGAAATCGGTAAGCGTTATAACGAACATCCTTTTGTAATTAACGCCATCGCGGCGCATCACGAGGACGTAGAGGCGGAATCCATTTATGCGGTTTTGGTGACGGCGGGGGACACTATTTCCGCCTCCCGTCCCGGGGCGCGCAGGGAAATGCTCGAAACCTACGTCAAGCGCATGTCCCAGTTGGAAGAAATCGGGGATTCGTTCAAGGGCGTCGAGAAAACCTACGCCATTCAGGCCGGACGTGAAATCAGGATCATCGTGCTTCCGGACGGCGTTAACGACGACGGCGCCAACCTTTTGGCCCGCGACGTCGCCAAACGCATTGAGAAGGAAGTGACCTATCCCGGCGAAATCAAAATCACTGTTGTTAGGGAGAGCCGTTACACCGAGTACGCCCGATAATTAGAATTTCCAGAAAGTGATTCATATTTTCCATTGGCGCTTGCGCGCGCATTTTTTACCCCGATAGAAAAGGTTTTCATGGAGGAATCAAACGAACTGATCAAGACCCGAAGAAACAAGGTGGAGGAATTCCGCGCCCAAGGGGTGAACCCTTACATCAACCGGTTCAAGCCCACCGCATTTATTGAGAATTTGACCGCCGAATACTCTTCATTTGATAAAGAAGCTCTGGAAGAAAAAAACGCGCGGTTCACCATCGCCGGACGCATGATGACCCGCCGCAAACACGGCAAAACCACCTTTTGCAACCTCAAGGACGGAACCGGGCAAATCCAGGTTTATATCAACAAAAACGCCTTGGGCGACGAGTCCTATGAATGGGCGGGGAAATACGACATCGGCGATTTTCTGGGCGCGACCGGAAAATTATCCAAAACTAAAACCGGCGAGTTGACCCTGTTTTGCGACGAGTTGGTCCTGCTTTCTAAATCCCTTCTCCCTCTTCCTGAAAAATGGCACGGACTTCGCGACGTCGAGCTTCGCTACCGCCAGCGCTACGTGGACTTGATCGTCAATCCGGAGGCGAAACAGGTTTTCGTCTATCGAAGCAAGATCGTCCAGGCTCTGCGCCAGTTTCTTACCGACCGCGGCTATCTCGAAGTTGAAACGCCCATGATGCAAGCCATCCCGGGCGGCGCCACCGCCCGGCCTTTTAAAACGCATCATAACGCCTTGGATATGGAGTTGTATTTGCGCGTCGCTCCGGAGTTGTATTTAAAACGCCTTGTGGTCGGCGGTATGGACCGGGTGTTTGAAATTAACCGGAATTTTCGTAACGAAGGAATCTCCACTCAGCACAATCCGGAGTTTACGATGCTGGAGTTCTACACCGCCTATGCCGACTATGAAGAACTCATGGACCTCTCCGAAGAGTTGTTCCGCTACATTGGCAATACGGTTTTTGACACATTGAAGTTTGATTGCCATTATGTAGAAAATGGCGAGGATAAGCAGGACGTTCTTGATTTTGAGCCCGCCTTTCGGCGTTGCGCTTTCAAGGAATCGCTGATCGAAATCGGCGGGCTTGCGCGCGACGTCGTAGACGACCCCGAAAAGGCCGTTGCCTGCGCTCTCGAGCACAAAATTCATCTGGTGAAAACGGACAGCCACGCAAAAGTTATGGGAAAACTGTTCGACCATTTTGTCGAACCTAAACTGGTGCAACCCACTTTCATTACTGATTACCCGCTGGAGCTGTCCCCGTTATCCAAAAAGAAAGAAGGCGATCCTACTCTGGTTGAGCGTTTCGAACTGTTCGTTGGAAAAAAGGAAATCGCCAACGCTTACACTGAGTTGAACGATCCCATCGATCAGAAGCAACGATTCGAGGAGCAGGTCGCCCAACGCGATTCCGGCGACGACGAAGCGCATTGGATGGATCTGGATTTTATTCGCGCGCTGGAGTACGGAATGCCACCCACGGCAGGGGAGGGCATAGGAATCGACCGCCTGGTCATGTTGTTCACAAACTCTTCGTCCATTCGCGACGTTATTTTGTTCCCTCAACTAAAAAAAGAGGGCTGAACCGGCGGCGGCCTACACGCCGCCGCAATTTAAATTGGCCCCCATATGTCCTACGAATTATTCATCAGTTTCCGGCATCTGCGATCCCGAAGGTCGCAGAGATTCATATCGCTCATCACCTGGATTTCCATCGGCGGCGTGGCCGTCGGCGTCATGGCGCTGATCGTCGTGATCGCCGTCATGTCCGGGTTCGGCAAAAACCTGCGGGATAAAATTCTCGGAACCAACAGCCACATCGTCGTGACGCGCGCGATGGGCGGCGGGTTGAACAAATACGAATGGATCGTCAAGCAAGCGCAGGCGACGAAACATGTCGAGGCCGCCGCGCCTTTTATCATGGGTCAGGCGATGTTGATGCGAAAGAAATCCACCGCCGGCGTGGTGGTTCGCGGACTGGATATCGAACGCGCCGAGAAGGTGAGCGATATCGCAAAAAATCTGACCGAAGGCAAATTGCGGGACTTGCAGGCTCCGTCGGTTTCTCCGGAAAACCCGGACGCCGTTTCGCGCGACGGAATTATTTTGGGACGGGAATTGTCGCGCAAGCTGGGAGCCTATACAGGCGACGCCGTTTCCATGGTTTCGCCCGTTTCCCGCGCAACCCCTCTGGGCCTGATTCCAAAAATGAAAATGTTCCGGGTGGTTGGGATATTTGAGTCCGGGATGTTTGAATACGATTCCAACCTGGCGTTTGTTTCCCTGCCCGCCGCGCAGAAGTTTTTCTCGCTCAAAAATAGAGCGACGGGAATTGAGATTCGCGTCGACGATATCTTTAACGCCGGAGAGGCGGCGGAAACCCTGCAGGAAAAGCTCGGCTTTCCCTATCGCGCGCGCGACTGGATGCACATGAACAAAAATCTTTTCTCGGCGTTGAAGCTGGAAAAAATCACCATGTTCATCATCCTCATGTTCATCATCATGGTGGCCGCGTTCAACATCATCAGCACCCTATTCATGGTGGTGCTGGAAAAGACACGCGACATAGCGGTGCTCAAATCCATGGGAGCCACGCGTAATAGCATCATGAAAATTTTCTGTTATCAAGGATTGTTCATTGGCGTCATGGGCACCTTGCTGGGGTGTGCGCTGGGCTTCGCCATCGTGCCCAACATCAACGAGCTGGTGGGGCTGGTGGAATCCGTTTTTGGGATCAAAGTATTTCCCAGCGACGTGTATTACCTCAATCGCCTGCCCTCGGAAATTCAGTGGAAGGATTCTTTCCTCATCGTCGCGTTTTCCATTGTCATCTGTTTTGCTGCGTCGCTTTATCCCTCCTGGCGGGCTTCGCGACTGGACCCCGTCGACGGCTTGCGCTATGAATGATAAAAGCTCCTCATTGTCGAAGGAACCTCTGATCCGGGCGGTCGATCTGCATAAAACTTACGCCACCCGGGGGGAGCCTTTGCATGTTTTGCAAGGAGCCTCCTTTGAAGTTTGTCCCGGAGAAATCGTCGGCGTGGTCGGCGCCTCGGGAGCGGGGAAGAGTACCCTGCTGCACATGTTGGGTGGGTTGGACCGGCCCAATTCTGGCAAGGTTTATTTTCGCGGCCAGGATATTTTCGCGCAAAAAAACGGTTTCCTCGAAGCCTTCCGTAATCGCCACGTGGGTTTTGTTTTTCAATCCTTCAATCTCCTGTCCGATTTCACCGCGTTGGAAAACGTCATGTTTCCCGCCCTGATTGGAAATACGGACAAAAAGTTGGCGCGGGAAAAGGCGGAAAGTCTTTTATGCCAGGTTGGATTGCGAGATCGACTGGAGCACAGGCCGGCGGAACTGTCTGGCGGGGAAACCCAGCGCGTGGCGCTTGCCAGGGGCTTGGTCAACGATCCGGAACTGTTGCTGGCCGACGAACCGACCGGGAACCTGGACTACCGCGCCAGCGATTCCCTCATGGATTTATTGATTCAATTGAACCAGGACGCCGGGCAAACTTTCGTGGTAGTGACCCACAGCCAAAAGGTCGCCGCGAAAATGCACGCGGTGTATCAAATGTTCGATGGAAAAGTGACGCCCAGGGAAAAGGAATTCATAATTTAAGCGGCGCTTTTTTTTGGATGCTAAGGAGGAGTCGTTTTGAAGCTCAAGGAAATCGCCGAAATGGCGGGCGGGAAGATCGTTGGCGACGAGACTTTGGAAGTCGTTGGCGTTCGTGGAGTGGAGGACGCGTCCAGTGGACACGTTACCTACCTGGCCGGCAAGCAATATTTGGAGGCTCTGAAGCAAAGCAAGGCTTCCGCCGTTCTGGTCGAGGCGGTCGTCGATTTGGATATGACGCAGATAGTCGTCCCAAATCCGGCGCTGGCGTTTGCAAAACTGCTGGCATTTTTTCATCCCCAAAAGCGATCCAAGCCCGGTGTGGACTCTCGCGCCGTGATAGGCGACAACGTCCGGCTTGGCAAAAATGTAACCCTATCGCCCTTCGTTTGCCTGGGGGATAATGTTGTTCTGGGCGACAACTGCGTTCTCTATCCCGGAGTTTTTGTTGGCGACGATTGCGTGATTGGCGACGATTGCCTTTTTTATTCCAACGTTACGCTTTATCCCGAAACCAGAGTAGGAAACCATGTCGTGCTCCACTCCGGAGCGGTGATCGGCGCCGATGGGTTTGGCTACACTCTGGACGAGGCTGGACGGCATTTTAAAATACCGCAAATCGGCACGGTCAAGCTGGAGGACCATGTCGAGGTAGGCGCCAACTCCTGCATCGACCGGGCGAACCTGGGCGTGACGTTAGTCCGGGAAGGAACCAAGATCGACAACCTGGTGCAAATCGGGCACAATTGCGCCATTGGGCCGCATTCAATTATCGTGTCGCAGGCCGGCATCGCCGGAAGTTGCCAATTGGGGAGTTACGTGGTGATCGGCGGGCAGGTAGGAATCGCGGATCATCTCAAGATCGGAGACAAGGCGATGCTGATGTCGCAGGCCGGAGTGGCGCGGGACGTCCCCGACGGAGCTATTGAAGGCGGCTCTCCCAGTCTGCCGCGCAAGGAATACGGACGCTTGGTGGCGCTTTCTCATAAACTTCCTGAAATGGCCAAAAGAATTAAGGAACTGGAAAAAAGGCTGGATGAGATTGAAAAATAAATTTGGCGTCTATAAACTATTAGAGTAGCCCTATGATTTTTTTCATTCGTTAACAAACCGACCATGGCAAGCCAAATTATGAAATTCCGCATTGGGACCGCCCTTGGGTTGATTTTGATTTTTGTTCTTTTTTCCGCGGCGTCGCCGTCGCTGATGTCCACCGGGGACGTCGAAAAATACGTCAACCGCAAGCTGAAGCGAAACTCCAAAGTTTTGCGGCTCCGAGAGAAACGCATCGGAGACGAGGGCGCAAAAGTTCTGGCCGCCCTTCCGGGTATGGCCAAGCTTGAGACTCTGATCATTTACAAAGGGTTGGTGGGCGACGAGGGGGCGAAGGCCCTGGCCGAATCATCGGTTTTGAAAAACCTGAAGGCCCTGCATTTGGAAAATAATCAAATCACCGACCGCGGCGTGGAGACCTTGGCTCAATCCAAAACCTTTTCCAATCTGGAGATTCTGAATTTATATCGCAACCAGATTGGCGACGCGGGCGCCGAAGCCCTGGCTGAATCCAAGACCCTGAATCGTCTGGCCATCATCAACCTGAGTTATAACCGGATCACCGACGCGGGGGCGCAAAAACTGATCGACGCGGGGCGGGATTCCAATTTGTCGCAGATTGAGTTGTCTTATAATCCGCTGGGCGAAAAAGGCAAAAACGAGTGGGCGCGCTTTCAGATGTTGCAGAAGTTCAAATCGCTCAAGTCCCAGGGCGCTCTCGGCGACTTGAAAAAAAACTACATCGGCGACTTGGGAGTCCGGGCTTTGCTGGATTCTTCCCTGCTTTCCGAGTTGAAGGAATTGAACCTGAGCGAAAATAACCTGACGGACGTTGCCGTTATAGCCCTGGCCCAGTCGAGAAATCTTTCCCATCTCGAATCCCTTCGACTGGCGGGAAATATGATCAGCGACAAAGGCGCCAAAGCCCTGGCCGAAGCCGAGCATCTTAAAAACCTTAAAACGCTCGATTTAAACTATAATTTCATTGGCAACGCGGGAGCCTTTGCCCTGGCCGACTCGCCTTATCTGATCCGTTTGGAATCCCTGCGATTGGGGCAAAACAGGGTCGGTTGGGAAGGAGCCAAGGCTCTGAAAGAATCCAAAACGCTTGCTAATCTGACACACCCGATTTTCGGCTTCTACTAACCAGGCCGGGGTAGCCCCCGGAGGCAGAAGCTTTAGTTTGGATAGTTTTTCTTAAATTATTTTCCGACGGTTTTTCCATGATCCAGATTCTGGAATTTGAAAAAGAAATCTTCGCTCTTGAAAACGAAATCCAGCGTCTGCTTTCGCTTTCCCATATGATAGACAGCGTGGGCGATATTTCCCACGAGATAGCTAAGCTGAGAAAAAAGGAACGTCGATTGAAGCACGAAGTTTTTTCCAACCTGAATGGCTGGCAAAAAACCCAGGTGGCTCGGCACCGCGACCGGCCTCATTCTCCAGATTACATTCAAGGGATCTTTACGGATTTTGTCGAGTTGAACGGCGACAGGCACGGCGGATTTGGCCCTTCCATCACCGGCGGGCTGGCGAAATTTGGAGACCAGTCCATCGTGGTTTTGGGGAATCAAAAAGGCCGAAGCAATGAAGAAAAGATCCTTCGGAATTTTGGGATGCCTCAGCCTGAAGACTATCGGAAAGCCCGGCGCCTCATGGCTCTTGCGGAAAAATTTAACCTGCCCATCGTCGCCTTCATCGACACCCCGGGCGCGTACCCTGGAATCGACGCGGAAGAGAAAGGCCAGTCCGAGGCCATTGCCGGCAATCTGGCGGTCATGGCGACGTTAAGAGTTCCGTTGATTTCCATCGTAATCGGCGAAGGGGGGAGCGGCGGCGCCTTGGCCATCGGGATGGGCAACCGCATCCTGATGCTGGAGCATTCCATCTACTCCGTCATTTCTCCTGAAGGTTGCGCTTCCATCTTGTGGGGGAATAAAGAGAAAGTCGTCCAGGCTGCGGACGCCTTGTGCCTGACGGCGCAGGACTTGCTCAAGCTGAAAATGATCGACGGAGTTATCATGGAACCGCTGGGCGGAGCGCATCGCCATCCCAAACGAACCGTCATCGCGGTTAAAAAAGCCTTGCGCGCAACTTTAAACGAATTGCTCCCCATTCCCGCGGAAGAACTGATAAAAACCCGACAGGAAAAATTCCGCAACCTGGGCGTTTATGAAGAACTCCAGGCAAAAGATTCCTGAATTTAATATCCCGCCCTACAGCCGCACCTGGCTCCGAAACAAATCTGCATAGACGGAACTTTCGTTGATGAGTCCTTCGTGGGTGCCTTCTTCCACCAGAGTTCCATTTTGGATCACCAGAATCCGGTCCACGTCTTCCAACGTGGAAAGCCGGTGCGCGATGATCAGGGTGGTCCGGTAAGCCGTTAGTTTGCTCAAGGCCTCTTTGATTTTACTTTCGGTCGCCGTATCCACTGAAGCGGTCGCCTCGTCCAGAATCAGGATGGGCGGGTCTTTTAAAAACGCGCGCGCGATGGCCACTCGGGTTTTTTCTCCGCCGGAAAGTTTCACGCCTCTCTCTCCGATCAGGGTGTCGTAGCCTTTTTCAAGTCGTTCGATGAATTCGTCCGCGTGCGCCGCGCGTGCGGCTTCGGCGACTTGCTCCCGGCTGGCTTCCCGGTTGCCATAAAGAATGTTTTCTCCTACGGTTCCATTGAACAAAAAAGGATCCTGGGAAACGAGACCGATTTGTTCCCGGAGATAAGCCAGGTTCAATTGGCGGAGGGGAAAGCCGTCGAGGCCGATCGACCCTGCGTTTGCGTCGTAAAAACGTAGAAGGAGTTTAACGAGCGTGGATTTTCCGCTTCCCGTGGCCCCAGCCAGGGCCACGTGTTCCCCCGGTTCGATGGCGAACGAAACGTCGTGAATGACCTCTTTGCCCTGCGCGTAAGAAAAAGAAACCCGGTCGTAAACGATCCGGCCCTGCACGTTAGTCGAGGGCAGAATGGCGTCCGGCGCTTCCTGGACCTCCGGTTGCGCGTCGATGATCTCGAACACCCGATTGCCCGACACCAGAGCGTGTTGCAACATATGATTCAGGGAATGCAGTTGATTGATGGGGGTGTAGAAAAGCGCCAAGTATCCGATGAAGGCCACCAGGGCGCCCACGGTGATTTCTTCCGCGCGCACGAGACCGATCCCGTAAATCAGGATGAACAAGGTTCCCATCGACCCTAGAAACATCATCGCGGGCGAGTACATGGCCCACAGGCGCATCACGTTGAGCGTGCCCTTGCACAAGGCGTCGCTTCTTTCGTTGAAACGCTGAGCCTCGTGCTGTTGGCGGTTGAAAGCCAGCGTCTCCCGAATTCCGGATATGGTGTCCTGCAAAATTGAACTCAGCTTGGCGGAACGTTCCCGGTTGATCTGGTATAAGACCTGGGCGCGGTGGGTGTACTTTATCGCTCCCAGAAACAGAATGGGAATGGGGATCAGGGAGACCAGCGCCAGTTTCCAATGCAGGAAAAATAAAATAATAATGATTCCCACGAGGGTCAGAATGGCGGTAATCACCTGTTCGACGCCGTCGATGAAAATCCTTTCAACGTTGGTCACGTCCTCCGTCACCCGCGACATGATTTCCCCGGTCGACCGATTTTCAAAATAAGTCAGCGACAGCTTTTGCATGGCCTGGTAAAGTTCGGAGCGCATGTCGTAAACCACTTTTTGCTCCAGGACGTTGTTGAACATGATCCGGATATAATTGGCGAAATTGCGACCCAGGTAGGCCACCGCCAGGCCCGCTGTGGCCCAGTAAACCAACTCGCCGCCGCGCTTTTCGATCAGCAGGTCGATGATCTCTTTTATGACCCAGGGAGGGACGAGGTCCAGAAGCGTGGTCAAAACGGCAAAAAACATCGTCCACATTACGAGGCGTTGGTAGGGGCGCAGGTAACTCAACACGCGGTAAAGTGATTTCATTTTGTCTGTGTATTATTTTTGGAATGTAGAAAGATAATATTCAACGGCGAATTATTGCGGAGGCTAAAAATTTTTGACGACCAAATTTCAGGCGAAAGCTTATAATAACATCGAATTGATAATTTTTTAACGGGATGGGCTATGGAATATCGTAAATTGGGAAACAGCGACTTGGAAGTTTCGGTCATAGGCTTTGGCGCCTGGGGAATCGGCGGCGCGCCATTTTGGAAAAACGAGGGCGACGCGGCGTCCATACGGGCAATCGAAAAAGCCGCCGACCTGGGAATCAATTTTTTCGACACGGCTCCGGTGTATGGATTCGGGCGCTCCGAGGAGTTGATCGGCGAGGCGCTGAAATCGTGCCGCGATAAAGTCCTTATCGCCACTAAATGCGGCCTGCGCTGGAAAAAGGAGCAATTGGGCGCTATCGATAAAGATTGTTCCAAAAAATCGATCTTCGAGGAAGTCGACCTTAGCTTGAAGCGTTTGCAAATCGACGTGATCGATCTGTATCAGGTGCATTGGCCGGACAACAAAACGTCGGCAGAAGAATCCATGGAAGCGCTTTTGGAACTTCAGCAAAAGGGCAAGGTTCGCGCCATTGGCGTGAGCAATTATTCCGCGGCGCAGATGGCGGATTGCCTGAAGTTTGGCAGGATTGATTCGCTTCAGCCAGAGTATAGTTTACTGCAGCGCAAGATTGAAAAGGAGACGGTTCCTTTTTGCCTTGAGAATAATATCGGGATTATCGCCTACAGTCCCCTGGCGTCCGGCGTGTTGACCGGCAAGTACGACAAGAACACGCGCTTTAAGGATTGGCGCGGGAAGGGGATTTTAGGCGAGTTCACCGGCGAGGCTTTTGCGCGCAATATTGCCAAGGTCGACCGCTTGAAAGAAATTTCGCAGGCCGAGGGGAAGTCCTGCGCGCAACTGGCGATGAACTGGGTGATTCGTCAATCGGGATTGACCTGCGCTTTGTCGGGCGTCAAGAACGCGGACCAAATCGCGGACAACCTGGAATCGGTGGGTTGGGAGCCGGAGAGCGCCGAAGCTATTGATGAAATTTTCGCCGTCGCGGCCGCGTGAGCAAGGTTACACGACCAGTTGGATGTAGAGGCGGATCAGTTCGTCGCCGGCCATGATGACGATGTAGGTGGCGGCGGCCAAGTAAGGGCCAAAGGGAATTTGGCTTCCCTTTCCCATGAAGAGCTTCTGGACTAGGCCGACTACGGCTCCCAGAAACGAGCCGACAAAGATAACCAGCAAAACGCTCTTCCATCCAAGAAGGGCGCCGACCCCGGCGATGTATTTAATATCGCCCCCACCCATTCCCTCTTTGCCAAAAATAAACGGGGACGCCACGGCGATGCCGTAAAATAATCCGCCGCCAACCAGAAACCCGATGATGGAATTTATGGGACCCATGATGTAGCTCCCCGCCGCCAGTCCCAATACGATTCCCGGGAGGGTCAATGCGTCTGGGATGATCTGGTGTTCCAGGTCGATGGCGGTGATTATGACCAGGGCCGGAGTGACGATCAGGTAGGCTAGGCATTCCCAGGTGAATCCGAATTTTAAAAATACCCCGGTCATTAACGCGGCGGTCAACGCTTCAACCAGCGGATATCTTGCTGAAATACGGGTTTTGCAGTTTCGGCATTTGCCTTGCAAAAGGAGGTAGCCGAGTACCGGAATATTGTCGTAGATTTTTATCGCGCTATTGCAGGAGGGGCAGTGGGAGCCGGGAAAGACCAGCGACTCCTTGAGCGGCATCCGGTAGATGCAGACGTTGGCGAAACTGCCGATGCACAACCCGATGAAAACAACGTATGCGACGTGAAAAGCAAAGGGGATCTGAGCGAAAAATTCCATGGTCGTTGGCGGCAGGTTATCTTACGGTTTTATGAAAGCTTGGTTTCAACGATATTGCGGATGATATCGTAGGAGAATCCTTTGCGTTGAAGGTGCTGGGTCAGTCGGCGCTTTTGTTTTAACGAGTCCAGGCCTGCCAGCGAGGGCAGGCGTTTTTCAGCGCAGGTCCGGGCCAATTGAATTTCGTCCGCTTCGGAAAAAAGTTTTTCCAACGCGGAGGCGATCAATCCTTCGTCCACTCCTTTCTGAAAAAGTTCCTGCCGGATACGAAGTTTTCCGAACCGCCGGTTTTCGATGCGCGACCGTCCCCAGTCCTCGGCAAAGCGCCGGTCGTTGATGTAGCCCAGGTCGGCAAGGTAGTTCAAGGTGGCGTCTGTGGCGGACGGAGAATGCTCCTTTTTATGGAGATAAGTTCGAACCTCCCAGCGACTGCGAGGCCTGCGCGCAAGATATTTCAGGGCGGCGGATTTGGCTCGTTTGAATTCTGCCTCCATGAGATTTTTGTATAAGGGGATCTCTAATAATTGAATATTTTCTCTTTTGGCGCCTCGTCGGCCAGCGTGCCGCTGGACCCAATAGCGCCGCTTATACGGTGAACGCTACAAGCTGCATTGGATTTGCAAATCAAACCCTGCCACCGGGCGCTTGTCCGGCATAAGGGCGCTCGCGGCTATGGTGAATTTTAGAGGCGCTCGTCAGTCAGGATTTACGTTTCTTACGGGTTCCCTGATTCTCTTCGTCCGGAGATTCTTTCCCGGAATCGTCGACGGCTCCACCCTCCGGCGCGGGACCCCAGCCCAGGTTTGCTTTTATTTTGGCTTCGATCTCCGCATAGATATCCGGGTTTTCTTTCAGGAAATTTTTGGAATTTTCCCTTCCCTGTCCCATTCGATTTTCGTTATACGAAAACCAGGTTCCACTTTTGGCGATCACTTCCTGCTCCACGCCGAGGTCCAATAAGTCTCCCGTCTTCGAGATGCCTTCTCCGTAAATGATATCGAATTCGCAATCTTTGAATGGAGAGGCCACTTTGTTTTTGACCACCTTGACGCGCGTTCGTCCGCCGATGATCTTGTCGGCGTCCTTGATGGCGGATATACGTCGGATATCCATCCGTACCGAGCAGTAAAATTTTAGCGCGTTGCCTCCGGTGGTTGTTTCTGGATTGCCAAACATCACCCCGATTTTCATGCGGATTTGGTTGATAAAGATGAGGCAGGTGTTGGATTTTTGGATGACCCCGGTGAGTTTGCGCATGGCCTGGGACATGAGCCGCGCCTGGAGTCCCATGTGTGAATCGCCCATGTCGCCGTCCAACTCTGCCTTTGGAACCAAGGCGGCGACTGAGTCGATAACGATGACGTCCACGGCGCCGCTTCGGATAAGGACCTCGGCTATCTCCAGGGATTGCTCGCCGGTATCGGGTTGCGAAAGCAGAAGGTCGTCCAGATTGACTCCCAGCTTTTCCGCGTATTGCGGGTCGAGAGCGTGCTCCGCGTCGATGAAGGCCGCCACCCCGCCAGCTTTTTGCGCTTCCGCGATGATGTGCAGGGTGAGGCTGGTTTTGCCCGAAGCCTCTGGGCCGTAAATTTCAACGATTCGTCCTCTGGGCACCCCTCCGACGCCCAACGCCCTGTCCAGCGAAATAGAACCCGTGGAAATGACTCCGATTCCTTTTAGGGGGTCCGTTTGGCCGAGTTTCATGATGGACCCTTTACCAAATTGTTTTTCAATTTGTGAAAAGGCGAGGTCCAGGGCTTTCTCTTTATTGGGATCAAGGGACATTTTGACTCCTCGTATTAGGGATGATTGGTTGAACCCAATCAGGCTGGATTAATGGGTATGTTTGCAAAGCAGTGTATGTCGGTGGTAAAGGGCGGAATATCGACGGCGATAAAACAGCGCTACTCGGGCACAGTTTACAAAGAGGAAAAATCGATGTCAAACGCAAACGGTTATTGAATAATTTTGGGGTTGAATTCAGGAAGGCGAGAAATCGCCAGACCGGACCATAGAGGGGGATAGTCGATAGCCCGGCTTCTAGCCGGAGGGGCAAGATAGCTCTACTTACTTTGGATAACGCTACAATCTACATTGGGTTTGAAAATCCAAACTATTGCATCCAGGCGCTTGCCTGGCTACGAGGCGTTGTCCGGGCTACGCTGGAAAAACCTTTCCCGTATATAATTTCCGGCGAGCCGGGCCAGGGTTTTGTAGCGTTGGGAATATAACCGGTCAAATTGAACGAGCATTTGACGCTTCAAAACTCTCTTGAAGGAGCCGGGCGAAATTTCCCCGGCCAATACTTTACGTTTCAATACTTCGACCGCCGCCGGGTCAAGCAGATTCAGCATTTGAGGCATGGCGCTCATGACTAAAGTTCTCCTGAAAGGTTTCCAATACGTGAGTAATAGCAAAAGCCGTTCCTTTTGTAAGCTATTGAATTTAAACATATTTTTGTTGTAAGTGCGGCGAGGGAACGGGTAAAAATTTCCCCTCAAGGCAAAGTTGGGCTTTTTCCCCGGCGATAATCTGTTCAGTCGATCAAGAAATACGTTTTTGGTCCGATGATTTATAATAAGACGGGTGGGGATCTTATTATTCTCTGGTTAGTGAATACGGCGCCAAGGAGAAGCGATCGGGAAATGATATACACACGAATGAAAACTTACGCATGCCTGGCGGTTTTTATTTTGATCCTCTTCGGATGCGGGAGCGGCGATAAATTTGCAACGGACGCCCCCGGCATTGTGGTGGATTCAAAAGTCGACTTTGATTTGAGCAAACCGGTCGTTCAATCCAAACCGGTAAAACTGGAAACCGCCGAAAAAGATCCGTCCGCGACTGAAACTTCCCTGCCCAAAGAGTCCCGGGTAATTCCAACGACTGCGGAACCATTCCCCACCGATCGGAAGTACCTGGCCCTCAAGCGTTATGAAGTTCCCCTGAAAAGAGTTTTAGAGACTCATGATAAGTTGGAGCGGCTGGGTGAAGATGAAATTGACAGCCTAGCCGTTGCGGAAAAAAACCTGGTGTTGGGCGGGAGGGGGTTGGACGTCGGTGGATTTGAAAATCGATCCAGCGACCGATTATTTTTGTCGTCCAAGCGCCAGTTTGAAGGACCGTCGGTTGCCCAACCCGAAGAGTCCAGGCCGGAGACTTTATTCATCGGCGACGGAATGGCGACACGTGATAAGGCTTTGGTCTTTCACTCTCGGCCCGGCGGGTATTTTGAAACGCCCAAAACCTCCGGCGAAAAAGAAGTGTTGCCAGCGCCGGACCCTGCCATGCGCTTTACCAAAAGTATTTCCGAAACCCGCCTTTTGCTGGCCGAGAGGCCTGACAAATTGATAAAGCTTCACGGAAAAAAAGATCCCATGGATTTGCTGGTGGGCCATCCGGATATTAACCGTGAGCGGTACAGGAACCCGGATTGATAGGAATTACTTCTTCCGGTCCTGCTTCTCCGAGGGGGTGGCGCTTTGGGAAGGGTCCGGAATATCCGGCGCGCTCGGGGGTTGGCTTCCCTTGTGCCAGTAAAAGATCAACCAAAACCCAATCATAAAAATAACGATCAGGATTTTTCGGGTCCGGCTGAGCGCGGGCAGGTTTTTATCTTTTGATGATTCGGCCATTTCCGTTACCTCGGCGCTCAACCCTTTGCGCCGGTCAGGGCGATTTGGCGCAACGGAATCCAAAACTGTTGTTGCGCACTTCCGGGGTGAAGAAACTGCGATTGAAGGTCGGCGAACTGAGTCCGCACCCGTAGGACAGGCAGTCGAACCACGAACCGCCTTTCAACACGCGCTTGTCTTTCCCGTATTCGTTACTTGGGACCTCGTTGCCGGGGTGCGGCAGGTAATGGCTGTCCACCCATTCCCAGACGTTTCCGGACATGTCGTGCAAACCGTAAGGGCTTCTGCCTTGCGGGTAACTCCCCACGGGAACCGGGCCGGCGACGTCCGGTTTATAGGGATTGTTGGATTTGTCGAGATCCCATATGTTTCCCCAGGGATAAATCCATCCTTCCGGTCCGCGCGCGGCTTTTTCCCATTCCTCTTCGGTGGGCAGGCGCTTGCCCGCCCAGGCGCAGTAATCCCGAGCGTCGAACCAATTGACGTAAATGACGGGATGGTTTTCCTTGCTTTTGGGAACCGCGCCGTCCGGCCAGTGATACGGAGGGTCTCTATCGGAAACGCTTTTCAAAAACGCGGCGTAATCTTTGTTTGTGACTTCGTACAGGTCGATATAAAATGCGTCGGCGGTTTCGATGTATTCCGGCGACTCGTCCGCCCAGCGCTCGTTGGATCCCATAATGAATTCCCCGGCGGGAACAAAAGCCATTCTTGGAGGCGCGTCGGAATGAACGGCATTTTTTTCGACGGAGTCTAAAGCCGGTTTGGCGATTAATTTGGGAACGATATTTAGCCCCGGATTAAAAACTTTTTTCAGCCGGTTTGAAAGCGGCGAGAATAGTGGCGTTTTCTTCGGTTCCGTCGCGATGCGGCCGACGTGGCATTCGGCGCATTTTGAGTTTTTGGTTTTGTCTTTTCTGGCTTGATGTATGTTCTCGGGTTGATGGCAGGCGGTCTGGCATTTTAGGGTCGGGTTCTTGGGATGCAAAAACCCCTGGAATCCCCAAGCCTGCGGCGCATGAAGGGAAAAAGTTAAAAAGGCGAGGATAAAAAAAAGTCTGTTAGCGTTCATTGTTTGCGTGGAATGAATTGTTAAAAACTTAATTTTAATATCTTATCAAAATTGAAAATGAGCTGGGAATTTATTCAAGACGGTTTGTGCGAAGGCGAAGCGAACATGGCTGCGGACCGCGCTCTTCTCAAGGCTATGGAAAGCGCTCCAACGAGTCCCGTATTGCGATTGTACGGTTGGTCGCGGCCGACGTTGAGCGTGGGGTATTCGCAAAACGAACTCCCGGACGTTGACCGGGAGTTGTGTCAAAAATTTAAAGTTCCCATTGTGCAAAGGCCAACGGGCGGGCAGGCGGTTTTGCACGACAGGGAGTTGACCTATTGCGTGGTCGCGCCGATTCCTCATCCGCAATTTCCTTCTCAGCTTCGCGGAGCTTATGAGCGAGTGGCCCTTGCTCTTCTGGCCGGCTTGAAGGAATTAGGCGTCGACGGGGCGTCAATGGCAAAAAATCGTCCAAAACATGATAAGTTGGGCGCCGCTAATCGATCCCCTATTTGTTTTGCCAACGCGGGATATTTTGAAATCGTCTGGAATGGAAAAAAAATGATCGGGAGCGCGCAAAAAAGAACCCGTCGAGCTTTTTTGCAACACGGTTCCATTCCGCTGGAATTGAACCGGGAGTTTATGAATTCGTTGTTTGTGGAGGGCAATGGTCTGTCGAGTCGGCAAGCCTTGGAGCGATTGAACAATTCCACCGTTTCCCTGTCTGAAGCCTTGGGCGAAAAAGTCGATTTTCAGGAAGCGGCGCTAGGGTTTAAAGAGGGTTTTGAAAATTTTTTTAAGCCTACCTCAAAAAGGGCTATGGTGGGTTTGGAAAGAAATACTTGAGGTAAATTAACCTCTACATAATAAAAAGCGCTTCAAAAAGAGAAATCCAAACCGGCCGAGTCGGTTAATTTTTGATTTTAATTATTTTTTTATCTAGAATAGGCGGCGAATTATTTTGCTTTTTTAAAGGCAAAATAATTTTGCATTCTAGGGTTCCATCCGAAAAACTTTTCAGGCTAATTCATGCGCGTTAAATTTTGGGGGGTACGCGGCAGTATTCCCTCGGGCAACAAAGAGACCTCCGGTATCGGGGGCAACACGACCTGCGTCGAGGTTCGTTGCGGCGAGGATTTGTTCATCCTGGACACAGGCACGGGAATCCGGAACCTGGGACTGTCCTTGATGAACCAATTGCCGATTCGGGCGAAGATTTTGTATTCCCACGTTCACTGGGATCATATCCAGGGCCTGCCGTTTTTTGGTCCCTTGTATTTGGAAGGCAATGAACTGGACATATACGGCGGCACCTCCCTTCCTATAACTATCGAAGAAATACTGCACAGGCAAATGAGTCCCCCGGTGTTCCCCGTCCCAATGAAAACCCTGCCTTCCACGCTTCGCTTTCACGACCAGAAACCCGGGGACGTTATTGAAACGGATAATTGCCGGGTCAGTTTGATTGCCATGTACCACCCCAACGGTTCGTATGGATACCGTTTCGATTCGGAAGGTAAGTCCATGGTTTTTGCCACCGACGTAGAGCATATGACGGAAGACGTTGTGGACCCCCGGTTGCAAAAATTTTGCACCGACGCCGACGTCCTTATTTATGACTGTCAGTATACTGAGGACGAATACCACGGGCGGAACGGGCATTTCCCCCGGATAGGTTGGGGACACAGCACCATGAACCATGGCGTGAAGCTGGCAAAGGCGGCAAACGTCAAGCAGCTGATTTTGTTCCATCACGATCCAGCGCATTGCGATGATACGGTGAAAAAAATTGAATCCGAAGCTCGAGAACTGTTTCCAAAAAGCACCGCCGCATATGAGGGGCTGGAAATCGATTTTCAAAAGTCTATTTATCCAAAATCATGTTTTGAATAAAACCTTCCTTGCCCTTCTCTTTGTCTTTGGCGCCCTTTGCGCCTGTTCCCACACTCCGTTGCTTGGGGACGATCCCGAGTCTCAACGCTACGTCGACGTCACAAAAAAATCCCTTCCCATAATGCCGGGCGTCCACCGCCAGGTCGAAGTCGCGCAACTGAATCGCGACGGCAGAAAAGACCTGCTGGTCCTCGCGCAAGCGAAGGGCGGCGATCAAAAACTGCTGGTTTTAATTAACGGCCCTCAGGGAAAGTTTATGGCGAAACCCAATGAAGTTCTGGACCGGGAAATTAATAAAGAGACGCGTTTCTTTTCCGCCGGAGATTTTAACGGGGATCGCATCGCCGATTTGCTTGCAGTTTCCAGCTCTAAGGACGAGCCGATGGCGCGTATTTTTTTGAACAATCAAAAAGGGTATTTCTACGTTGAAGAAAAAGCCCCCCCTTTGCCGATCCTGATTCCCGGCGTCGAGCGCGTCGATCTGGTTGATATCGATCAGGATGGCGACGTGGATTTATTTTTCACCGGCGAAAAGTTGCTGGACTCAGAAGGGAAAACGGGCAAACGCCAGATTCAGATAATGATCAACAACGGGCAGGCAATCTTTGAGGACGCCAGCCTCATTTTGACTCCGCCTCTGAGGCCGGGTATTGTCGCGCCCGTATTCGCCGATTACGACGGCGACGCAGTGATTGACGTATTTTTGGTTTATGAACGCGGCGGCAACGTTCTTTTGATAAACAACGGCCTGGGCAAGCTGAGCGAAGCCTTGCCAGGCGCGCTGCCCAATATACAGGGCCGCCATTCTCACGCAGACTGGGCAGATTTTGACAAGGATAAGGACAACGATTTGTTGGTCGTTTCCCTTGATCTGGATGAAAAGAGTAGGGATCACCCGCGGGAATATTGCTATCTTCTGGAGAACGTAGGGCGCGGACGTTTCACAAAAAAATCGCTGAAAGTCTTTCCCACTCTGCCCACCGAAAAGATATACATGTTGGACGCCGACGGCAACGATACCGTGGATATTATATTTTTGACTCAGAAGGGAACCTACTTTTTCAGCGGACTTGGTCCCTGGGGTTTCTCCCAGGAAACCTCAAAGCGCCTGCCGTATTTTACGACTTTGAAGGACGTCTCGTTTGGTGATATAAATGGAGACGGTTCTCTGGACGTCTTCACGATTCCGGCGAAGACCCGGAAAGCCCGTTTGTGGGTTTCCACGTTTGAGTAAACTTTAAATTTCAACCTGAATTTTTCAATTGCGCTGTGCGAGGCCTACTGATGAAAAAATTCAAAAAGTTAATTTTTTTGAAAGTCCTTACCGTGATTGCCTGGGCGGACGGCGAGGTGACCAACTCAGAGTTGAACGTCCTGAAATCTTTTTACAGGAAGTTTAATCTCAGCAAGGCACAGATAAAAGAGTTGGATCCCTATGTCCTCGCCCCGCTCCCCAAAAAAGAACAGGAGGAGCTGTTCAAGCAATTGATCGCGGAATTGAATTCCCCCGAAGATAAAATTGAAATCATGCAAGCCCTGCAATCCATGACCCAGGCGGATTTAAATATTAAAGAAGAAGAAAGCCGGTTGATAGAGCAGTTCACCCTTTGGCTGGCAAAATCCACTTTCACAAGACGGTCCTTCGGCAAGGTCCGAAATTTTTTGAAGGAAACCCTGTTCAAGGTCAGGCCGGAAAAAAATCCCGAACTGGTTCGTTATTTCAAACAGCGGGTCTTGAAAAAAATCGAAATCAAAAGCGCCAGAAACCAGAAGAAACCGGCTCTCGACGAGGAGACGCTTTACAAAATTTGTCTATTGGGAACCCTGCTAGCGTCCGTCGCTCATGTGGACGGGACTATCGACAAGGCGGAGAAGAAAGCGCTAAAAAAAGTATTGACCGATCAATTTGCATTCGCCGCCGGGGAAGTAAAAATATTGTTGCAGGTCGTCGAAGAGCAGGCGACAGAAGGATTTGATTTTCACGAAGCGGCGACAGAATTCAATCGCCTCTTTACCCACAAGGAGCGGTTGGCGCTGGTCGATGGGTTTTTTGCCATTGCCGCTGCGGACGGCGATATATCCCACGATGAAACCGAAGAAATCCGGAAAATTACCAAAGCCTTGCGCGTTTCCCACAAACAGTTTATCGACTCGAAAGTGCGGGCCTTAAAAGCGAACAAGGGCTAAGAGGGAGGATAAACCGTGGCCGGGGAGCGCAAGAAATTTCTAGGTATTTTGTTCGATTGTTGCAACGTGTACCGGAGAATTTATATCAATAAGGAGGGCAACGCCTACCAGGGTAAGTGTCCCTATTGTCAGCGGGAAGTGATCGTAACAATAGGTCCCGAAGGCAGTTCCAACCGGATTTTCACTGCGCGTTAAAAATTCCCTTTCCGAAAAAATCCAATGAAGCTTGTGGTTCAGAGAGTGACGAGCGCTGCCGTGTCGGTGGACGGCGTAGAGATTTCGCGCATTTCAAAAGGTCTCTTAGTCTTGTTTGGCGCCGAAAAAGAGGACCGCGATGAGTTCGCCGATTTTTTGGCGGAGAAAACCGTCGGCCTCAGGATATTCAACGACGCCGACGGTAAAATGAATTTGTCCTGCAAGGATGTGGGAGGAGAAATACTGGCCGTTTCTCAGTTTACGCTTGCGGGAGATTGCGCGAAAGGCAGACGACCCGGCTTTGACCGCGCCGCGTCGCCGGAGGTGGCTATAAAGCTTTATCAAAGGTTCATGGACGCGATTGCCGCCGCAGGGACGATAGTCCGGCAAGGCCGGTTTGGCGCGCACATGGCGGTGAGCATCGAGAACGACGGTCCAGTCACCTTCATCCTGGAAAAACGGTAAGAGCAAAAAAGTATTTGAACCACTTGTTGGCGCCCTGAGCTTGTCGAAGGGCAAAGGCAAATTTTAGCGCGGGCTTCGATAGGTTCAGCCTGACAGGTGCAGAGCCTTCCTTTTTCAAGACTTTTTTGCAACCTGTTAAGAACCGGAGCCGGGCAGGGTAAGGCTTTTAAAATCTTCCGGGCCGAGCCGGTATTTTTTGTAAAATCTTTCCAGGTTGGATTGCGCTTTGAGTGCCATCGTCGTATCCCCCCGGTCCTGAAACAATTTGCGGGCAACGAGTCCGTTGCGAATACTTTTCCTGCCCTGGTTAACGCTATTGAGAATCATTGAAAGCCGGTAATAGGGTTCAGGGTCTTCAGGGGTCATGAGAATAGCGCGCCTTAGCGACGTCTCGGCTTTTTTGGTTTTTCCCGCGACCCAGTACAACTCTCCCAAAGCGTTGTGCATGGCGGCGGTTTGGAAGTTTAACTTCCCCGCCCGTTCAAAGGCCTGAGTCGCCTGCATGCGATGGTTCATTCTCATGTAGGACCAGCCTAAACCGGCAAAAAATTTTCCCTCCTCCGGGTTGAGTTCCGTCGCTTTTTGGAAAAGTTCAATCGATTTTTTTAACTTCCCTTCCAGGGCGTAACGCGCGCCCAAGTTATAAAACGGCGGCGCATAATTTGGATTCAATTTTGCCGCCTTCTTAAAATGTTCCTTCGCTTTCGGAAAGTCGCCCGATTTTTCGGCCAGCGTTCCCAGATTGTTATGAGCCGTCGCGTTTTTTGAATCCAACGCCAGGGCTTTTTCCCATTCCACCTCCGCCTTTTTGTCCTCGCCCAATTTTGCGTAAAGGCTTCCCAGGTTGTTACGCAGGTCGGGATGATTCCAGACCCCGCGGGCGGCTTCGAATTGTTCCAGGGCCTGGTCGGTTTCTCCCAGGGAGAGGTAGAGCGTTCCCAGGCTTGTCAGGGCGCGACCGTCGTCGGGGGTGTAGATCAGCGCTTGTTTCAATGACTCCTCGGCCTGATCGTAATTTTCCATATAAAACCGGGAGATTCCCATTTCCCGATGCGCTTCGGGAAAAAGTTTGTTGAACAGGAGAGCTTCGTGAAACTGGCGCTCCGCGTCCTTATACTTTTTTAGCTTCATCAAACGCACGCCAATCTGGTAATGGGTCTCCGGGTTTTGCGGTTCCTCGATCAAATCTTTTTTCAGTCCGGCAATTTCGCTTTCAGGATCGCCCTGCCCAAAAAGGCAACCCGACAAAGCAGCGAGTATAAAAAAGACGAGAAAGAAAGCTGGGAGTTGCTTCAAATTTTCAGAATTGAAAAACACGGTGGCGCCTGCCTCCTGCGATATGCGGTACAGGTTCAGGATAATTCGCGGAAAAAATTAAGGCAATATTAAAACGGGATGGAGGACTGCGCTAAACTCATCAGTCCGGAGGGGAACAATCCAAAAAACAAAATCACAAAGGAACTGAACGCCACCACGGCGCCAAGACCGGCAGGAACGCTCAAGGCTTCGCGAGTTTCGTCTTCGTGGAAATACATCATCACGATAACGCGCAGGTAGAAGTATACGGAGATCATGCTGGCGATCACCGCGAGGATGGTGATCAAGATATATCCCGCCTGAATGGCGGCCATGAACACATAAAGCTTGCCGAAGAAACCGGCCGTGGGGGGAATGCCCGCCAACGAAATCATGAACAAGGCCATGGCCGCCGCCAAAAGCGGGCGACGCTTGGCTAGTCCCTTGAAACGGTAAATGGAATTGCCGTCCTTCCCCTCGCCCTCCATGATATAGACCACCGCAAAGGCGCCGATATTCATGAATAGGTAAATGGCCATGTAAAATATAATGCTGGCCACGCCGTCCTGGGTGTTGGCCAGAATACCGATCAGTAAATAACCGGCGTGAGCAACGCCGGAATAAGCCAGCATGCGCTTGAGATCGTCCTGGAAAATCGCTCCCGTGTTGCCGACCAGCATGGTCAATACCGAAATGCCAAAGAAAATCGGCGCCCAGACATGTTGCAACTCGGGCAGGGCGGTGAAAAACACTCTGGCGATCAAGGCAAAGCCCGCCGCCTTGGTGGCCACGGACATGAACGCCGTGATCGGAGTCGGCGCGCCCTGGTAGACGTCCGGCGTCCAGGAGTGAAAGGGAACGGCGGACACTTTAAACGCCAGTCCGGCGAACAACAGTCCCATGCCGATATAGACCAGGGTGTTGTGGCTGTAAGGATTGGTCTGCAACTCGTGGGCGATCAGGCGAATCTCCGTCGTCCCTGTTCCGGCATAAATCAAAGCCATTCCATAGACCAGAATGGCGGAGGCGAAGGCTCCAGTTAAAAGGTATTTGATTGAAGACTCCTGAGACGCCTGCGTTTCCCAGTCGAGAACGTTTCCCTGGCTCGGGCTTTCCCTTCCTGTTCCGTGCTTGGCGGAGAAACCGCAGAGGATGTACAGGGAAATCGAAAACACCTCCAGAGAGACGAAGGCGGTTATCAAATTTCCGGATTTGGCCAGAAACATCATTCCGGCGACTGCGGTCAATATCAGAACAAAATATTCCGATTTGTTTTCAATCCCTGGTCCGGGGTAACGAAACGAGGCCAGAATGGCGAACAGGGCCATGCCGAGAAAGATCAGATTGAACGTTTGCGCGAAACGATCGTGAATCAGGGAGTTGCTAAAAATTTGCGGGTCGGACTGGGCGTTGACGGAGGGGGCTAATCCCCACAGGTAAAGCGACAAGACCAGGGCGATCAATACGCCGCAGAATGAAGCTTTGGAAAGGTACTCGATATTGTTAAACGTATTGGATAAACCCAGAATTAACAGGCTAAACGCCGTCGCCAGTATGATAATCTCCGGACCCAGAGCCAGCCAGTTCATGTCGCTGTAGTTGATTAAAAACTGCATTTGTTTTTCTTTATTAAGGTGTAGGAGTCAGCAGGGGGTGTTTTAAAACATTTCCGCGTTTTTTTCAAGGCATAAATATGGCGAGGGGAGGGCCGAAAGGGTTCGGGAGCGCCCTTAGCGTGGGCAAAAATCCCAGGCCAAAGCGGCGCATTAAAGCCGCTTCGCGTTTTGCTGGAGTTTGTTATAATAATTAAGATAAGAAGCGCGACCATGCAACCCTATTTGCTGGCCAATCCATTCTCCTAAATTTTTTCAGGTCCGGTTTCCCAAATGAAAAAACCTTTCAGCTCCTACACAGCGCTTTTGATTCTGTTTTGCCTGACCATGATCTGCGGACTTCCCTTAAGAGCTTTGGCGGAATCGCAATTCAACTCCGCCGTTCAGGTTTCCGCCAATCCCGGCGACGATTTTGCCCCTGCTCTTTCTCCCGATGGATCGATGATGGCCTACGTTTCAGGCCAAACCGGGAACCTGGATATCTGGTTGAAGATCATCGGGCCGGGAAGCCAGCCTCCGGACCGGCAATTAACTTTTCACAGCGCCGACGACAACTCGCCTGCATTCAGTCCGGACGGCAAGCGACTGGTTTTTATTTCCAACCGCAGCGACCCCAAAGGCGACGTCTATATTATGGATCTAGGCTCTGCCCAGAACGCGTCGGTTAGTAAAAAGAACAAACTGTTGGGCCTCGTGGGGTTGGGCGACAAAGAAGAAAAGCAGGACCAGGCGGCGCTCGAAAAAATGACCGACGCGCAAACGGCGGATTCAGAACCGGTTTGGTCGCCAAACGGGCAGTTCATTTACTTTGCTTCCAATACCGCGCTGTCCGGCGAAAACCGGATTGTTAAACTGGCCGTGGGCGGAAAAACGGTTGCACCCTCTGTTCAAATTGATTCCGTTTCGCCTTCCGTTTCTCCCGACGGAAAATATCTGGCTTTCACCTCTACGTTCAAGGATCCCACGGGAGGACTATGGGTTCACGAACTGGCGACGGGAAAAAATACGCAAATCACTGCCGGACCGGAAATCGACCTGACTCCCCGTTGGTCTCCGGATGGACAATATATTTTCTTTACCCGTTATCAGGACGACGCTAATTTTGACGGGCGCCTGACGATCGACGATCCCGGAAATATCTGGCGCGTGGAAATGGGCGGAACCATTCCTGGGAAATTTCGCCAATTGACCGACAGTTCGACATACGACCTGCTTCCCATCGCCGGCAAGGAGCATGTGTTTTTTACTACCACGCGAAAAACCGGAGTGGACGTCTGGGAAATCCCTCTTGATGGCATGGCGCCGCGGCAATCCGATTTTGGGCAGGGCGTCCAATTTGCGGAAGACCTCTGCCCGAGGTACGACGTTTCCTACCCCTGCCAATTAATTTTTGAAAACCTTATTCGCGATTTTGCGGGGGAGAAACTACTGGCCCGGACTCGCTACCGCGCCGCGTCTGGATATAAAAAGCTGGGACACCGGGACGCGGCGCGAAAACATTTTGAGTCCATCATCCAGTTTCACGACCAGAACCGTATCTATAAAGGGTTGGCGCAAATCGAACTGTTTTTGCTGGCAGCGGCGGACTATCAGGACGAGGGAGCCACACGATTCGCGGAGGAAAATAAAAAAGCCCTGGTCGAGCTTGGAAAAATCATCGTCGTTTATCAAGACCGGCCAGAGGTCGTGGCGCGCGGGCTGGTGGAAAAGGGACACGTTTATTTTGATCTGAACCAACCCGTCCGCGCCCTGAACAATTATAAACAAGTCGTCGAAAAATTTTCCAGTCAACGTTGGGCCTCAGCCGAAGCTGCGTTTTCCATGAGTAAAGTTTACGCCTCTCTGGAAGAACGGGAAAAACTGGTGGACGCTTTCGTTCAAGTGACGCGGAATTACGTCGACGTGCCGTTCTGGACCCAAAAAGCCGTCGGCGAAATCCTGGCGCTTTTCGAAAAGCAGCCGACCCTGAAAAAGAAAGTGTTCAGCCTGCAAAACCTGGAAGAAAAATATAAAACCCTTCCCTTGCTGGCGGCGGCGGTCCGCAACAGGATCGGGGAGCTTTACCACAAGGCGCATGAGAACCTGCTGGCGAAGGAAGCTTACCGGGCAACCATGAAACGCTACCCCAAGGCGCCCAGGGAACGTTTAAAGGCCATGTTCGCGCTCGCCAGAATCCTGGCGGAGGAAGAGGATTTTCAGGGAAGCCTGAACGTTTACCAAAAGATTACCGAAGGAACTCGCCAGCAGGAAGGGGATTACCGCCAGGCGCGCGCGGGTTACATTCGTAAATCCCTGGAAAAAGGCAAATGGGAACTCAAGGTCGGCGAGGTGAAACTGGCGGTCAATACTTATAAAAAGCTGATTGACTTTGATCCGAAGGTTGTGGAGGCGCACCGCGGCTACATCCTGGCAAAAGCAAGTTTGGGGCAGGTCAATCAGACGATCAAATTTTACAAGGACCGGACTAGTAAGGTTAAAGACGCTCTGCCCGCCGAGCATTATGCGCTGGGTCTGGCCTACACCTATTTAACTCCTCCCAATCTAAAGGACGCCGAAAGGGAAATCGATCAGGCGCTGACGGCGGATTCCCTGAACCCGTATTATCATCAGACGCTGGGTTATGTTTACGAGCAGAAGGAGAGTAACGGCGAAAAAGGCTCGTTGGAACGGGCTGTTCACGAATATCAAATTGCTCTGGCGCTGAACGACGCGGCTTTGCGTCCGCGAAACGAAGCAGACCTGGCGTTGAACTTGGGCAACGGCAACTATTTGTTGAAAAATTTTAACTCCGCTTATCTGTATTACAAAAAACGCCTGGACCGAAAAATTGATTTTATCAACGCGGACCGCGAAGCCCTTTATTACCGCCGGTTCGGCGAGAGCGCTTTTAAGTCCGGTTTGCCGGACGAAGCGGCGGAATATTATTTGAAAGCCCTGGCGCTGCTCGAAAAGAAAAAAGACCCCAAACGTCTTGCGGAAATCAACGACCGAATCGCCCTGGCGTATCACGATGGAGGACATTACGCCAAGGCGGTGGATTATTTTTCCAAGACCCTCGAGTTGCACCGCCAGACCGGAAACACCCAATCCATTTCCAAGGCCCTGAGGAACATCGCCAATAACCTGTACTCCCTCAACCAGAACAAGAAGTCGCAGGACGTTAAATCCTTGAACCTGGCGCTGGGGAATTATTTCAAGGCCGTGGACAACCTGGAAAAATACGGGCTGGGAACCAAGGCGGCCAAGGAAAAGACCGGCCTGATTGACGTGAGCGTGGAGACCGGACTGAACGATAATGCGTCCCAGGCGGCTTCTGGATTCGACAAGACGGGCGAAGAAAAACTCATCTTCAATTACATCGGAAAAATTTACGGGGACCTGGGAGATTACGAGCGGGCCATTGATTATTATCAAAAGAAGCTCGATTTGATTCCGGAAATATCAGATCCAAAGGCAAACGTGCCCGTAGCGCTTGAACGGGGAATACTGCTCAACCAGATAGGCAATTACCATTTCCACGCGGCCAACCTGGAAGAGGCCAAACGCTACTTTCTGGAATCCTACGCGCTGAGCAAGTCGATTGACAATCGGCAAGGCGTCGCCGTGAACGCCGCCAACCTGGGCAGGATTTTGATCGCCAGAGCGCGCACCCATTCGCTGAAAGAATTGAAAGATGAAATGGACGAGGCGACGGAATTACTGGAGGAGTCCGCCGGGATCGTCCAACAGGCGGAGAACTTCGCGAACCCGGAATACGAAGCGTTTCTTAAAAACTATCTCGGCATTTTGTATCATTACCGGGCGGTTTATTCTGAGTCCGTGCAAATAACTCCCGCAGCGAAGGGCGACTCGGCAAAGCAACTTTTGCAGTCCGCCTACGGTGATCTGGAAAAAGAATACAGCTACATAAAAAAGTCGCGAAATTATTTTGAGCAGGCGTTGGCGCTCACCCGCGAAAAACTTAAAAATCCCTTGCGGCAAAAGTTGGAGTCCGCGCTCCTGCAAAACCTGGAGTTGGCTGATTCCCTGACAGGCAGGACCGAGAGGAAGGAAGACGCTTCCGCGCTTTCCGATTCCATCGTCATTAATTCCAATTGGCAGTTCCGCTTTCTGGAATATTTCGAGGCTGAAGGAGAGGAAAAGGCCGCGTCGCTGTTGGCTGCGGAGGAAGAACTTTCGCGTTTGCCTTTTGGAATGTTGCCCGACGCCGCGCCCTCCCGGACGATGATGGAGGAGCTTTACCTCTCGCTGGTCCGTTATTATTTCGAAGGAAAACAATACAGCAACGCCCTGCACTATTCCGAAAAGGGCCTGCAACAGATTCTGGTTTCGCTGAACCAGGACAGGCCTCTACATTTTAATCAACCCGCCCGGGAAGAATTGTGGACGACCCTGGCGGAGTTTGCCGAAGCGGTCCGGAAACTTTCGTTGGAGCCAAGAGCCGCTTCTTCTTCGGAGGAAATGGAGGGAGCGCTGTTGGAGTATTTTGATTTTCTCCAGGTTGTTAGGGAAGAAGACTCCGCGCTGGCCTCGTTGTTTTCTCCTACCGTTCCCAGTCTTGAACGGGTCCGCGAATTTTTGAAACCGGGCGAAATTATTTTGAAGTATCAAATCGTTTACGACCGGATTTTTATCTGGGCCCTCTCGGCGGAAAAAGTTTTGGGCGGAACGGTCCAAAGCGAAGGGCGCGTGTTGAAACTGGCGCAAGATTTGAACCAAATCGGAAAAAACGCTTCTCCGGAGGATTTAAAGTTTCTTTCCGAGTCGTTGATACAGCCCATTGCCGGCACATTGACCGACGCCAAATCGGTTTATTTGATCGCCAACGGCGCCCTGGAGAGTCTTCCCTGGCAGGCGTTCAAGTTGGAGGGCGCGCCTTTGGTTGAGCGCTTTCCGGTCGTGTTTTTATCCTCCCTGTTCCAGTTTGTTAATTCGCAGGAAAACCGGAACCTTTATAACTCCCGTTTTCTAGCTCTGGAAACGCCGCAGGCCCAGTTTGCAAAAATCTCAAAAACCTTTGCCACCGCCGTCCGGCTGGCGGGAGACGCCAGCTCGGCGGAAAACTTTCAAATACAGTCCGCGAATTTTGGAGTCGTCCAGGTGGACGGCAAAACCAACCTGGGCGGTCTGGAGCCCAAAACCGCTTACATCAATTTGAGCGCCAGCCCGGATCATTTCGAGCGTCTTTACCTGGACAAACTGTTGGGCGAGAGTCTGGAAGGAAATTTCATCGCGTTGAATCATGTCGATTTTCAGGCCGACCCGGAATCGGGAATCTCCCCTTCTGCGCCTTTGATCCACAGTCTGGATTTTATGGGCTTCCCCGGAATCCTATTGCATTTTGGCGCCCCCGACCTGGCGTTGCATGAAGAATTTCTTGAAAAATTCTATTCAAATTTTCGCAAGGGATATCCGGCGGAAAGTTTGCGCCAAGCGCAAATGGAACTGGCCCGCAAGCATCCCGGCTCTCATGCCTGGGCGCAATACCGCTATTACGGGTTTCCGGGAATGGACGAGGAGGAAAAAAGCCGATTTGCGAACGAGCATTTTCTTGCCAACGCGAAACAAGGGATCGCGGCGTTTACCGGGAAAAACTGGAGCGACGCAGTCAACTATTTTGAACGAGCCTTGGCGCTTCTGGACTTGATGGAAGATCAAAGTCAGGCGGACCAGATTTATAAGGCGCTGTCGCAGGCCGCCTACAATATGAAAGATTACGGCAAGGCGGTCGAGTATCAAAAAGTGTTGGTGGAGAGGGCAAAGCTTGCCGACGATCCTGAAGTTCTGGCGGGAGCGGTTTATTTTCTCGGCATTTTGTATTCGCGGGCGGAGCAGTTTCCGCAGTCGGTGAAAAATTTGCAGGCCGCGCTGAAGATTTATAAGGAAAATGAAATCCTCGACAAGCTGGCGGAAAGTTACAGCGTGTTAGGCGTGGTCGAGGAAAACTCTTTGGATTACGATAAGGCCCTGGAAGCTTTTCAGGCCTCTCTTGCGATCAATCAGGAGATTGGCGAGGAGTTGAATCAGGGGCGCGAGCTTCGCCGCCTGGGTCGGATTTATTATTTGCGGTTGAACGATTACGGAAAGGCGCGGAATTACTTTTCCGAAGCGTTGAATATTTTCCGCGAAATCGATCAGCAGGACCAATGGGTGGAAGCCCTGCTGGAACTGGGATTGGTGGCGGAAAAGCAGAGCGACTTCGGGCTGGCGATGAAATATTACAATCAGGCGGAGGGACAGGCGAGGGAGCATGATCTCAAGTCCAGCCTGTCTAAGGCGCTTTTGTACAAGGCCAACACTTCCTGGTTTCAGGGCGATTATCAAAACGCGTTCAAGTATCAAAGGCAGGCGCTCGCTCTGGCGGACGAGTTGCAGGACAAGCGCCAGCAGGCGTTCATTTACAATACGCTGGGTTTGATCCACTGGACGTTGAACGATTCGCCGCGCGCTTTAAAACATCTTCACGACAGCCGCGATCTGGCGGACGAGGCGCATTCTCTTCTGGACGTGTCTTCGGCGTACAACAACATCGGCCTTGTTTACCGCAAGGACAAAAAATATCCCGAATCCCTGGAGTATTTTCAAAAAGCTCTCGATCTGGATGTGCAATTAAAAACCAAATGGGGGCAGGGCTACACCCATCGCAACATGGGCATGAGTTATCTGCGCATGGAGAACTTGGACGAAGCGGAAGGGCATATCAAAAAAGCCATTCAATTGAGCGCGGAGATTGGCAATCGCACCAATCTGGTGAAAGCTAAACTAGAACTGGGCAATTTGCATCGGGCGCGCCAGAATTGCGGGCAGGCTGTCGCCGTTTACCGGGAAACTGCGCGGACGGCGGAAGAATTGAACATCAAAGAAGTTCATTGGAGAGCCTTGCGCGGCGAAGGGTTTTGCCTGAACCTGGCGGGCAAATCCGGGGAGGCTACCGCCGCTTATAAAAAGGCGGTGATGGTTGTCGATAATATGCGCGCCGCGATCAAGGTCGAGGAATTTCAAAATGGTTTTCTGACGGACAAGCAAGACGTTTATAAGGAACTCATCATCCTGCTGTTGAATCAGGGCAAGGTGGAGGAGGCGTTTAATTTCGCCGAACGAGGAAAGTCGAGGAGCTTTATCGACTTGCTGGGCAACCAGAAAATTAGTTTGAAGGACGACGTTAGTCAAAAATTATTCGACCGGATAGGCGCCCAAAAGAACCAAATTCGTAAACTGGAGGATTCCCTGGGCGCTGCCGGGGACGACGAGAAGGCAAAGCAATTGTTGAAGTCCCAATTGGCGCAGGCTCGAACTGCTTATCAGGATTTGCTGATCGAGGCCAAGGCGGAAAGCCCCGAGATTTCCAACTTCGTTACTGTCGAGTCCATCACCCTCAAGGATTTGCAAAAATTGTTGGAGGAGGACGTGGCTTTGGTGGAATACCTCGTGACCAAAAAGGAACTGGTCGCGTGGGTGATCACGCGGGACGGAATATCCTCCGTGCGCACTCCCGTTGCGGAAAGCGATTTGAACGCTTTGATCGAAAATTATCGCAACCGGATCCAAGATTCCGCTCCCGTGGAAAGCCAGTCGATGCAATTGTACGGCTTGTTGATGACGCCTATCGAAAAACTTATCGCCGCAAAACGCATATTGGGAATCGTCCCGCACGGGCGTCTGCATTACGTTTCCTTTTCTTCGCTCAAGGACGAGAAGGGATATCTGATAGAAAAGCATCCCTTGTTTTATTCGCCCAGCGCGTCGGTTTTGAAATACACCTTTGCGCGCAAGCGGAAGAAACAAGGGCCAGTTCGTGTGCTGGCGATGGGCAATCCGGATCTTAAGAATTTAAATTACGATCTTCCCTTGGCAGAGTTGGAGGCCAAATCGATTCAATGGGACTTCCCCGAAATCGATATCTTTACCCGCGAGAAAGCGACGGAAAGCTGGATTCGGGATCATATTGCGGATTACGATATTATCCACATCGCGTCGCACGGCGAATTCGACGCGGTGAATCCTCTGTTCTCTTCGTTGAAGCTGGCTTCGGACACGGCGGAGGACGGCAGTCTCCAGGTGAGCGAGGTGTTCTCGTTGAATATCAAGGCGGATCTGGTGACTCTCAGCGCCTGCCAGACGGGGTTGGGCGAGGTCACGGGGGGCGACGAACTGGTGGGACTCAACCGGGCGTTCCTATACGCCGGAACGCACTCTCTGCTCTCTTCCCTGTGGCGGGTGAGCGACGTCTCCACGGCGGTGCTCATTAAACATTTTTACCGGAATTACAATCGGGAAAACAAAGCGGAGAGCTTAAGAAAGGCGCAGTTGCTGGTCAAGAGCCTGTACCCGCATCCTTCCTACTGGTCGGCGTTTAATCTGACGGGGGATTACCGCTAGTCTCGTATTCTGGAAAAACCTGACCGGCTTCCAGTAGAATCCAGCGGTCGGAAGAATCTCCCAACACCAGGTCCAGCCGGTCTCTCAAGCGCGCTAGGGAAAGAATAGGATCGGACAAGCGCAACCGAAACGCTTCGCTTTTTCCCTCGAAATTCAGGAAAAGATAAGAACCTTCCTTTTTGACGACGGTAAAAAAACCGTGAACGGTATCCACAATGGGAGGCGGGTCGTCTAATACCTGTCCGGTAAACTCGTCCATCAAGTGGCTTAATTTCAGACAGCGTTCCTGGTCGTTGGAGAGGTCGCGGACGGCTTGTTGGAAATCGACGGATTGCCAGCCGTGAGCGACGCCTTTCTTCTCCATCCATTTTAAAAACGAGAACACATCAAAGAGCGTCTGGTTGGTTTCTTCTTTACCGGTTACGGAATTGAAGGGAAGAAACGCAACGACGAAGCGGCTCAAATGTTCGGGATGAATTTGGTCGGGCAAAGCGCTGGTTTGCGGGCGGCCGTCGTCCATGCGGCTCAACCCCGCCTCGATCAGGCAGGCGTTGAGCAGAGACAGGCTTCGCCCCAGATTGGGCGTGGGCGATTCCGCGTCTGGCGCCGTCCCAGTTTGCCGGGCGTAGGCGTCCATCAATTCGTACAGGCCGGGATTATTTTCCATGGCCTTCCTCCAAGAGACAGTCGCCCAGCGCGGAGAGAAACGCTTGGAATTCTTCCCGGCTTATCTCTCCCATGTTGGCCACGCGAAAAATTCGGTCGTTAAAATTTCCCTGCCCGGCATAAATAACAAATCCCTTTTCCTTGAGCCGGTCGTGCAGGCGAAAGTACTTCATTCCCTCGGGAAGCGTCAACGAGGTCAGCGTGTTGGAATGCAAATTCTCCGGAATCAAAAAACGCAATCCAAGTTTTTTAAACCCGGCGCGTAGCAATTCTGCTGTGGCGCGGTATCTCTCAATTCTGCCCGCCGGAGTTTCTTCCAAAAACTCCGACAACGCTTCGTCAAACGCATAATGCGCCTGGATGGCTGGGGTGAAAAGGGCGTCGCCTTTTTCCTGCGCTTTATAATTTTTGTGCAAATTGAAGTAGACGGATCGGGGAGGAATGGATTCCAATCGCTCAAGCTCCGGGGACTGGACCAATACAAAGGAGACGCCGGGAAATCCTTGAATGCATTTGTTGGCTGTGCCGACACAAAAATCCAAGGGAATTTTTTCGAAGTCCAGCGGATCTCCTCCAAGACTGCTGATGCAATCCGCCAGTACGCGGACGCCGTATTTTTTCGCCAGGCCGGTTATGGACTCCAGAGGATTGAGCAGTCCCGTGGTGGTTTCGTGGTGCACGACGGCGAGGACTTCGACGTCGGGGTTTTCTTTCAGCGCGCGTTCAATTTCTTCGAGGTCCGGGGGAGTTCCCCATTTATAAGAAAGAACCTTTTTGTTAAGGCCGTAAGCGTCGGCCATTTGCGCGATTCGGTCGCCGTAAACTCCGTTGTCGATTACCAGCAGGGTTCGACCGGGACTCAGGCAGGAGGAGACGGCCATTTCCAACGCGGCGGTTCCAGAGCCGGAAATCAAAACGCATTTATAGTTTTTTTCGACGTCGAAGGCTTTTAGAAGTTTGGCGCGGATGGAAGCCATCAATGTGGAAAATTCCGCTTCCCTGTGGCACAGGTCTCCGCGCAGGAGGGCTTGTTGCACTCTTGGGCTGGTGTTGACGGGGCCGGGATTTAAAAGTATTTCGCGTTTTTTCATTGTACGGAATCCGGTTAGCGTTTTTCCTTGCAAGTCTATACTATGTTGGTTTCTTGGAAAATGGATTTTTAGTTCCTACTCTTTATAGAATAAAAAAATGACAAAAAGAACAAACTTTTATCTGACGCTCGGTTTAATCGTTGTCCAATGGGCCGCTTCCGGGGCCGTCTGGGCCATGGGGGAATATTCCCGCCTGGCGATCCCGCAAATCAAATACCAGGGCGGTGATTACAAACCTCGCCCCCAGGCGGTCGAAAGTTTGTTGATTCAAACCGCCAAACGAACCTCCGTCGAGGTCAAACGGGAGTTTTTGGAGTTGAGTTTGGCGAGCAAGGATTTATATCGCTATCCATTTCTCTATCTTGCGGGCGCCGCCGCGTTTGATCCTTTTTCCTCCGAGGAACTGAAAATTTTGCGGCGCTATCTGAGCTATGGAGGATTCCTGCTGATCGACGACGCCTCGGCGGAGGTCCATTCCGAATTTGATCGATCGGTTCGTGAAATGATTTCTCAATTGTTCCCTCACAACCCTCTGCAAAAAATTCCGAAAGATCATTCTATTTTCCGTTCGTTTTATTTGATCGACGAGGTGACTGGAAGGGCGCGGGTAAATCCTTTTTTGGAGGGGGTTTCTCTCAAGGGCCGCACCGCGCTGGTTTACTCCGCCAACGATCTCGGCGGCGCGTGGGCCAGGGACAAGCTGGGACATTGGAAATATGATCTGATCGGCGGCGGCCAACGACAACGAAAACTGGCGATTCGTCTGGGAATAAATATCGCGATGTATGCGCTCACCCTGGATTATAAAAAGGACATGGTCCACCTGCCCATTATTCTGGAACGTTTGCGGAGATATCATTCTCAATGAAACTTCTGTTGGCCCTATTGGGTTTGCCGCCGGGCGAGTACAACGACTGGGAAATTCATTGGGCGTTGAGCGAGGCTGGCTGGCTGTTCCCGGCGATGGGAGTTTTTTTTCTGCTCGCGCTGTGGTTTTTTTGGACCAGTCTTGCGCGCGTGACGTCGCCCTTAAAAAAAGGATTTTTGTTCAGTCTCAGAATTCTGGCATTCGCTCTATTGATTTTTGTTTTGTTGCAACCCAGCTTGGAGATGAAGCAAAAAAGCGCCGCTAAAAATGCCGTGGCGGTTTTGTTGGACGACAGTTTGAGCATGTCTATTAAAACTCTCCCCGCCGGGAAGCGCAGGTTTGATCTTGTCCGCGAGGCTTTGGATCAAAACCCGGAGTATTTCGCTCGCCTGAAAGAAAATTACCGCGTGGAATTTTATCTGGTCTCCGACCAATTGCGCCCGGCCCAATCAGGGGGAATGACGGGCGCGTTCAAGCCGCTGGGCGTCGATACGGATTTCGGAGGCGTGTTAAAAAAAATTCAGGAACGCTATCCCGAGGACTCGCTTCGGGGAATGATTTTGTTTTCCGACGGCGCGGATTTGACGCAACTGCCAAACAGCCTTTCTCCCGACCTTGAAGAACTGGTAACTGGTTTTCAAGCGCCCATTCATACTTTTCAGGCCGGAAACAACGAGGGATTCAAGGATCTTGGAATCGAGCGCGCGGAGTTAGCGGATTTTGGTTTCGTATTTCAACCCGCGAGCGTGACCGTTACCCTGGTCGCCTCTTCGATGGGAGAAAAGAACGTCCCGCTCGTATTGAAGGAAGGCAATAAAATCCTGGCGTCAAAGATCGTGGAAATTCGTCCGGGGCAAACCCGTTACCAGGTGGAAATGGCCTTCACCCCGGAGGCGGTGGGCAAGCGGATTTACCGGTTGTCCGTGCCTTTGTTTGCGGGCGAATCCATCGAGTCGAACAACGCGCGGGAATTTCAATTGCAGGTGGTTCGTGATCGCCTACGAATATTACACCTCAACGGCAGGCCTTCCTGGGACACGCGCTTTCTTCGCGAGGTGTTGATCAACAACCCGAAGGTCGACCTGCTTTCGTTTTTCATTTTAAGGACGCTGAGCGACGACGTCGCCGCAACCACGGGGGAATTGAGTTTGATCCCATTTCCCTCCAACTTGTTGTTCACGGATTATTTGTATTCCTTTGATTTGATCATATTCCACAACTTCAAGTACGCGCCGTTTATCGACAAAAAGTATTTGCTCAATATAAAAAGATACGTGGAAAACGGAGGGGCGTTCCTGATGGTGGGCGGCGATTTATCGTTTCAAAACGGGGGGTACCGCAACACTCCCATTGAAGATATTTTGCCCGTTCGATTCAAGTCGACGCCCGATGGAATTTATCAGGGGAAATTTCAACTCCTTCCGCCGGATCGCTATGCCAACCATCCCTTGTTCCGTCTGGAAAAAGATTCCGACGCCAGTCGCCGGGCCTGGCGTTCCTTGCCTGTCTTGAACGGTTTGAACGGCGGTTTGATTCCCAAGAAAAGAGCGCAGGTGTTGGCGGCGCATTCCGCGTCTGGAAAACCCCTTCCCGTACTGGCGGCGATGAAGAGCGGCAAGGGGAGGACATTCGCCGTTGCCACCGACAGTTTGTGGAACTGGAATTTCAGAAGCGTCGGGCAGGGCGGCAGCGGACGCTATTACCAGAAATTCTGGAGCAACCTGCTCGCCTGGCTGACCGACGATCCGGCAACTCGCCTGATTCAGATTGAAACCGACAAGGAACAGTACTCGAGCGGCGAGAAAGTCCTGATTCAGTTTAAAGTTCTTAAAGAGGATTATAATCCGGACCCTGACAGACCCGTCAAGTTATCCATTCGTTCCATCAGCAAAAAACAGGATCTCCTTTCCGAGGATCTGAAAACAGACGCCGAGGGGGAAGGCTCTTTCGAGTTTCACCCTGCGGAGGACGGATTCTATTCCGTTAAGATCGAGGCGGAGCGCGACGAAGAGATCTTATCCAGCCAGGCCGAGTTTCGGCGGTTCAGCCAGACCCTGGAGTTTGAGCGCCCGTTAATCAACGCGTATTTATTGAAAAAATTGGCGGAAAAAACTGGAGGCCTTTATCAGGTATTGAAAACGGGAGAGGATTGGAAAGAGCCGACCTTTCCGCGCCGGGAAAGATTTGCCGACGCTCGAAGCAAAACCATCGGCCTGAGCGACAATTGGTGGGCCTACGGTTTAATCGTGGGTTTTTTGTTTGTCGACTGGTGGCTGAGGCGCCGGGCTGGCTTGAGCTGACTCGGCTAACCGGATTCAAATAGAAGGCAATTGTCTTTATCATACATTTCTTGTAAACTCGTATCTGTAGGACTTTCTCCCGCCTCGTCAAATCTTTTAATTTCACTCACATCGGACAGAACCTTTAATGGACCACGAACCAAAACAACACCTGATCAAGTCCTGGATACGCGACCGCATCTTATTTCTGGCTCTGCTGATATTCATTCTCGGGGCCTTTGGCTACATTGCCGCCGCAAAATTTTTCGATCCGCACAGTCTTTGGGTACATCCCATCAAGGAATTCGCACTGCTGGTTTCCATGATCGGCGTCGTGTCTCTGGGGTACGAACTGTTTCTGCGCGAGCTTACCTTCAACGAATATAAAGACGCCTTGCAGGAGATCGTCAACTCCGACGCAGTCCGCCTGGGCATTAAGGGTTTTTACAAGAACCGGTCGGAACTGGGCCGCGCCTACACGTTTGATCGGCTTTTCAAAAATGTGAAAAGGGAAATTTTCATTGGCGGCACGTCCCTGCTTTCCATCTCCACGGCCAGCCGGGAAATGATCAAGGAGAAAGTCCTGGCTGGAATCAACGTCAAGCTCCTGCTCATGTCGCCGGACTCCCAGGTGGTTGAGCTGATCACCAAGCAGGGCGGCGGTAAGTCCACTTTCATGAACGAGATCAAAACCTCCCTTATGCTGTTTCATAAATTGCAGGAGGAGATCGATCTGGCTTCCGATTCCGTTAAAAAAGGAAAGTTCGAGGTCCATACCTACGACATGATTCCCTCCCACTCCTTCATCTCCCTCGACTCGGGAAAAAGCTCCGGCGTCATCATCGCCGATATCGGACCTTATCTGGGGCGGAGTACTCCGCGGCCCAGCATGGTGGTCGCGAACAAAAAAGACGGCATGTACGATTACTGGCGGGAAATGAACGATTACATGTGGCAAACGAGCAAACCGTATCTGACTGAACCAAAACCCACCGGTTTTGACGTGCGTACGTTGGTATTCGCCAGCGGATCGGAGACCGAACATTTCGACAAGGTGAAGGAAGTCTGGGAACTCTCCACCCTATGCCAGATCCCCGACCACTGGCGCGGAATCAAGGGGTGCCAATGGATCTGGAAAAAGGATTTTCCTTCGCTGGAAGAAGCGCGGACGGGGAGCAAGGAGAAATTTCGCCAAGCCTTTACGATTCCGAATGGGGCGATCGACCGGATCAAGCGCGCGCATTTGCTCATCCGCGCCGCCGACGTGGCGCGCGTGACCATCAACGGGTCCAGCCTGAACCACGATTACGGCGGGTCCGATTACCCGGACCCCTTCTTCATCGATATAGAAAAATATTTGAAGAAATGCGAGAACAGCGTGCAGTTCGAACTCGTCAGTTTTGCCCACCCCAAAGCCGCCTCCCCCGAGGAAAACCGCAAAGGTCTCATATACCGCCTCGACTTGGAGTATTTGGAATAGTCGGCCGGCGCCAGCGTGACGCTGCCAGGCAAGCGCCCGGAGCCAGTGTCCATTTGTCACCCTGAGCCTGTCGAAGGGCGAAGTGGGAAAAGGGCCGGGGCTTCGACAAGCTCAGCCTGACGTCTTGGGGGTCTATCCTGTTAATCCTGTCTAAAAGATTTTCTATTAAATTTCTTAAAGGAGGAGTCATCCCCACCCTCTTTGCAAGAGGTGGTTAAAATACTGCCTCCAGGCGCTTGCCTGGCGGGGGCTACCCCGGCGGCAGGAGGTCTTCCAGAAAAAATGCCGATAGTTCGGATCGGCTGGCCGTCCCGGTTTTCTGGTAAATGGACTGCGACTGTTGCTGGACGGTTTTGATTTTCGTACTTCGCATATCCGCGATTTCCTTTAAAGAAAACCCCTTCAAAAGTAAAAAGCCCACCTCTGTTTCCGCCGGAGTCAGTTTCCACTTGGCGAACTGACGCTCGATTTTTACCGACAGCCCTTCCATTAATTGGTGGGTTTCATTCTTCCAACGCTCTTTTTCCTGATGCAGGTTTTCAGAGTCGATCTTGAGCGTTTGAATTTCCAGTTTCGCCCGCGCCAGATTTTTTAATATCATCACAAACACCGTTCCGCTGACTCCCAGTAGCATGCCTTCCAGCAGTAAGTGTTCCCCGGTGGCGCCGCTAAAATAATCGTTTATCAGGTCGGCTCCCACCAGAATCAAAAAAGCCCCGGACAAGGCCAGAAACCACCAGTTTTGCCTCTTGCTATCAATCAACGGCGTCCTCCATTTGCCCTATGCGCTCTACAACATATTAATTCTAAAAGGGTTACTTATCGCCCAAAGCCCGGATGGTGTTTTTTCTTTTTTCGAACGAAATTGGGAACAGTAGTTAATTAAAAACTGAAAAAGGAGGTTAGCATGTTTAATTTACCGTTGCATCCCCTGGTTGTGCATTTCCCAATCGTTCTCGGAACCATTTTACCCTTTGCCGCGCTTGCCACATGGTGGGCCATCCGGAAGGAACTTTTGACGCAAAAAACCTGGGCCATTATCGTATTGGTTGCCCTGGTTTACACGGCGTCTTCGATGGTTGCCGTAGAGCTTGGCGAGGTCGACGAGGATAAAGTCGAAAAAGTGGTTGCGCATGAAGTGATCGAAGAGCACGAGGAAATGGGCGAAACCATTCCCTGGATCGCGGGAGGTTTGTTAGTGATGGCCTCGGCGGGTTTTTTGATTCCGCTCCGGAATTCTCATAAGTTTCGGATGGCGTTTGCGGTGGCGAGTTTTCTGGCCGTTATTCCCCTGGGCATTACGGGCCATACGGGAGGAGAGCTGGTTTATAAGTATGGGGCCGCCACCATTCACCTGCCCGCGGAAACCAAGGCGCTGATTCAGTCCGGAAAATTTTACGCGGCACACGAGGACCATGATGAAGATCATGAATATGAAAAGAAAACAAGCTGAAGTCTCCAGGCAAGCGCCGGCCAGCGTTACGCTGGCCGGCCACTCGCCGTGGGGGCAGGATTCGAGACGCAAGCTCACTGAAGCTTGAACCGCTTTTCTTAAACGTTACACTATCTGCCACCGGGGGCTACCCCGGCCACTCGCCGTGGGTGCAGAGTTCGAGACGCAAGCTCACCTATATTGAACCGCTTCCCTTAAACGCTACACTATCTGCCACCGGGGGCTACCCCGGCGCTTGCCTGCCATTCTTTGATTGACAGGTAAATTAAGCCCGAATATAATCCCACTTTCCAATGGCTTTTGGCATTTTGTGCAAGCCGATAGAAACTAAATATTTACGATGTTTTCGGCTCAAAAATTATGACCGAATATTTTTTCATATTGGTGTTTGCCCTGGTTGCCCTCGTGGTGGTTTTGGGATTGCTTGCGCTCTCCGCCATACTGGGTCCCCGCAACGCCTCGCCGCAAAAAAGCGCCCCTTACGAATGTGGTATAATCCCGCAAGAAGAAGCTAAAGGCCGGTTTCCCGTTCGTTTTGCCACCATTGCCATGTTGTTCATCATCTTTGATATTGAGGTGGTGTTCATGTATCCCTGGGCGGTGTCGTTGGATCAACTCGGGTTTTTTGGCCTGATTGAAATGTTTGTATTCATTATTATACTAGCGATCGCTTACGTCTACGTTTGGGGACGGGGAGGTTTGGAATGGGATTAATAGACAGCGCCGTCGATACCGTTGAGTCAGAAATTGGTCACTTAAAAGATAACGTCAAGGACGTCTTCGACCAGTTGGATTACGAAGCGGCCGGTTCGGTTTACGACTCTATATTGACCACCAAGTTGGGCAAGGTGGTGGGCTGGGCGCAGAAAAACGCCCTATGGCCGGCCACCTTCGGACTGGCCTGTTGCGCCATTGAAATGATGGCCATGGCCAACTCTCGCTGGGACGCCGCGCGCTTTGGCGCGGAGGTGTTCCGAGCTTCGCCCCGGCAAGCCGATCTGATGATCGTTTCCGGGCGGGTGTCGCAAAAAATGGCCCCGATTTTAAAACAGATATACGACCAGATGCCCGATCCCAAATGGGTCATGGCCATGGGCGCCTGCTCCTCCTGCGGCGGAATATTCAACAATTACGCTATCGTTCAGGGCGTGGACCGCGTGGTCCCCGTGGACGTTTACGTTCCTGGATGTCCTCCCGGTCCGGAAGCCCTGTTGTACGGAATCATAAAACTGCAGGAAAAAATTCTCTCCGAAGCGGGAACCGGCAAGGCGAGGGAAAAAATCGCATGACCGCAGAGGAAATCGTCGAAAAAATTAAAAGCTCCATGGGAGAGGACGTGCAGTCCGCCGAGGTGAACCTGGGCGACGCCGTGGTTCACCTCGCGCCAGAGTCTCTTCCAAAAGTAGCAGAGTTTCTTAAGTCCGACCCCGACCTGGCCTTCGATTATCTGTCCGATATCCGGGGGGTCGATTATCTGAATATGGAACGCGAGCCGCGTTTTGAGGCGGTGTACGAACTACATTCGATGGAAAAAAATCAAAGCGTGCGCATTCGCGTGGGTATTGGCGAAGAGAATCCCAGCGTTCCGACGGTGACTCATTTATGGAGTTCCGCCGTGTACCCGGAACGGGAAATCTTCGATATGTTTGGAATAAACATTGAAGGTCTTGAAGACAAGCGTCGCCTGATCATGCCGGAAACCTGGGAAGGGCATCCCCTGCGAAAAGACTATCCGCTGGTGTGGGAGGACATTGCGTTCACCCACAATCGGGACTTCAAAAAAGAACTGGTTAAGGAAAGCCCCGCGAAGCGGTAAGGCGAGAAATTATGACGGTAACCGAACAGGGTCTGCTCGAGCGCGATAAAGACACTATGACCCTCAACATGGGTCCCCAGCACCCCAGCACCCACGGGGTCTTTCGCGTGGTGTTGGAAATGGACGGGGAAGTTGTCCTGTCCGCCGTTCCGGAAATCGGTTACCTCCACACGGGAATCGAAAAATCTTCCGAAAACAAGCGCTACGTTCACGTCATCCCGATGACGGATCGTTTGGATTACCTCAATCCCCCCGGCAACAACCTGGCCTTTTGTCTGACTACGGAAAAGCTTCTGCAAGTGGAGATTCCCGGGCGCGCTCAGTACATCCGGGTAATCATGTGCGAATTGACGCGCATCGCCAGTCACCTGCTATGGTTGGGCACCCACGCTCTGGACATCGGAGCCATGACGGTTTTTCTCTACGCCTGGCGTGAGCGGGAAATGATTCTGGACCTGAACGAGATGATCTCAGGCGTGCGCATGATGACGAGTTTCATCCGCATCGGCGGCGTCGCCAAGGACGCCACGCCGGAATGGATCCAGGGGACGCGAAAATTTATTGATTATTTTCCCGAGAAAATAGACGAGTACGAAAGCCTGTTGACTAAAAATCCCATCTGGATGGACCGCACCCAGGAGGTCGGGGTTTTCAGCAAAGAGCAGGCGCTCGACTGGAGTTTTAGCGGACCCTGCTTGCGCGCTTCCGGAGTCGATTTTGACTTCCGGAAAAAACGCCCGTACAGCGGGTACGAGAATTTCAGGTTTGAGGTTCCCGTTGGAAAAAACGGCGATATCTACGACCGCTACCGTTGCCGGATTCAGGAAATGCGGGAAAGTCGAGAGATCATCAAGCAGGCGCTCGACGCTTTGCCTGACGACGGTTACAAAATTCCGGACAATAAAATTTCCTTGCCGCCCAGGAATACGCTGAAAACCAGCATGGAAGCATTGATCCATCATTTTAAACTTGTGTCCGAGGGAATCAAGGTCCCTGCAGGCGAGACCTACGTTCCTACCGAAGGGCCGCGCGGCGAGGTCGGATTTTATATTGTCAGCGACGGGTCGAATGTTCCCTATCGGGTGAAACTGCGCGCGCCGTCTTTCATGGCCAGTCCGGGAATGTGCCATATGATGACTGGACATTTTATCGCCGACGTGGTGGGGATCATCGGAAGCGTGGATATTGTAATGGGGGAGGTCGACCGCTGATGTTTGCGTTTTCTGAAACTTCCGAAAAGGAAATTGAAAAGCAACTGGTCAAGTATCCACCGGATCGGAAAAAATCAGCGATACTTGCGCTTCTGCGCATTGCGCAACAGCAAAACGGCTACGTCAGCCCCGAAGCCATGGAAGAGATCGGGCGCCGTTTGGATCTTTCTCCCGCTTATGTAGAAGGGGTATGTTCGTTTTACACCATGTACTACACCCGGCCGGTGGGGCAATACGTCATCCTGTTTTGCATCAACGTGAGTTGTCATTTGCTGAATTGCGACAATCTGCTGGAGTACACGGCGAAAAAATTGAATATTGAAGTGGGCGGGACCACGGAAGATAAAAAATTCACCCTGCTCCGCGAAGAGTGCCTTGCGGAATGTTCGCGCGCGCCGGTGATGCGAATCAACAACGATTATCATGTCAACCTGACGCCTCAAAAAATCGATCAAATTCTGGATTCCCTGAAATAACGCGATGACGCAGCTACTATTCAAACATATCAACGTCGAGGGCATGGCCAGTATCGACGTTTACGAAAAGCACGGCGGTTACGAGACGCTCAAGAAAGCCCTCAAACAAAAGCCCGAGGAAATCCTGGAAACAGTCAAGGCCTCCGGATTGCGCGGGCGCGGCGGAGCCGGGTTTCCCACCGGCCTGAAATGGAGCTTCCTGGCCAAGAACGTTTATCCCCGCTACCTGGTATGCAACGCCGACGAAAGCGAACCGGGCACCTGTAAAGACCGCGAGTTGCTGCTCAAGAATCCTCACCTTTTGATCGAAGGCATGATCATATGCGCCTATGCCTGCGAAATAGAGACGGGGTACAACTACATGCGCGGAGAGTTTTACGACCTTTGCGAAATTTTCGACAAGGCGGTGGAAGAAGCCTACGATCGCGGTTACCTGGGCAAGAACATCCTCAAATCAAAATTCAATCTGGACCTTCATTCCCATCTGGGCGCGGGCGCTTACATCTGCGGCGAAGAGTCGGCCCTGCTCAATTCCCTGGAAGGGATGCGCGGAGAGCCGCGCCTGAAGCCGCCGTTCCCTGCCGTCGAAGGTTTGTACGGCAAGCCCACCGTGGTCAACAATGTAGAGACGCTCTGCGCGGTTGTGCCGGTTGTCGAAGGCGGCGCGAAAGCCTACGCCGCGTTGGGCACCGAAAAAAGCAAGGGCACCAAACTGGTCAGCGTGTCCGGCCATGTGCGGAATCCCGGGAATTTCGAAGTGGTTTTGGGAACCCCGACCAGTGAAATTATTGAGATGGCCGGCGGAATGCGCGAAGGCCGAAAGTTGAAAGCCTTCATCCCTGGCGGCTCGTCCGTGCCCATGTTGCCTGCGGATAAAGTCGACACGCCTTACGATTACGAATCCCTGCAGGCGGCAGGGTCCATGTTGGGGTCCGGCGCCTTGATCGTTATGGACGACTCGGCCAACGTGGTCAAGGAAACCCTGCGTATCGCCAGCTTTTATATGCACGAGTCTTGCGGTAAATGCACTCCATGTCGGGAAGGCACCCGCTGGCTTCACCAGATTCTGGGCGAGATTGAAAGCGGGCGCGGCAAGGACGAAAATATCGGATTGTTGCAAGATATTTGCGACAACATGAGTTTTAAATGTTTCTGTCCTTTGGGCGACGCGGCGATTGCGCCGGTTCTTAGCGGGATTGCGAACTTCCGCGAAGATTACGAAGAACTTTTGAGCCAGGCTAAGGCCGGCGTTGCGGCGGAATAAAAATTATGCCTAAAAAAACGCAAACCGAAACCGTCACGTTGACCATAGACGGAAAAACTGTCACCGTTCCCAAAGGAACCGTTGCGGTCGACGCCGCGAAAACGGTTGGGATCGATATCCCCGTTTTTTGTTACCACGAAAAACTGGGGCCTTTCGGCTGTTGCCGGATGTGTCTGGTGGAAGTGGAAAAAATGCCAAAGCTTGCCACCGCCTGCACCCTGGCCGTGGGACAGGATATGGTCATCAATACGGAGTCCCAAAAAGCAACGAAAGGACGGCAGGGAGTACTGGAATTCACCCTGCTAAACCATCCGCTGGACTGCCCCGTATGCGACAAGGGAGGCGAGTGTCCGCTTCAGGACAACACTTTCGCGCATGGACCCGACCTGACGCGAACCGAATTCACCCGCTATAACCGAGATAAAGCCGTTCCGTTGAGTCCCGTCGTTACCATCGACCGCGAACGTTGTATTGCCTGTCAACGGTGTACCCGCTACAGCGACATAGTCGAACAGGAAACCGCGCTGGTCATGGTCAATCGCGGATTCCAAAACCGGGTGCAGACATTTCAGGATCGGCCTTACGAGACGCGATTTTCCGGCAACGTGGTCGATATTTGTCCCGTCGGCGCCTTGACCAACACTACCTACCGCTTCAAATCCCGAATATGGGATCTGGACAATGCGGAGACTCTGTGCGCGCATTGCGGGGTGAACTGCAATATCGTCGTCGGCGCCCGGATGAACGAGTTCATGCGCGTTCAGGCCAAGTCCGGCGAAAATTCCCAGGCCAACGACGCCGTCGACGACGGCTGGATTTGCGATAAGGGACGGTTCGGTTACGGTTTCGTGGAAAGCGCCAACCGAATATTAAACTGTAGAAACGACAAGGGCGAAGCGCTGGAGGCGAACGACGCGCTCGGGCAAGCGGCGACGCAATTGAAAAAAATCTCCGACGAGCACGGACCCAAAAGTGTAGGGTTTATTGGCTCTCCTTATGGGACCAACGAGGAACTCTACCTCTACCAGAAATTGTTCCGCCAGCAATTGAAAACTAACAATATCGATTTCAAAACTTACAAGCAGGCTCCCGGTTTGCCCGTCGATCATTACGACGTCGGCGATATAGAGACCTCGGATCTGGTATTGCTGATCGCGTCGGACCCCACGGAAGAAGCCCCTGTTCTGGATTTGCGGATTAAAAAATCGGTTTCGTTTTTCGACGTCAAGCTGGCGGTGTTGAACGATCAAAAAACCGATATGGACAAACCGGCGGCCCTCTCACTTCGTTATAACGTGGGTTCTGAAGCCGAGACTCTCTCGGCGCTGATCGACGCGCTGAACGATAAAAAGGTTCGCGGGTTGGAAAAGTCCGCCGGTATCGCTCCCAAACTAATCAAGGAACTGGCGGCGACGATTCAGGGCAGCGAAAAAGTTTGCGTGATTTATAATCCCGCCGCGTTGAACGGCGTGGCTTCGGACACAATATTAGAATTGTTGCAAACCATTGGCGGGTTGCCGGACAAGCAATGCGGCGCCATCCCCGTCGCGCCAGGGACCAACGCCGTCGGCGCCTTGGATATGGGAGCGCATCCTAATTTCTATCCCGGCGGGCTGGCCCTGTCGGAAGCGGAAAAAATTAAATCTCTTTGGGGAGACGAGTCTCCCTTGCAACCCGGCTTCTCCGCTTTGGAGATGATCGAAAAAGCCGCGGCGGGCGAACTGAAAGCGCTGGTCGTGTTCCGCGCCAACCCGGTTGTCGATTTCCCTGGTGGATCTGCGGTGATGGAGGCTCTCAAAAATCTAGACTATCTGGTCGTTCACGACATGCTGGAAACCGAAACGACCCAACTGGCAAACCTGGTTCTGGCGTCCAACGGACCGGGCTACGACGACGGGACGACGACTAACATTGGCGGGCGAGTACAGTTTCGCAAGCGGAGCCTGGTACGCGAAGATCACCCGCCGGACTGGATGATAATCTCCCGGATGATCCGCAGTCTGGATCCCGAAGCGCCGTCGTATAAAAATTCGTTCGATGCGACGGACGAAATTTCCAAAAATGTTCCCGGCTATGAAGCCATCAATAAGAAGTCCGTTAAAGGAATGGGACTGCCCAGAAAAGGTTTCGCTTGCTCCGAGGTTCAAGGTAACGGAGCCCCGGCGGCGGAGAAACCCGAAAACGGCGCCTTGCGTCTGCGCGTAACAAATTACCTTTTCGCGCACGATAAAATTTTGGACGCATCTTCTCCGCTGGCTCATCAGTTTAAATCCTCTACCGTCTATCTGAACGCGGAGGACGCCAAAGCTCTTGGCATAGAAACAGGGGGCGAGGTCAAGGTGGTTTCCGGGGACGTAGCGATTGACGCCGTGGCGGAAGTATCCGACAGGTGCAATCCGGGCGCGGCTCTCATGCCCAGGGTATCGGACGAGCAAGGACTCATGGCGTTAGTCAAGGATCCCGACGCCGCGACTTGGGTTCAGGTAAAAAAATAAGCAAAGTTTTCGCGAGACAAAAATTTTTTAGGAAAAGATTTTGATCGATACCGTAACGCAATTTTTAAGCGACAACGTAGGCTTGATCGTCGGCGCCGTTAAAGCCGCAGTCATCGCCGTGGCTCTGTTGTCGTCCGTGCCCATTCTAGTCTGGCTGGAGAGGCGGTTGATGGGGAGGTTTCAGGTTCGGCTGGGTCCGAACCGGGTAGGGCCGTTTGGATTGGGCCAACCCTTTGCGGACGCGGTGAAGCTGTTGTTCAAGGAATCAATCATTCAAGGGTCGGCGGACAAATTTTTATTTTTCCTGGCGCCGGCGGTGGTGGTGTTCACGGCGATCGTGACTTTTTCCGCGATTCCGTTTGGCGCGAGTTTTACTTTATTCGGCCAGGAAATCGGTCCGCACGTCGCCAATATAAACGTCGGTCTGTTGTTTGTGTTTGCGATCTCTTCCATGGGCATTTATGGGATCGTGTTGGCCGGATTGGCCTCCAACAATAAGTATTCCCTGATGGGCGGGCTGAGGTCGTCGGCACAGATGATTAGTTATGAGTTGACGCTGGGACTCGCCGCGCTTGGCGTGATCATCGTTTCGGGTTCTCTCAATCTGGTGGAAATCGTCGAAGACCAGTCTGTTGTGCCGAACATCATCCTGCAACCTCTGGCGTTTATTTTATTCTTCACGGCGGGAATTGCCGAAACCAATCGCGCTCCCTTTGATTTGCCGGAGGCGGAACAAGAACTGGTGGCTGGATTTCACACCGAGTACACGGGTATGAAGTTCGCCATGTTTTTCATGGGCGAGTACGTCAACATGATCACTATGAGCGCGATGGTGACGGTGTTGTTTCTGGGCGGCTGGAACGCGTATATCTTCGAGTTCATGGTTCCGCCTGTGATCGGACCGATCATCGTTTTCGCTTCCAAGGTGTTTATTCTGTTATGCGTATTTATCTGGTTGCGGTCGACGTTTCCCCGCATCCGTTACGACCGGTTGATGACGTTTGGGTGGAAGGTGCTGCTGCCTTTGGCCGTATTGAACCTGATGGTCTCCGGTTTTATTAAAGTAGTTCTTTAGATTGCCTCGAGGTGATTTTATGATTAGCCAAGCCGTCGAAGGGATTAAAAATTTACTGGTGGGTTTGGGCGTCACTTTCAAAAATATGATTTCCCAACCGGTCACGCAGTGCTACCCGGAAGTAAAAAGGGAGATGCCGGCGCGTTACCGGGGTCGGCACTTTTTGACCCGCGACGAAAATGGGTTTGAAAATTGCGTGGGGTGCGAGCTGTGCGCGATCAATTGTCCCGTGGGTTGCATTCACGTGGAGGCCGCGGAAAACTCCGAAGAGAACAGGGTGTCTCTCGGCGAACGCTACGCAAAAAGATACGAGATCAACCTTCTGCGTTGCATTTACTGTGGATACTGCGAGGAAGCCTGTCCCGAGGACGCCATCATTCTGCGCGAGCATTACGAGTTGGCGGACTACGACCGCGACGTGTACGTCGCCGACAAGGACGCCCTGCTGGTGTATCCCAAACCCAACGAATTTCGGGTTAATTTTCTCGGCAACACGACGAAAAACTAGCAACCGGTAGGCGAGTTTAAAAATTTTGCATTATAAAGAGGTTTGCATTGTTTGATCTGGCGTATCAGACCATAGTCGCAATTATTGGGGGAACGGCCATCCTGGCTAGTTTTGGCGTGATCCTCTGCGCGTCCCCGATATACAGCGCGCTGTATTTGATCAGCAACATGATTTGCCTGGCGCTGTTGTTTCTTCTTTATAACGCCGAGTTTATCGCCGCCGTTCAGATCATAGTTTACGCGGGCGCGGTCATGATTCTCTTTTTGTTCATCATCGCCTTGCTCGGAGCGAAAAAGGAAGAGAAGACGTCGTCCTGGGAAAAGCCCGCGGCGTTTACCTTTATCCCGGTGCTGTTCGGCGAGTTGTTGATGGCCTTGACCATGGACGAGGGGCGACCTGTGCAGGGACGGTTTACGGAAGAGTTTATCGCCAACGTGGGAAGCGCCCAGGCCGTGGGTTTGGAATTGTTTTCCCGCCACCTGATCCCATTCGAGCTGGCGTCGATCCTGTTGCTGGCGGCGACGGTTGGGGTCATTTGCCTGGCGAAATTTCCAGCGAAGGTTGGCGGGAGGCGCGTGAAATAATATGGGCAGTGAATTTGTATTGTTTGTCAGCGCGGCGATATTCTGCATCGGCGCAACGGGTTTCATCATTCGGCGCAATCCGCTGATCATGTTCATGTCTGTCGAGTTGATGCTCAACTCCGTCAATTTTCTTCTGGTGGGCTATTCGAAATTCACGAACACATTGGATGGCCAGATTTTCGCCCTGTTGATAATGGTGGTGGCCGCCGCCGAGGTGGTGGTGGGACTGGCGATTATCCTGACGATTTTTAGAACGCGGCGCGACCTCGACGTCGATCACATCAACGTATTGAAAGGCTGACCTTGTTTTCATACGCCTGGCTCATATTGTTTTTTCCGCTTCTGGGTTTTATCGGACTCAGTTGGTTTGGCGACCGTTTGCCCGATAACAAGTCGGGATACGCGGCGAGCGCCGTCGTGGGCGCAGCGTTCCTGGTCTCCTTTTTCGCGTTCGGTCACCTTCTCAGCCTGGAACCGGAGCAAAGAATCAATAATGTGTCCGTCCTGTACTCTTGGATCCAAGCGGGGAGCTTCCATTTAGACCTTGGTATTCTGGTCGATCCCCTTTCGGTATTCATGTTGCTTATCATCACCGGCGTGGGGTTTTTGATTCATGTCTATTCCATCGGTTACATGGATGGAGACCCTGAGTACACGCGGTTTTTTTCCTACATGAACTTTTTTATCTTCTCCATGTCGGTCTTGGTGCTGGCGGCGGATTTCTTTTTTCTGATTGTCGGTTGGGCTTTGGTGGGTTTGGCGTCCTATTTATTGATAGGATTCTGGACGGAAAAAACCAGCGCGGTTCTGGCGGCGCGCAAGGCGTTTGTCATGAACGTGATCGGCGACGTGGGGATGGTGATTGCCGCATTTGTAGCGTTTAAAGCTTTTGGCACGCTCAATTTCGTGGAAATATTTACCGAGGCTCCCAAACTATTTGGCGAAAACGACGAAACGATTTTATTGATTACCCTTTTCCTTTTGGTCGGGGCCTTTGCTAAATCGGCCCAGTTGCCTTTGCATACCTGGTTGCCGGACGCCATGGAGGGACCGACCCCGGTGAGCGCTCTGATTCACGCCGCCACCATGGTTACCGCCGGAGTTTATCTGGTGGCGCGGTGCAACGTGTTGTACGATCTGGCTCCCTACACGATGTATCTGGTCGCTACAGTGGGCGCGGCGACGGCGATCTTTGCCGGGACCATAGCGTTGGTGCAAAACGATATCAAGCGCGTCATCGCCTACTCGACGATGAGCCAGTTGGGCTATATGTTTCTTGCCGCCGGAGTCGGCGCGTACAGTTTGGCCATGTTTCATTTGATGACCCACGCATTCTTCAAAGCGCTCCTGTTTTTGAGCGCGGGAAGCGTGATCCACGGATTGCACGGCGAGCAGGATATTCGCAACATGGGTGGATTGAAAAATGCGATGCCCATTACCTGCGGCGTTTTTCTAATAGGAACGCTGACCCTGGCGGGGTTTCCTCTCACCAGCGGATTTTTTAGCAAGGAAGCCATCATCATGAGCGCCTACCATGCGCCGATGGGGAATTTTGCGTTCTGGGGACTGGCGGTATTGACGGCGGGTTTGACGGCGTTTTATTCCTTCCGAATATTCTTTTACGCTTTTTTGGGACAGCCTAAAAACTCTGAAGTCAAAGCGCACGAATCGCCGCCGATCATGCTGGCGCCTTTGGCCGTGCTGGCCTTCTTTTCTCTGTTCTTGGGAATTGCGGGACCCGCAGTCATGCATTTTCTGGCTCCGGTTTTTGGCGGGCAAATCCCCGTGCATTACGAAGACGGCTTGCTTGAGTCAATCGTTCTCTTGGCCGGTTTGGCCGGGTTCGTTGCGATGCTGGGATTGTTCCTCACTGATGAGGATCGAGTTGAAATGGTCAAGGAAGCGCTTTTACCGTTTCACGAAATCCTTTACAAAAAATATTACGTGGACGAACTTTACGACCTGCTGATCGTTAAACCCACGAAGGCCACTGGCGTGTTCATGGACCAGTTGACCGAGAAACAGGGGATTGATATGGTGGTCGACAAAGTCGGCGCCATGGTGAAGCAGGCGAGCGAAGAAATCAGTAACTGGCAAAACGGCAGGGTGAGAACGTACGCTCTCAACATGATGGCGGGCCTGGCGATTATTCTGTTGTTTGTGGTGTTTAAATAAAATAAAAAATGCTTTCCATAATCATATTCACTCCCATTGTTGCGGCGGCGTTTTTAGTCTTCACCCGCGATAATGAAGGAATCAGTCCGGTCAACGTGGCTCTTGCCGGTTCGGGACTGCCGCTGGCGCTGGCGCTCGGCGTTGCCATGTCTTTCGACCCCGGGGTCGGGGAAATGCAATTCGTCGAAACCTATTCCTGGGTTTCCACATTCAATATCAATTTTCAGGTCGGCGTCGACGGCGTCAGCTTGTGGATGCTGGTCCTAACGGCGTTTCTGTCCTTCATTGCTATTATCGTTTCACTGGACATGAAAGATCGCCGTGGTGATTTTCTGGCGTTGATGCTTCTGCTTGAAGCGGGAACTTTGGGAGTCTTTCTCGCGCTCGATACGATCCTGTTTTACGTTTTCTGGGAACTGATGCTTGTGCCCACGTATTTCCTCATAGGATTGTGGGGCGAGGGCAGACGGGTTTACGCGACGATCAAATTTGTACTTTTTACCCTTGTGGGCAGTTTGTTGATGCTGGTGGCGATCCTCAGCCTCACCGTCATCCATTTTAAGGCGACGCATGAGTTGACCTTTGATATCCGCACCTTGACGCACACGCATATTCCGACGGACGCCCAGGGTTGGATGTTTGTGTTTTTCTTTCTGGCATTCGCTATCAAGATCCCCATTTTCCCCTTTCACAGTTGGTTACCGCACGCCTACATGGCAAGCCCCATTCCCGTCCTGATTCTATTGACCGGCGCCATGTCCAAAACTGGAGCTTATGGTTTGATCCGGTTTTGCCTGCCGCTGTTTCCCGACGCCTTTTCGGACCTGGCTCTGGTTTTCGGAGGCCTGGCGGCCGTTGGAATTGTTTACGGCGCCTGGATCGCGATCGCTCAAAAGGATTTAAAAGCACTCGTGGCCTGGTCCAGCGTCAGCCATCTAGGATTCATCGCGCTTGGTATTTTTGCGATGAACGGCGAGGGAATCGACGGGAGCGTATTGCAAATGGTGAATCATGGAATCATCGCCTCGGCATTGTTCATTATCGTGGGCATTCTGGAAAAAAAGACCGGCACGCGCAACCTGGCGCAACTTCGCGGCCTGAAAGGTTCCATGCCCGTCCTGTACGGCGTGTTCATGCTCATTGCGCTGGCGGCTCTCGGCTTGCCCGGCCTGAACGGTTTTGTCGGCGAATTTTTAATTCTGATGGGCGTGTGGACCTCGGCAAGCTTGGTTGAGTTGTCTACGATTTACGTATTGATGGGCGGGTTGGCCATCGTGTTTGCGGCTATTTATATGCTGTTCATGTTCCAGGGGGCGATGCAGGAAAAGCCGGAAAAACTTCCCGATAATTTAACGGATATTGGAGCCAAGGATTTTGGGGTCCTCCTACCGGCCTGTATCCTCGTCGTGTTCATCGGGTTGTTCCCAAAAATATTTATGGACCGCGTGGCCCCTTCCGTTGATCGTTTACTCACCATAGAAAAAACCGTCAATCTCCCCACCCAAAAAGATTCGGGCCAACATTAAACTGACTCCCAATTTGCTTCTCAGTCGTTTCAAATGAAACTGGGGCAGAAAATGGTGGACGGCATTTTTTTGGAGCGTCCCAACCGTTACCTGGCCCGCGTTAGAATTGACGGCGAGGAGGTTCCAGCCCATATTCCCGATCCGGGAAGGTTGCCTGGTCTCATGATTCCAGGCCGGAAGATACGGTTGATATACAATCCCGGTCCGCATCGCAAAACACAATACACTTTGGCTTTGGTGTGTCATGGCCGGATTTGGGTGGGGGTTTATCCGTCCCTGGCCAATGGTTTGGTGGAAGAAGCGTTAGAGAAAAACAAAATAGAACATTTTTCTGGTTATGCAAAAGCAACCCGCGAAGTGAAAATGGGCGCCAGCCGGTTCGATTTTAAACTGGATTTTCCCGCCGGACCCGCGTACGTCGAAGTCAAATGCGTCAGTTTTGTTGAGCAGGGGGTTGGGAGGTTTCCGGACGCGCCCACCTTGCGCGGGCAAAAGCACCTTAAAGAGCTTGCCGAATTGCGCGGTGAAGGTTGCCGGGCCGCCGTTGTTTTTGTGTCGCCCCGGTCGGACACGCGGTCGATCACCAGTAACGACGCGGTCGATCCGGCTTTCGGGGAATGCCTGCGCGCGGCCAAAAAAGCCGGAGTTGAGCTTTACGGATACAATTGCCGGGTTACGGCGTCGTCCTTATCGATCAATCGGGAGGTGGAGGTTTTTTTGTGAAGGGGTTTAAACGGGGAGGGAGTTATTTCTTTTTATTGAGGAATACGTCCATTTCAGGAATCACCACCCATTTCTTTTTGCCGTCAATTTCCAGTAATTCCCAAGGTTGCTTTACAAAAAGCGTCTTTAATTTACTGCTGGGGTGGACGACGATTTCATATTTAATGGACAATACGGCTTTATTGAAGTTTTCTTTGGGGAAACGCGAGTTTTGCGAGATCGGCAGACCGTCCTGATAATATTTTATGCTGATGATCGTGCTTTTATTGAACAAAATATTGAGGTGAATGTCGTCGATATATTTTAAAAACTCTTCCCTGTGATCGTCTTTAACCATCTTGTCGCTGGCGATATTGCTCCGGGTTTCAAATTCCTGGTTAAAAAGTTTGATTCTTTTGGAAAGCGTTTTGTGATTCTTTAAATAGTCGTCCTCTTTTTTGTCTCCCGTTGCGCAGGCGGAAACCCAGAAAACGCACAACCCGGCGATCAGAAAAATAAGAAGTTTGGAATAGCGTGAATTCATGTCCGGCGAAGGCTATAATAGGGTTGGCAAGCGCGCGACCCTAACGGTTGGCGCGATCCGAGGCAAACCAAATTATAGTTTAAGCCCAACGCCGTGGCAAGCCGTACTTGAAATAAAACTCCCTTGAAAAAAACCTACCATAAATCCCACCACAAGCCCAAAGGCCGCGCTGCGCGGTCAAATGCCCCAAGGGAAAATCCGTTATGGGACCAGGCCGCCCGCTGGTACGACGCGTTGGTGGGGGAAAAGGGAAGCTATTACCAAAAAGAAATCGTCTTGCCGGGCGCGTTTAAAATGTTAGGTCTCCACAAGGGCGCAAGGGTTTTGGATCTGGCGTGCGGGCAGGGCGTATTTTCCCGCTACCTTTTTCAAAAGGGAATGGACGTCGTGGGTATGGATATTTCAAGCAAGCTTGTGGATCTGGCTCGGGAACGTTCGGATAAAAAAATCTGTTTTGAGTCCGGCGACGCACAAAGTCCGGATACGCTTAAGGGAGAAACCTTCGACGCCGTTTCCTGCCTGCTGGCAATTCAAAATATGGAGCGTATCGAACCGGTTTTTAAAAACGCGACGCGCTGGTTGCGCCCCGGAGGGAAGTTCGTTGTGGTCGCCATGCATCCGTGCTTTCGTATACCGCGACAATCGCATTGGGGATGGGACGCGGAGAAGAAACTGGAATATCGCCGCGTGGAAAGGTATTCAACCGAATTGAGGATACCAATTTTAACGCCGCCTTTTGCAGACTCTGAAAGCTACACGCTCACCTATCACCGTCCCCTGCAAAGTTATTTCGACGGTTTGGCTAAGGCGGGGTTGAAGGTGGAGGCGCTGGAGGAATGGCATTCCAACAAGACCAGCCAGCCGGGCAAGAGGTCGCGGGCGGAAAACCGGTCGCGCGAAGAGTTTCCACTTTTTCTGGCCCTTCGCGCCGTAACGGTCGAGAAATAACCTGGAACGAGAGGCGCAAATTTAAAAATTATGAATCGACCAAAAAGTTACACCTACGAATTGCCCGACGGAAAAACTCTATTGCATTCCGTGCGCAGGAAACTGGAGCATCAAGAAGCGCCTTGGAGCGATATCGCCGGGTGGTTGCTCGACGGCCATGTAGAGTATCAGCCGATAAGAAACAATCCCATGCGATCCGGCTACAGCTACATGTACCAGAAAGCGGGATTGAACCTGACGCTCTACTATCCGGAAAAAATTTTCAACCGTCTGTTGGATTTGCTGGATAAGAAAAAGGTGGGGTTGTTAAAAATCGCCTTTCAGGCTTCTTTCCCGGAACGCTCTGGCTACGTCCTGAATGAATTTAAAATTCGAGGAGTGATCGAAGACGATTTGTCTGAAGAGTAATGGTGGCGGTCCTCGCCGGAATCAATGCTCCTCGGGAAAATTAAAAGGTTCGTCGTTGCGGATCGCGTCGCGAATTTTCTCCATCCATTGCTGGTAAAATGCCACGTTGTGGATGGAGTTCAAGCGCAAGCCGAAAATTTCATCCGCCCTGAACAGGTGACTCAGGTAGGCTCGAGAGTAATTTTTGCAGACGTAGCAATTGCAATCCGGGTCCGGGGGAAGCGCGTCGTTTTTGTATTGCGCGTTGCGGATGTTTATTTTTCCCGCGCGAGTGAAGAGCGACCCGTTGCGCGCGTTGCGAGTGGGCATCACGCAATCCTGCATATCGACTCCAAGCCCGGCGCTTCGCAGGATATCCCACGGCGTGCCAACGCCCATCAGATAGCGAGGCCGGTCCTCTGGGAGCAAGGCCGCCGTGTGTTCGGTCATTTCAAATAGAAGATCTTTTTCCTCCCCCACGCTCAAGCCTCCGATCGCGTAGCCCTCGAAACCGACGTCGATAATCTGCTCCGCGCTTTGCGTCCGCAAATCTTTATACATGCCGCCCTGCACGATGCCGAACAATGTTTGCGACTCCGACCGAAATGCCGCCCGGCACCGCTTCGCCCAGCGGGTGGAAAGTTCCAGAGACTGTTGCGTCCTCTTTCGGTCCGCTGGATAGGGAGTCGGTTCGTCAAAAGTCATGGCAATATCCGAGCCGAGCGCTTGCTGAATTTCCATGGACGTTTCGGGCGTGAAGTTGTGCGTGGAGCCGTCGATATGCGATTTAAAAACGACGCCTTCCTCGCTCACCTTTGCCAGGTCGCCGAGGCTGAATACCTGGAACCCTCCGCTATCCGTAAGGATGGGCCGGTCCCAGTTCATGAAGCGATGCAGGCCGCCGAGTTTCCGGATGGTCTCGTGTCCGGGGCGAAGGTAGAGATGATAAGTGTTGCCCAATATGATTTGGGAATTGCAGGCTATCAGTTCTTCGGGAGAAAGCGCCTTGACGGTGGCTTGAGTGCCCACCGGCATGAATGCCGGGGTTTCGATCTCGCCGTGGGGAGTGGACAAGACGCCCAGCCGCGCGCGGGAATGCGAGTGATATTTGATAACTTTAAACTTAAGAGCCAAGGGGATTTTTTTTGGGGACGGATTCTAGAAACCGGGCGAGTCTGGACTCGTCGTCGGGCAAGTTCAGGGTGACCTGGCGGAAAGGAATGGTCAGGTTGTTCTCGTTGCAAATGCGAATCAGCGCCGATTGAACTTCTCTCTCGTATTCCTCGTAAAACTCGGCGGCGCTTCCGTCGACCTCGACCAAAATTTTTAGAACCAGCGAACTGGCGTCCGCTTTTTCAAAGGCAACGTCCAAGTTTAAAAACTCCGGAGGCTCTCCCTGCAGGCGCGGGGAAAGAAGCCGCCGTAGTCCTTGTTCGAATAACTCCGGAAGCTCGCCGCAAATTCTGGATTGAACGCCGTAGTCCAGGCCAAAGTCGATGCTGTAGCGAAAGCCGCGTGAAAGGTTCACCGGGTTTTGCTTGATAAAATCCGCCGTTAGGTAATATTTTAAAGCGCCGCCCTTCAACCGCAGTATCACTTGTTCGAGGGTTTGGCGCTCGACCTTGCCGTAAGTCCCATCGGAAAGCGTCACCCAGTCTTCCAGTTCCGTGGGGAACCAGGGTTCGTCTTTGACCGCAGGGCGCGATTGTTCGTCGATAAGTTTTCTTAGCGGCAGGACGATGGTTCCGCCCTCGAGACGGTCGTTGACCAGGCGGGCGGAGATTCCCAGGCTTTTTACCAGCCAGGGAACGCCCTGCCAGAGGAGCCTCTCGTTTTCGCGCACGGTGCCCAGGTTCAGGGACAGTTGAAATTCTCGAAAAAAAATTGGGATCAATTGCCGCGAGGTCCAGCCGATTGCAACCAAGACAATGATAGAAATACTGAGGAGCAGCCAGTCGTTCAAAAGATACAGGGCGACCAGACTGAGGCTGACGCAGAGAACCAACACCACGGCGGTGTAGGCGGCTCGCACGACTTTTATGATGCGCGGGTGCAGGTTGAGAAGGTTTCGCCTTCCGACCAGCAAGTTGCGGAGTTTCGTCAAAACCCACCACAGGGCGGCGAAGGAGGAGAGAATGATCAACAGGTTTCTGCCGCGATGACGAAAGAATTCCCGTGTTCCTTCGGCGAACACGTCCAGAATCGGGCGCTTGTCCGCCAATTCATGATCTAGGTTTTTTTGAACCTCCCGGAGTTCGAGCCGGGCCAGTTCCGGGGCGTATTTGTTTTTCAGGCGTTTCAACCGCTTCAGATAATTTTTTTCTTCAGGCGTGGAAGCGATTTTGATTTCGGCTTTTTTAAGGAGAAGTTCGATTTTTTCCGAGGCGTCCTCCAGCCGGGTGATTTTTGACTTTAGCGAATCTATATTCTTTTTTAGCTTGTCGATCCTTCTTGGTTTTTTGGTCAGATCGCTTAAAGCGTGAAGCAGGGGAAGGGACAGCTCCTCTATTTCTTTTATCCAATCGCCGCCCTCTTTTTTAGAAAGAAACAAATCCGAGGTGTCGTGTTGGGTTGCGACTCCGTCAAAATTCAAATAAGCCTGGTCCAACTGTTTTAGCAGGGCGTCTTTTCTTTGCGCGGAGCTGGGCGTGACGGGTTGTTGGCTCAACTCGTCCAGCTCTAGCTTGATTTGATCTTCCTGTTGCGTAATGAGTATAAGGAGGGATTCGATATGCTCCAAGTCCACGGAATCCGATTCGTTTTTTGATTCAGGCTGGGATTGAGGCTGGGATTGAGAGTGGGCAAGGGGAGGGAGGCACAGAAGAATCAGGAGAACGGTCGTCAAGAAAACTTTGAAGCGCCTGGGAACCCGACGGCGAGGTTTCTCGGGAAATGCAGAGAAGGAATTTTGAGTAGTAGCGCTGTTCATTGATTCGACCAGCTCCGTTCCCAAGCGGCGACTCCGGCTAAAAATTTTCAAACATTCACCGGGTTCCGTTGGAAAGAAGTTTTTCTAGAATGGCTTTTTGCGTGTGCAGTCGGTTTTCCGCCTGATCGAAAACAACGGAATGCGGTCCGTCCAAAACCTCGGACGTGATTTCCTCCTCGCGGTGCGCCGGGAGGCAGTGCATGACCAAAACGTTTTTACCCGCCGCGGCGACCAGGTCTTTATTGATTTGATAATTTTTTAACGCCGACTTTTTTGCGTCCGTTTCGTTCTCCTGTCCCATGCTAACCCAAACGTCGGCGTATATCACGTCGGCGTCTTTTACCGCCTCATAGGGATCATCCATAAGCTCCACGGTTCCCAGGGAACCCAGGTTTTCCGGCTTGTCCAGGCGGTAGCCAGGGGGAGACGCCACCCGCAAATCCATGTTCAATATCGAAGCGGCCATCATCCAGGAGTAGGTCACGTTATTACCGTCCCCAATGTAGGCAACTTTGACTCCTTCGATGCGATTTATTTTTTCCCGAATGGTCAGCAGGTCGGCCAGAATCTGCACGGGGTGGTTCAGGTCCGTGAGGCCGTTGATGACCGGGACGTCGGCATTCTCGGCCAGTTCCAGAACCTCGTGGTGGTCGAAAGTGCGGATCAAAATTCCGTCCAGGTAGCGCGACAGGACTTTTGCGGAATCCTTTACACTTTCCCCGCGATTGAGTTGAAGTTGATCGGAGGTGAGGAACAGGGAGTGGCCGCCCAAATCGAACATGCCCACCTCGAACGATATTCGCGTTCGCGTGGAGGGTTTGTTGAAAATCATTCCCAGGGTCTTGCCTCTCAAAGGTTGATGAGTCTCTCCCTTTTTGCGGAGGGCTTTAAGCTCCGCCGAGCGGGTTACGAAGGCAAGAAGCTCCTCTTGCGTGAAATCGATCAGGCTTAGAAAATCTTTTTTCATAGGACAGGGTATGCGCTATTTTCAATTGGCGGATAGAGTCAAACTTCAGCGCGGGACATTTGCTCCAGGCTATGAGACACGATTTTGATCAACCCGTCGATTTCCTTTTTGCTCACGGTCAACGGCGGAATGAATCGAAGTGTATTGGTTTGGACGCAGTTTACCAAATAGCCGTTTTGCATACAATGTACGAGGACGTCCGCCGCCGGGCGGTCCAGCTCTAGAGCTAGCATCATGCCTTCGCCGCGAACCTCGCGAATCTCCGGAAACTTTTCCGCCAGTTTGACCAGCCGGTTTTTAAAGTAGTCTCCGGTTTTTTGAACCTTGCTTAAAAAGTTTTTCCCGGTCAGAACTTTAAGGGCCGCAAGCGCCGCGGCGCAGGCCAGCGGATTACCGCCAAAGGTGGCGGCGTGGGTTCCTGGAACAAAAGACTGGATCGCAGGATTGGATGCGGCCATGGCTCCAATTGCCGTTCCGCCGCCCAAAGCTTTCGCCAAGGTCATTACGTCCGGTTTGATTCCATAACGTTGATATGAAAACAGCGAACCGGTCCTGCCGAAACCGGTCTGGACTTCGTCGAAGATCAAAAGAAGTTTGTTTTTTGTGCAAAATTTTCGCAACTCCTTCAGGTAACTTTTATCCGGAAAGTAGACGCCGCCTTCTCCCTGTCCGGGTTCCAGCATGACGGCGCAGGTTTTTTTGGAAACGGCCTTTTTAAGGGCTCGCATGTCGTTGAAGGGGACGTATTTAAATCCCGAAAGAAGGGGCGCAAATCCGGCGTGAAATTTTTTCTGTGCCGTGGCGGAAAGGCCTCCGAACGTCCTTCCGTGAAACGAGTTGTGCATGGTGACGATCTCGTTGCGGTTCCTGTGTCCCTGGTCGAATGAAAATTTTCGCGCCAGTTTGATGGCGGCCTCGTTGGCTTCGGTTCCGCTGTTGCAAAAGAAAACCTTGTCGGCAAAACTCAAGCGGGTCAACTCTTCGGCCAGGCGCGCCTGCGGCTCAATGTGGTAAAGGTTGGAAACGTGAAGCAATTGTTCCGCCTGTTTTTGGATGGCCGTCACAACGGCGGGATGGCAATGGCCGAGATTGTTTACGGCAAGCCCGCTAACGAAGTCGATATATTCCTTGCCGTCCCGGTCCCAGACCCTGGTTCCCTTGCCCCGGACGAGCGCTATGGGAAAGCGTCCATAAGTATGCGCGGTGTGCTTTTGAGTCAGTTGCACGATTTCTTTGTTGCTCTTGAGTTTTTTCATAGCGGTAGTATTTTTTTAGTTTGAAAGGAGACACTAGCATATTTTATTTTGCAAAAACAATTTAAAAGGATGGAGGAAAACCTGAGATAAGAAGCCGGACTAAACGGCAATAAAATGGATATAATTAACCGCTAACAGGTTGTCGCTAAGAAGGCATTGAGCGGCGGCGCGTATGCGGAGATATACTTTATGGAGTTTGGGAATGTTAGGGAAGGTTTGGAGCGCGTCCTGGATTTCCTGTACCCGCAAATCTGTCCTCATTGCGACGGACCGGGCGGGACAAGGGGGCGGAGCCTTTGCACGGACTGTTGCAAAGCTATTGCAGAAATAAAATACCCCTACTGCTTTTGCTGTGGAGCAGCTCTGGAAATATCCTACGAACCGGCGGTAGAAGAATACGAATGCGGCAAGTGCCGAATCGGGAATTACCGTTTTGAACGAGCGCGCTCCCTGGGTCCCTACGACGCAGTATTGAAGGACCTGATCCACTATTTGAAATACGACAAAAAACCGGGGGCGATGCGGGACGTTTCCTTCCGCCTGCAAAATTTTTTTTCGGGAACCGAGGATTTGTATAGCGGGTTTTATGTGACTTCCATTCCGTTGCATTTCAACAAGCTGAAGGAACGCGGTTTTGATCAATCTTATCTCATCGCCGAGGAAACGGCGCGCTGTCTTGGTTTGCCGATGTTGTCCGGGGCGTTGACCCGTGTTCGCGAAACCCCGCCACAGGCGAGAATGAAGCGTAGCGACCGGATCAAAAATGTGAAAGGAGCTTTTCAGGCTTTGAACCCGGAGCGGGTTCGCGGGGAAAATATTTTGATTGTGGACGACGTTTTTACCACGGGAGCAACGTCCAATGAGGCGACCCGTGTGTTGAAAAAAGCGGGAGCCGAAAAGGTGTACGTCTTCACTCTGGCCCGGGCTTGACGGCGTCCTCTGGGTTTACTTAAACTATTGAAGAATAAAGCTGTAGGTGGGTTTTTATTAGCAGTTGACTGAATGGCGTATTGTGCTAATATTCCATTCAGCAAGCAGAAATATTTATCTTCTCACTATAATCAAGCGCGAAAAAATCTAAATCTTGTCTATAGAAAATTATCTGGGTGATGGAAAGAAGCTAATCGACGAAGTTCTGATCGATTACTTGCCGAGTAAGGAATCCTATCCGGAAACCATCCATCAATCCATGCATTACAGCCTCATGGCGGGAGGCAAACGTTTGCGGCCCATATTGGTCATGGCCGCGGCGGAGGCGGTTGGCGCGGATCGCCAAACCGTTTTGCCCTTTGCGGTTGCCGTCGAGTTTATTCACACCTATACCCTCGTCCACGACGATTTGCCCGCCTTGGACGACGACAGTCTGCGCCGGGGAAAGCCGACCAATCATAAGGTGTTTGGCGAGGCCATTGCCGTTTTGGCCGGCGATGCTCTATTGACGCAGGCGTTTATCGTTATGACCCAGTCGGCGTTGATGGAGACCATCCCCGCCGCCAATATTCTTCGGGCGGCAAACGAAATCTCCCGCGCCATGGGGTCGGGCGGAGTGATCGGCGGGCAGGTGGTCGATATTCAATCCGAAGGCAAGAAGATTGATCCCGAAACTCTGGAATACATTCATATTTATAAAACGGGGTTTTTTTTCAAGGCCTGCATTCGAAGCGGCGCTATTTTGGGCCGAGCGGAGCAGAAACAATTGGCCGCCCTGTCCGAGTTTGGATCGCACATTGGGCTGGCTTTTCAAATTGTGGATGATATTCTGGACATCGTCGGCGATAAGGAAAAGCTGGGTAAGGACGTCGGCAGCGATATTGATAAGAACAAGGCAACTTATCCCGCCCTTTACGGGTTGGACGCCTCTAAAAAACAAGCCGAGAAGCTGGTGGAGGAAGGCGTCGCCAGTTTACGAGATTTCGACGAGCGCGCAGATCCCTTGCGGGAGATCGCTCGTTTCTTTGTTCAACGGACATTTTGACCGGGTTACGTCATGAGCGATTTTTTAAGTCAAATTAACGGTCCGCAGGATTTAAAAAAACTGGATATCGACCAGTTGCCCGACCTGGCGGAGGAAATTCGCAACCGTTTGCTGGAAACCATTTCTAAAACCGGCGGCCATCTGGGTTCCAATCTGGGAATCGTGGAAATCACCATGGCTCTGCATTATGTGTTTGACTCTCCGAAAGACAAGTTTGTCTGGGATGTCGGCCACCAAAGTTACGTTCATAAAATTTTGACCGGAAGGAACGACCGCTTCGAAACGGTGCGCCAATACGAAGGCCTTTGCGGGTTCACACGCAGAGAGGAAAGCGAACACGACCATTGGAATTGCGGGCATGGCGGAACGTCTATTTCCGGAGCCGTCGGTTTTGCCATTGGGCGCGATCTTAAAAAAGAGGACAACTCCGTTGTCGCCATCATCGGCGACGGCTCGTTGACCGCCGGCATGGCCTTTGAAGGATTGAACCATGTTGGCCACCTCAAGACAGACATGATTGTCATACTCAACGACAACGAAATGGCCATTGCCGCCAACGTGGGCGGCCTTTCCACGCACCTGAGCCAGATCATGACCGGCCAGGTAATGACCAAGTTCAAAAAGGAAATCGACCAAATGTTGTTGTCGATTCCCGGCATTGGAAAAGACATCTCGCATTACGCGCATAAACTCGACGAGGCGGTTACCGGAATGTTTATTCCCGGCAGACTGTTCGAGGATCTGGGATTCCGCTATATAGGACCGGTCGATGGTCACAACTCCAGGGAAATGATCGAAACTCTCGAAACCATTAAAGACCTGAAGGGACCCACGCTTCTCCACGTCGTCACCCAAAAGGGCAAGGGGTATCAGGTTGCGGAAGAAAGCGCCGACGTCTGGCACGGTGCTTCGCCTTTTGATATTCAAAAAGGAGAGTTTCATAAGAAGTCCGGCAACGCGAATTACACTTCGGTTTTTGCGCAGGCGCTGATCGACCTGGCCAAGGAGGACGAAAAAATCGTCGGCCTCACCGCCGCCATGCCGGACGGCACGGGAATCACCAAGTTCGGAAAAGAGTTTCCGGAACGCACCTTCGACGTGGGCATGGCCGAACAGCACGGCGTGGCTTTTGCCGGCGCGTTGAGCATCGAAGGCATGCGACCGGTGGCCGCGATCTATTCCACCTTTTTGCAACGCGCTTACGATCAGGTGGTCCATGAAGTTTGCCTGATGAACCTGGACGTCACTTTTTGTATGGACCGGGCGGGGATTGTCGGAGAAGACGGCGCCACGCATCAGGGGATGTACGATATCGCTTACCTTCGGACCTTGCCCAATATGGTGGTGATGGCCTGCAAGGATGAAAATGAATTGCGCCACATGCTCAAGACGGCGATTTATCATCCCGGTCCCGCCGCGCTTCGTTATCCAAGAGGGGCCGGCCTGGGTGTTCCGATGGAAGAAATGCAAATCCTGGAGATCGGTAAGGGAGAGACGGTGCGCGAAGGAACGGACGTCGCCATCCTGGCTTACGGGCACATGGTTGCTCCCTCGGTGGAGGTCGCAGAGAAACTCGAGCAGGAAGGCGTGAGCGTCGCCGTCGTGAACGGTCGGTTCGCCAAGCCCGTGGATTCAGAATTAATCGTCAAGATGGCCAATCAATGCAAATGCCTGGTCACGGTCGAGGAGCATGCCCTTGATGGCGGTTGGGGTTCCGCAGTTCTGGAGACCCTTCAGGAAAATAAAGTTTTGAATTGCCCGGTGGAGCGTATTGGCGTCGGAGATTTTCCAGTACACCACGGTTCGCCAAAACTGATTCGCAGGGATTTAAAGCTCGACGTCGACGGCGTCTACGATACCGTAAAAACTTTTTACCAGTCTGTGGCGGACGGTTCCTATTCCGGGTCCAGCGCGGTCAAACTGGTCGGTTGATGAATCGTGCAGGCCTCGTCGCTCTCTAAATAATCCAAAAATATTAAAGTAAAAGTCGAATGGCCAGAACAGCCCAAATTAAGCGTCAAACGAGTGAAACCAATATCGAGGTTGAAATCAATCTGGACGGCTCCGGTTGCCAGGAACTCCAGACCACTATTCCTTTTTTCGACCACATGCTTTCGCAGATTTCACGGCACGGGTATTTCGATCTCAAGGTGAAGGCCGAAGGCGACACCCATATCGACTTTCACCACACGGTGGAAGACGTGGGCATCGCTATTGGACAGGCTTTCAAGGAAGCCCTGGGCGATAAAAAAGGAATTCGGCGTTTTGCCGAGGCCTCAGTCCCTTTAAATGAAGCGTTGGTTCACTGCGTGGTCGACCTCAGCGGACGCGGATTTTTTGTCAGCCAGGTTGATTTGCCAAAATCCAAGATCGGGGAATTCGACGTCGAACTGGTTCCGGAATTTTTCCAGGCCTTTTCCGCTAATTGCGGCGCGACGCTTCATTTAAACTCTCCCTACTGGACCAACCTGCACCATGTCGTCGAGGCGACTTTTAAATCCTTTGCCCGGGCGATGGACCTGGCCTGCTCGTTGGACGCGCGGTCCAGCGAAATTCCATCCACCAAGGGGACCCTGTGAATGATCGCCATTGTCGATTATGGCATGGGCAACCTTCGGTCGGTTTTAAAAGCCTTTGAAGCCGTCGGCGCAGACGCGCGAGTGACCAGCAAATCCTCCGACATTCTCAACGCTCAAGCTGTGGTCTTGCCCGGAGTCGGCGCCTTTCGCGATTGCATGAAAAACCTCGATCAACTGGGTCTGATCGATAGCGTGAAAAAAAGCGTCGCCGGCGGAAAGCCCTTTTTGGGAATTTGCCTGGGCCTGCAAGTCTTGTTCGCCCAGAGCGAGGAGTTTGGCGACGTCGAAGGGTTGGATCTCGTTCCCGGAAAGGTCTTGCGGTTTTCGCCGGAAAACCCAGCGGCAGGAGAGCCGGATTTAAAAGTTCCGCATATGGGATGGAACCAGGTCAAAATTCAAAAACCGTCTCCCCTGTTTGAAGGCGTTCCGGACGAAGCGTATTTTTACTTTGTTCATTCCTACTACGTTCAGCCCGACGATCCAAAAATTGCGGCTACCACAACCTCTTACGGAAAAGAATTTGTTTCCGGAATCCAGTACGACAACGTCCATGCCTTTCAGTTTCATCCGGAGAAAAGCCAGAAGCTCGGTTTGCAAATGCTCCGGGCCTTTTCTCGCCTGAATTAACATACCCGTCACAATGGACGCCGCGGCGCGGGGCCGATACCTGCGCGGTCTGGGGATGATACTCCTCACGACACTCCTGTGGGGAATTCTTCCCATCTTACAAAAAGTCGCATTGAACCGCCTGTCCGCCGGGTCTATCGTCTGGTTCCGTTTCTTATGCGCGTTCGCGATTTTGTATCCCCTGTTGCACTTTGGCAAGCGCTCGCCCGCCGCCTTGCTCAAGCGGCCTCCCGTTCTTGGACTCGTCGCCGGGGTCTGCCTGGCGGGAAATTATTTCGGCGTGGTTCAGGGGATTGAATTGACCGGGCCGACTCACGTCGCCATCCTGATTCAACTCGCCCCGGCTTTGTTGGTGATTGCGGGAATGTTAATTTTCAAGGAACGGATTTCGCGCGTCCAGGCCTTGGGATTTCTTGTCGCGGGATTTGGTTTTTTTCTTTTCTTTAAAGATAAACTGGCCTTCGTAACCGACACACTTCAATTTCACGTCGCCAACGCCTGGGTGATTTTTGGCGCCGTCGCGTGGGTGGTTTTCATGATATGCCAGAAAAACCTGAGCGAAAAATACGGCGCGCAATCCCTGAATCTGCTCGTCTATGGCGTCGCTGCTTTGGCGCTCATGCCGACGGTTAGCTGGGCTGATTTTGAAAACCTGAGTTTTGGGTATTGGGCCTTGATGGCGCTGTTGGGATTGAACACCCTGTTCGCCTACGGCGCATTGGCGGAGGCGGTGCGTTGCATTCCTCTGGCGCACATCAGCGTGGTCACTGCGGTCAACCCGTTGATCACCATGGCGGTTGTGAAATTGATGAATACCCTGGAGGTTTCATGGATTCCGCCGGAGCATCTTGGGACGATGGGGGTGGTTGGAGCTTTGATTGCCGTGGCTGGAGTCGTGCTGGTGGTGCGAAGAGCCTGAAATCCTATCCCTTCTTCTTTAGCCTTTTTTAACGCCCGTGACGACGCCGGTGGGAACCGCGTCGACGCGAAAATGCCTGATTTTCCCAATCCCCGCCGCCTCCAGCCAGTCGATTTTTTCTTTCACCGGATGCGCCCGGCCTCCAGGCGTCAGCAAACCGATGTTGACGCTGAAAAGGACGTCGTTTAAAGGGGCAACGTCGCCGTCGTCCGTGCAGAAACCGTGGATGACAATTCGTCCGCCGGGCGCAAGGCAATCTGCGGCCTTTTGAACAAGAGCACGGCCTTGATCGCCCCCGTACATGTGGAGGATATTGGCGAGTAGAACCAGATCGTATTCCGTTCCCAAACCGTCTTTATGAAAGTCTCCCGGCTTGGTTGTCACTCGATCTTCCAAACCGTAACGTTTAATATATTCTTTCGCCACTTCCAATACGGGAGGGATATCGAAGATCGTCGCTTTTAAATGAGAGTGGAGCTTGCACCACTCCAGCGAGTAGGTGCCCGGTCCGCCGCCCAGGTCCAGCATTTTTCTGCAATCGCCAATGGGGATTTCCCGCGCCAGAGCCCAAGTGGCCTTGAGTCCCTTGTCGTGCATGGCGTCGGTGAAGGCGCGCATGTTTTCCGGCTCGCTCCCAAGCATGTCCATGATGCTGGTTATATTTTCTCCGTTGCGGACGAAACGGT
>JAJDBB010000004.1 GCA_029261555.1 Nitrospinaceae bacterium | reverse complement strand
CACAACTCGAAGATCATCATGCGCCTGCCGGTGGAGACCCTGTTCAAATTGGGCGAGGCTGATTTGCAATTATCCGCCCGTCCGGCGCTGGACCAGGTGATCGACGCAATCAAAAGTCATAAGAATTACAGGGTCAACATCCAGGGTCACACCGACGACACGCCCATCATCGACGGAAAATTCCCCACCAACTGGGAGCTATCCGCCTCGCGCGCCACGGCCGTACTACGATATTTTGTGGAAAAAAACGTACAACCGGAAAGATTGACCGCCACCGGATATGCTGATATCTTCCCATTGGTCTCGAACGAGACCGCCGGGGGCCGTTCCAAAAACAGGAGAGTAGAAATTGTTTTGGAAAAAGAAAGCTAAACCCAAACTTTTTAAAGTCCCCGACAACCGGCGCGACTCGTTCCGAGTGATCCCCCACCCCGACCGTCCCGCCGTGATCACCTTGCTGGGGAAGAATTTTCAAGCCACGGACATCAGTTCCGGAGGAATATCGTTTCGCAACCCGGCGGCGGACCCCGAAAGCCAGTTCAAGGTCGAAATCACGCTCCCCACTTCTCGGAGCAAGTTATTTGCGGAACTCAAGATTTTGAAGAAGAAGGAAGACGGACTCTGCCACTGCATCTTTGTCGAACCCGACCCGGACTTTGAAGACGAGATCCACTACTACGTCCTCGAACGCCAGAAGGAAGAAATAAGAGAAGAAAAAAAGATTGTGTAACTTAGCCCATGCTAAAAGATCCAGATAGCAACATATATAATCAACTTGAGCTAAGTGCAAGAGAGAAAAGTTACTAACTATAGGAAAAACCCATGAAAATTGAAATTGTTCATTTGAGCGACATCCATTTTGAAAGTTCAAATAACCCAATCTCAAAAAAATTCCCTCAATTAGTTAGCGCCATCACAAATATTGAACCCGAAATTAAGGCCTATATTTTAGTTTTTTCGGGAGATATTACTTTTTCTGGGCAAAAGGAACAATTTAAGGCTGCGGAAGAATTTTATTTAAACTTACTTTGTGAAATCGAAAATAATCCGGGAGAAATTCTAGTGAAATCTATATTTGTTCCCGGAAACCATGATTGTGATTTATCTGAAGAAAATTCAATAAGAGCTTTAGTTGTCGAAAAAATTAAAGACGGTAAAAATATTGATACTGCGTTCCTTGACTTAGCAACCCAACCTCAATGTAATTTTTTTAATTTTTTAGAAAACATTGGGGATCAAAATGTAAAAAACAAATTGTTATGGACTTCTGAGTTTGAAATTGAAAACGAAAAAATAGCAATAAATTGTTTCAATACGGCTTGGATGTCAACTAAAAATGAGAAACAGGGAACCTTGCGCTTCCCAACCGAAATCTTTGATCAAAGAGAATCTACAAACTCCTTGGAGGTATCGGTTTTCCACCATCCATATAATTGGCTTGAATCAAATAATGCGAGGAAATTCAAGGATCAGGTCGAAGATAGGGCAGACTTAATACTTACTGGACATGAGCATAACCAGGCAAACTATTGCAAAGAAAACTCCAACTCCACGCGAAATGAATTTTTTGAGGGAGGTGTTTTGAATGAAACAGGGAAGCCGTCTAAAAGCTCTTTCAATATAGTTTTAATAGATTTTGAAAGTCAAAAACTAAAAAAAGTTTCATACGAGTTTAAATCAGGAGCTTACAAAGAAGTTGTTGCTAATTCGAACAATTGGTCACCTTTTAAAAAAAATCCTGCCCAATTAAAAAACACCTTCCAACTAAAGGGAAAGTTTTTAGAAGATATTGATGATTTGGGATTAGCTTGTTCCCATCCTAGAAAAACTCATATTTCATTAAATGATCTTTTCGTATTCCCAGATCTTAAGTTTTTAGAAAAAGAAATAAATCCTGAGGATTCTAAACCGTTAAAGACCATCAAAAGCGCCAAAGTAAAAGATTATATCTTGCAGAATAATAAAATATTGATAGTTGGCGATCAATTTTCGGGAAAGTCTGCGTTAGCAAAGCAGAGTGTCAACCTTTTCAGGAAAGCTGATTTGGTTCCAATATTTCTGGATGGCTCAAAGATTAATAGCTCTAATTTAAAGCAAGAAACCTTTATTTCTTATATCCATGAAGCTTTCGAAGCGCAATATGAAAATACTGAATGGGGAAATTTTCAACTATTGCCTAAGGAAAAAAAAGCCGTTGTTTTAGACAATTTTCATTTGTTAAGAATTAATGAGAAAGGAAAAATTAAATTAATTGAATTATTGAATAATAATTTTGGGTACAACCTATTATTCGCGGATGAAACTCTAAAATTCGAAGAAATAAATTATTTAAAAGCGGAGGGGAAGCCCTTTTTGGACTTTATAAACCTTGAGGTTTTACCCTTTTCAAAATTCTTACGACACCAAGTGATAGAAAAATGGTTAACCTTAGGGCAAGAATATTCCTGGAACAACCACGATTTCATCCGCGAGGTGGATCAGATAGAAAGAATTTTATCAAATGTTATGGACTCCAACATGATTCCCTCGGTTCCAGTTTTTATTTTAATCATGCTTCAACAGATTGAGGCCAATAGACAGCATCTTTTGGTATCGGGATCCTATGGAGAATTGTTTGAGTTTATTATTTCGTATAAATTAGGAGAATTTAATACTGGTAAAATTGATTTGGTTACTCTGCAAACTTATTTATCGGAGTTCGCATTCATTCTTTTCAAAAGTAAAAAATCTTTTGTGTCGGAAGAAGAAATGGAAAGGTTTCACGATGAACATTTAAAAAATTTCGCCATTAAATTGGACTACAAAAAAGTTATTGATCATCTTTTAGCTTGCACTATATTCTCAAAAGGCAATGACCTTTTGCACTTCAAATACCAGTTTTCTTATTATTATTTTCTTGCCAAATATTTAGCCGACCATTTCCATGAAAAAGAGATTGAAAATGTTTTCGGGGAGATTGTTCAAAATATACATAGAGAGGATTACGCTAACACCGTTATATTTTTGAGTCATTTTTCCAAAAACCCCATTATTCTTGACTCCGTATTGGGTCAATTAAATAGTGTATTTAATAAATCTGCCTGTTGTGATTTCTCTGAAGATTTTAAATTCCTCAATGTCCTGGATGACAGGATAAACATAGAACTATTTCACCCTGAATATACTTCCCCAATGGAGGTTAGACAGAAAGTTAATAACATCGCCGATGATTTAGACAAAAAATTCGAAGAAGAAGATTATTCATTAGATGAGTCTTCTGATTTTAATAAAGCTTCAAAAGCTCTTCAAGTTGCAGGTCAAATTTTAAGAAGTTACGCTGGATCATTAACAACAGAAAAGAAAATTCAATTGACCAAAGCATGCTATTCATTGGGGATGCGATCAATAAAAGCATTTTTGGATAAATTAGAACTTGGGCTTAATGATATCATTGAGGCATTTTACGAAAATATAAAAGAAGGGAAATCAATACCAACCGAAGAAAAATCAAAAAAAATGATAAAGGGTTTTATTTACTTTTTGTCACAGATATCGGTTATTTCCTTTATTAAAAAAGTGTCTTCTTCCGTTGGCTCGCCAATTCTACAGTTAACATTCAAAGAACTTTTGGAAAAGGAAAACAACCTAGGAAATATATTCATTGATTTAAGTATTAAACTTGACCATTACCCTTCTTTTCCAGAATCGGTTATAAAAGATTTGAGTGAGAAATTAAAAAAGGAACCGTTTAATATGGCTATTTTGAAAATACTTACCCTAACTCATTTCCTAATGTTTGAGGAAAATATCGCCCTCCGGCAAAAAGTTTGTGGATGGTTAAAAATTCCTACAAAAAAAATCCCTTTATTGAAGCCTAAAAATTAAAAATTGTTTTTGATGTAACTTGGTTTCATAATCGCAGGGCGCCCTGCCCGGCGCTATCCAGTCCATACCCGCAATGAAACTTCCCCCTCTATCCCCTTTCAGCATCGCATGCCTGATTTTTTTCGCTTCGGCGGCGGTGTTTTCCCCCGTCATCGGTTTTGATTTCGTTAGTTACGACGACCCTATTTATGTGGATAACGTTTACGTCCGCCAGGGGCTGACTCTACAAGGCGTCGCCTGGGCCTTC
>JAJDBB010000003.1 GCA_029261555.1 Nitrospinaceae bacterium | reverse complement strand
GGTTCCGCGCGAGACCCCATTCAACACAGTCCATTTGAAAAACCTTTTAGCGCTCGACCAGGCAGGCGCCGTTATATTGCCCGCCTCTCCCGGATTTTATCATCGCCCCGACACCATGGCCGGACTGGTGGATTTTGTCGTCGCTAGAATTCTCAATCAATTGGGAATGGAGCAAGATTTGCTCCCTCCCTACGAGCCGTGAACCTTTTTCCGGAACCGGACAGGCAATGATTTATCTGGACAATGCCGCCACAAGCCCCATGGACCCGGAAGTCGTCCACGTGGTTCAGGAATCCATGGAGTCGGATTTCGCCAATTCCGGGACCCCTTATAAAATCGGGTTGGACGCCAAAAGTAAAATTGAAAACGCCAAAGAGGAAATCGCACAGGCGTTAAAGATTCCCCCGGATTTCGATATGGTATTCACTTCCGGCGGAAGCGAGTCGAACAACCTTTTTATCAAAAGCGTCTGCTACCCGGATAAAAAGGCTGCCTGTCTCGGGCTGGAGCATCCCAGCGTTGTCGAAGTTTTGAATTATTTTGGTCGTTGTGGAAACGAGCCGTTGATCCTGACTCAATATTTGAGAGAAGGGCGTATGGACCTTTCCGCCTGCGAAGAATTGAAACGCCAAAGGGCGCGATTGCTTTGTCTGTCCCACGTTAATAACGAATTGGGTTCCGTGAACGATCCGGTTGGAATAGGGCGCGCTCTGAAAGCCGAGTCGCCTCAGACGCGATTGTTTATGGACGGGGTGCAGGCGTTGGGAAAAGTTCCCATGCAAGCCGAAATGTGGGAGTTTCTTTCCGGATACTCGCTCTCTGCGCACAAGGTCGGCGGTCCCAAGGGAATCGGGCTATTGATTTATCCATCTCGCATGCAACTGGATCCGCAAATTCACGGCGGCGGTCAGCAGGGAGGCGCGCGCTCTGGAACCCTTGCGACGCCCTTAATCCTGGGGCTGGCGCGCGCTTTACAATTGGCTAGGGAACGGTCGGACGAATTTATTGATCGTTGTAAAAGAATGAATACTCGATTGGTTAACGGTCTTCGGGAAATCGAGCAGGCAGAGGCTGATTTTAAAATTCGGTTTAATTCTTCCATTGAAGATAGCTTCGCCGGCCAGTCTCCGGCTATCCTGAATTTCAGCTTTCCGCCGGTGGAGGGAGAAGTGTTGTTGCATCACCTAGAAGAGAAAGAAATTTATGTGGGAATGGGAAGCGCCTGTAGCGCCCATTCCAAAGAGCCTTCGAAAATTCTGACGGGGATAGGGTTAACAAAAGAAGAGGCGCGTTGTAGTTTGAGAATTTCATTTGGCTCCCAAAACTGCGAGGAGGACGTCGACGTCTTTCTTCGGGAGTTTGTCTGCGCCTGGCGGGCGCTGTATCCAGCTTTTTGTCAATCCTCCGCATCATAAAATGTCAACCTCCTGCATCATCCTCATCCGCTATGACGAAATCGGCTTGAAGGGAAAGAACCGTCGATTCTTTGAAAATCTCCTGCTCGATAATATCAAATACAAATTGCGCGAGATCGACGACGTCCGCTATCAGTCTCCACACGGCAGGATATTTATCTACGCCGATGAAGCTACAGCCGAAGAATGCGCGCGTCTTTTGACGTTTGTTCCGGGGATCGCCTCGCTGAGCGTGGGCGTGGCCATGGAACCCGACGCCTCTACTATCGGCGAACAGGGGATACGCTGGATCGAACCTTTATTGTTGGACAAGGGTTCGCTCAGCTTCCGCGTCAAAACGCAACGCTCCGATAAATCGTTTCCCACGCCGTCCCCGGAATTTAATCACCAGGTGGGATCGGAAATTTTACAGAAGTTGAGCGAAAAAGGTTTGACGGTTAATTTGAGGCAGGCCGAGTTTACTCTGGAGATCGAGATAGGCGAGAAAGAAACTGTGGTCTTTAAGGACCGCGTGCCTTGTTCGGGCGGCTTGCCGGTGGGGAGCGCGGGGAATGTGCTGACGTTGCTTTCGGGCGGCATCGACAGTCCTGTGGCGGCGCACATGGCGATTCGGCGAGGGTGCCGCTCACATTATATATTTTTTGACAATCAGAAGTTTCTGGGGCGCGGCGGATACGACAAGGTTTTGCGCCTGACGAAACGCCTCAATGCTTACCAGAGAGAGGCGCGATTGTACGTCGTGCCTTTTGCCGACATACAGGTTCAAATTCGCGATTTGTGTTCTCCGCCGCATCGCGTGGTTCTTTACCGGCGGGCCATGTACCGAATCGCTTGCGCGCTGGCCAGGGAGCAATCCTGCCTGGCGCTGGTGACCGGCGAATCGCTGGGGCAGGTGGCGTCTCAAACGCTGGAAAACCTGGCCGCCGTTTCCTGCGTGGTTCCCATCAGCGTGTTTCGCCCTCTGATTGGAATGGACAAAGTGGAGATCATTAGAAAGGCTAAAATCATCGATACCTATCCCATTAGCATTGAGCCGCAACCCGATTGTTGTTCGGTTTTCATGCCCCCCCGGCCCGCAACGCGGAGTAAAATTCCTGCGCTGGAAAAAGACGAAGCAAAGTATCCTTTTGCGGAGTTGGAGAAAGCGGCTTTGGAAGCCGCCGAGGTTATCGCTTGCGACGAGTTATGAAGGGGCGAGACGGTCCACTTTGAGATCGTCGGGAAGCTCGCTCAACAGTTCCCGGACGGTTTTTTGCAAGACCGGGTGAACGTGGTCGGGCGCGATTTCTTCCAAGGGCGCCAATACAAATTTCCGGTTGGGGATTTCCGGGTGCGGTAGTTTGAGGTTTGCGATATTTAAAACGCTGTTGCCATAGAACAGCAGGTCCAGATCGATAAGCCGCGGTCCCCATTTATCCGTGCGCTCCCGCCCCATCTGTTTTTCGACATGCAACAGGGTGTGGAGCAGGACCATGGGGTCGAGGTTTGTTTTAATTTCCGCGACGGCGTTGATGTACCAGGGCTGGTCCGGTTGCCCCAGAGGCTCGGTTTTATAATAGGAGGATAGGGCCTCGATTGAAATTCCCGAAACCGCTTGCAAACGGGTTGCGGCCTCGCGGCACTTTTCCAGCGGGTCTTCAAGGTTGGAGCCAAGAGCGATGAACGCCTGGTTTTGCATAACTGGTACCTGGCGCCGGAAATTAAAATTCGAACTTCAGGCCCGACAAGCGTTTTTTGATTTCTGCCATGATCCTGGTTTCGTCTTCCTTGCCATTTGCCGCGAATGTAGCGGAGAAGCGGACAAAGTTTCCGACATCGTCCCACGGCACCGTGGATATGGAATGCTCTGTGATGAGATATTGGGAGAAATCCTCGCCCGACTTAAAATCCCTGCCTCCCTGGATTCCTTTGGGCGCTTTGACGTAGAGGAAGAACGATCCTCCCGGCATGCTCGCT
>JAJDBB010000002.1 GCA_029261555.1 Nitrospinaceae bacterium | reverse complement strand
GCGCAACAGACTGCGCGAGAAGAAGGTTGCCGATGGTCTCTCGCCGCAAGAGGAAGAGGAGTTGGAGTCCGCCTCCATTAAATTCAAGGAATACCTGGCTCAGGTTCTCGATTATGAGAGTCGCGAGATCAAGCAGGTTCGCGCCGTCATAGACCGTCAGCGAGACCACGCTCAAATGTTCCTCGGCGGCGTCCCCATGATTACAGCGGACATGGTCGGTTATATTGAAAATGACATCAAAAAATTTGGCGGCGGCGTTCTCCTGTTTATGCTGGCAGTTCTTTATTTGTTCTTCAGGAAAGTCCGCTGGGTGGCGTTGCCGCTGCTTTGTTGCGCCGTCAACGCCTTGGCAATGGTGGGCTACCTCGGTTGGCTGGACTGGCGGGTGACGGTGATCTCATCGAACTTTCTTTCCATCCTGATCATTATCACCATGCAGTTGACCATTCATCTGGTCGTGCGGTTCAACGAACTGCAGGCGAAAAATCCCGGCGAGTCTTCTTTGTTTTTGGCGAGGGAGACAGTGCGTTTTATGTTCCAGCCCTGTTTTTATACGGCGATCACAACGATGGTGGCGTTTAGCTCGCTGGTGGTCAGCGGGATTCGACCGGTCATTGATTTCGGTTGGATGATGACGATTGGGATCACGATGGGTTTTGTCCTGGCGTTTGTCGTACTCCCCGCCTGCATGGTATTGCTCGCGCCTGATACGCCGGATTCCACCGAGGACTCAACGCGGACCTTGACGATGGGGGTGGCGCGTTTCACCCAGGATCGTAAGACCGGCGTTCTGTTGGGCGGCGTGGCGGTGGGCGTCTTCAGCCTGATAGGGATTTCGCAATTGAACGTTGAGAACCGGTTCATAGATAATTTTAAAACCCACACGGAAATTTACCAGGGCATGGAAGTGATCGACCGGCAACTGGGTGGCACCACTCCGCTCGCTTTGATCGTCAACCCTCCCGCCGAATACTTTGAGGACGTCGAAAAGCAGGGAAATGAAGAGGAGGTTTTTGACGACCCGTTTGCCGAGGAGGAGGAAGACGAGGCGCCCAATTACTGGTTCCATGCCGGGCCGCTGAACCGATTGGAAACAATTCACGATCACCTGGAAAGTTTGCCCGAGATCGGCAAGGCGCTGTCCATTGCCACCACCATGAAAATTATCAAATTGATCAACGACGACGAAATGCCCGACGACTACGACCTTGCATTGATCCGCAAACTGTTGCCGGACGAGGTGAACCGAGCGATGGTCAAGCCTTATTTGTCGGACGACGCCAACCAGGTCCGGCTGACCATGCGCATCGTGGAGTCGGAACCTACCTTGAAGCGCAAGGACCTGATCGAAAAAATCCGCAAGTTCCTGGTCGAGGAAATGAAGATTCCGGAGGAACGTTTTCGCTTCACTGGCATGGCGATTCTATATAACAACATGTTGTACAGTTTGTACGGGTCGCAAATTCAAACGCTCGGATTTGTTTTTGTCGCAATATTAATCATGTTTGCGATTTTATTTAAAAACGTTCGATTGGCCGGGCTGGCCATCATCCCAAATATTCTCGCCGCCGGGTTGGTGTTGGGGATCATGGGGGTTTTTGGAATTCCGCTGGACATGATGACGATTACCATCGCGGCGATCGCTATTGGCATCGCGGTGGACGACACAATTCATTATATCCACCGGTTCAAGGAAGAGTTTGCCAAGGACCGCGATTACCGCGCCTGCGTGGACCGTTGCCACGGAAGCATTGGCCGAGCTATTTATTACACCTCCATCACCGTTACCTTTGGGTTTTCCATCCTGGCGCTGTCGAATTTTATTCCCACGATATATTTTGGGTTGCTGACGGGCCTGGCGATGGTCGTCGCGCTGGGCAACAACCTGACCCTGCTCGCCGCCCTGATTCTGCACTTCAAACCCCTTGGCTTGGAAAAGGATGCGGTTCAAATGGGTTAACAAACTTTAATTTTCGCTTAATGCGGGGCTAATCTTGTTATCCTATATTTATGTTGTATAATGTTTTTACCGATAAGTTGGTATAGACCGCCAGAAAGCGAGAACGCCATGACCCAGGATTTTCTAGCTTACGAGAACTCCCCCAAGGACGACAAGTCGAGTCGCAAGTTAAAAATCGTTTGCGATCACAAGGAGACGTCGGTGACCATCGACTACGACTACGGAATCGAGCATTGCTCCTACTGCGGCGCCTTGGGCCATTACAATATGGATACCGACTCGGTGGAATGGACCCTTCCTGAATATTTGAACAAACAAACCCAGAGTTAAAAAAGCTTCTTCCGAAAGCTTCAGTTTTTTCCGCGCTTGATAATGTATTCCCGGTTTGCCGGGAATGTTTCATTTATCGGCGACCTTTCCCCATCCGACCAAATAATTTCCACGCTCTCCACTCGTTCAAAACCGCCCAGCCCGAAATGTGCGCGCGGCGCGTCGAACGAATGAAAGCCTCCGCTGGTCTTTATTTCACGGAATTGCCTCTGTTCTCCCGCCGGCCCGTAATGGATAATGATTTTGCATCCCACGCAAAAACGATTGCCCTTGCCGTCCCATAAGCGAAATCCAACGCTGTTATTTTTCGTTTCATTATTTATGTATACCTTGAACGGACCGTACAGCGTGTTGGCGACGATATCCAGATCGCCGTCGGCGTCCATATCCAAATAGGTGTACGAAGAGCTGTGGTCAAAATCGTCCAGGCCAAAGGCTTTCGCCTCGTCCAAAAATGTTTTTCCTTCTCGGTTATGAAAAAAATTATTGGAAGCGAATTCCTGCGTGATCAACACGCCGTTCACCACAAACAAATCCTGCCATTCGTCGTTGTCCAAATCCGCAAAGCGCGCGTTCCAGCTCCATTCCGCCGTCTTCACTCCGGTCGGTTCGGAAACGTCTTCAAAGGTTCCGTCGCCCTTGCCGCGCATTAAAATATTGAACAAACTTTGAATGGGGATTTCGCGGTCGCCGTTTGCCGTAACCTTTTCGGCTTTAAAGAATCCGTTGCACACGGTTTGCAATAATGGATATTGGTTGGAAATTTTTTCGCACAAATCGGGGTCGTTGCGCTTCACCGCCGTGAGCGCCATGCGCGAAACCATGCATTCCCTAATCGCCTTGGGACCGATCAGCAAGGAACATTTTTCTGTTACGTCCTGCTTTTCCGGGTTCAATAAGGTAGCCAGTTTCAAAAGCTCATGGCACGCGGGCGAATCGAGAACGCTTTTGCCCGAATCGCAAAAGGCTTTGCCTGCGTCCTGCATGGCGTCGCCAAAAATATTCGACACAACGTCGAGACCTCGCGTGAACCCGATATTGGCCAGATAAAAATCCGGGACCAAGTCGTTGTCAAAATCAGCGGAGTCAACGCTCATGGTGTTTTCGGTGGTGAGAGGGACGACGCCGTCGGATCGTTTTACTTTGTCGAATGTCCCTTCGCCCTTCCCAAAATAATACTCGTCCGCCACCCGGTAGTCGTTGCCGACCAAAAGGTCGGTCAAACTGTCGCCGTTGACGTCGGAGAACAGGGTGGAGTGAGTCTGACCGGGAATGCCGGCCAGGTCGACCGCGCGGAAGTTCAATTTGTCGTTGAAAATGATTTGATTGAAAGAAGCGTTGTTAGGAGTTCGCGTCAAAATCCCCAGATAGTAATTGCCGTTCATCACGTCCAAAAATCCGTCGCGGTTCAGATCGGAAAATCCCAAGGCGCTCGTGAGCATGGAATTATTTCTGGGCACGGAAATCAATTCGGAAAACTTTCCGCTGGTTCCAGGATTAAGCCAAATGTAATTGCCGTCGTTGAACGCGGTGAAAAACACGTCCAGCCAACCGTCGTTGTTCATGTCCGCAAACGCGACGGAGATTCCCTGCTTGCCGATCAGTTGCCGGTTGGCAATCGCCCAGCGCTGGAACCGGTCGCCGTTGACGTTTTGGTACAACTCGAATCCGTTGTCGGTGGCGACGGCGAGATCGATCCAGCCGTCTTTATTGAAATCGCCGGAGGCCACGCCGCGCCCAAAATACAAAGGATCAAAAAATGTTGCAGGCGTGATTTCGTTGGCGTATTCAATACCCAACTCGGGGCCGGTAACCTTGCGAAACGCGGCTACACCAGTCGCGGTTCGCTTTTGGTGAGGGATATAATCAATCGTCAGAGTTTCAGTATTTAAAAAAGGCGTCTCGATTTGCTCAATGGTTGGCGCCAAAGTATCCGCTTGCTCAATCAGGGCCTGCCGTCGGCGAGCCTTCGATGGCGCGCCGGATTTTCCCGTTTTGTCCGTCAGGATTTCTTCGTAGCCGGCGAGCCACTGCACAAATTGGCGCTCCGACCAGGCGTTGGCGGCGTATCCCAGTCCGATTCCCAGAACGCAGACGATAATGTAAAGCTGGACCGCAATCTTGAACGAGAAGGTGCGCCACACGATCATCGCCGAATAAACGCTGAAGGTTCCCAGAGTGAACAGGAGTGTCACGACAAAACCGTCGGGGAATCCCGACGTCATTAAAGCCTGGGCGAGCATGACGTCGAAGGCGATAGGCAGAGGGAGAAAGGTTCCCATGAAAGAGATCAACCCCAGGTTGGAGAGGTTGATCTCGACGCCTATCATGTGATCGAAGTTCCAGACATGGCTCGCCAAGGCGCCGAGAAATCCAGCGAACAGCATCAAAGGAAATGTACGCACGAAAATGTACTTGAAGCTTTTCCAGTAATCCCGCGCCGTTTCCCCGAAGGCTTGAGGCCAGGATTCCAAACCGCCGTCCCAGGAACAGGCCAACTCGTTCGCCAGAGGCACGGGTTCACGGTCGGGCTTCCGCTCCTTGTCGGAAATCAACGGTAGGATCAAAAGGACCAGCGCGAGGGTTCCGCCCAGTTTCAGCAGGGCCATGTATAAGGGAAAGATTGAAAAGACCATGGTGAGGACAATGATGTTCAGCGTGGGAGAACTGAACATGACGGCGAGCGCGGTTTCCATTTTGCTGCCCGCCTCATAAATTCCCTTGGCGATGGGGGCCACGCAGTTCACGCACACGCCAAGCGGAGTCCCCGCCAAGAGGCCCCGAAAACTGTTCACGAAACGGTTGGGCGAAGGTTTCTTTGGGAGGTAAGTCAGAAGGGCTAGAAAGGCGGCGGCCAGAGCGAGCCCGAAGGTCATGCCGCGCCAGTTGGTTTCGTACCAGTTGAGCGTGGTGTAAAACACTCGCTCATGGAGCGGCGCATTTTTGGGTACTTTGAAGTGCGCCTCGTGGGTCATCGGATCCTCGAATCCAGAGGCGCCCGAAAGCGCGGCCTTACTGCTCAACGCGGGATAACGCGAGGAACCCCAAAATCCCAGCGTCAGCGTCAGGATAAAAATCAGCAATGCGACAATGCGGCGATTCTTGAACATAGCGGGCTAGTGTAACGCAAGGCTCCAAGTGAATCGAAAATAAAATTTTATGGATTGAATTGGAAATTTGTATAATCTTGCGATAAGAGCGTCGACTTTCAAAATGGTTACAGCGCATGAAGGTATAGGAAGTTATTCATGACGGAAACCCGATCCATTCCCTGGGCTTGCTACAACAGGCTTCTCGGCCGTGATTCCAAAAATTCGTTGCAGGAAAAATCCAGTTGTCCGCTTTGCGGGACCGAGGAGGCGACGGAGATTTATCGCCTGGACGATTTTCAGTTTTTTGAGGATCAAGACGGAAGCAACCGGGCGCTTCACCGCGTCGTCATGTGCTCTACCTGCGGAACCCTGCGCTGCGATCCCTGGTACACGCCTGAAGGGCAGGCGACGTTGTTTGAAAAGGCGGGCGAGAGCTACGGCCATTGCGACGCGGACGAGCGGGTTCGATGGATTCTGAAAAATTGCGGACCGTCGGGCAGGGTAGTAGAAATCGGGTGCGGAGAGGGAACGTTGCTAGGCCAACTGCCCGCCGGATTTCACTGCGCTGGGATCGATTCCGATCCGCATTTGATTGGCAAAGCTCGCGAGCGTTCTCCTGATATTTCTTTTTACAGTGGGTCGGATTTAAATTGTCCGGAATTGGAAAGATGCGATCTGGTTTTGATGTTTCACGTGCTGGAACATTTGCGTTCGCCGCTGGAAACCTTGCGCGCGCTTCGCTCCGGAGTTCCGGACAACGCGCGACTGGTGGTGGAAGTCCCCGTGATGGACTCCGCTATCAAGTACCATGGCCCGGACCTGACGGGATTTTTTTCACTCGCGCATTTCACCCATTTCAGCAAGTTCTCCCTGAAGCGGCTTTTGCGTCGCGCCGGATGGAATATAATTTTTCAGCAGGACATGGAGGGCTACAACGGGCGTCGCGTGATCGCGGTCAAGGGCGAGTCCGACGAAATGCTTCCTTCCCGGCAAGAAATCATGGCGGATATAAAGACAACGCAGAATTATTTAAAGGTTCGCGATAAAAGCGTGGACCGTATCAAGAAATTAATCAGTCGGCTTGCAGGCGAGAATAGGATTCTAATTTGGGGAGCGGGGCATCATATTGAACATCTGGATCGTTGCGCCGGGTTCTTCCGAAGCGATTGCCAATATCTGATTGTGGATAGGGATCCTATGAAACAAGGGACGCGAGTCCATGGCGTTCCCGTTGTCGCTCCGGAGGATATTCCCGGAGACTACTGGGGAGACGGAGAGGAACCGGTCGTGATTTCTTCGTACATCTGGCGCGGTCACATTCGCGACAACCTGCTTCGATTGGGCGTCGCGCCGGACAGGATCGTTTCTTTTTACGATTAGCGTATTTTCAAAAAAATCTTGAAAAAGGGTTGACGGGATACAAAAGAGTGTATATACTCTTAATATGACTCGGGAAACAAAAACTCATTCGGCTTTGAGAAACAAAATCGCCCGCGAGTGCGCCTGTTTTAATTTGAGGAAGGCCGCGCGAGCGGCCACAAGCCTGTTCGACGAGGCGTTGAAACCTTGCGGACTGTACGCCACTCAGTTCACCGTGCTGACGGCGATTGCCGACTCCGAACCGGCGACTATCACTCTCTTGTCCCAGGCCCTGATCATGGACCGCACCACTTTGACGCGGAACCTGAACCCATTGCAAAAAAAAGGTTGGGTGGAAATTCGCCCCGGCGAGGACAAGCGAACCCGCGTGTTGACCCTTACGGACTCTGGCAGGAAAATTCTGGACGAGGCAGTCGGGAATTGGGAGCGGGCGCAGGATAATGTCGTCCGAACCCTGGGAAAGAAAAACTGGGCGGAGTTGCGGGAAAATCTTTCGGTCGTTGTAGAAAAACTGAACCCATATTAATTTTCTAAAAAGGTGTAACTACACTAAAAGGAGCGGTCATGAATATCCAAATTATAGAAAGTGAATTGCCGGTTCAAATTCCCAGTTTGGGAACCGTCCATGAAGGCGACAGACCGGAACGCAAAAAGTTTTCTTCCGAACTGATCCGGAAAATTGCGTTGGAGGAGGGAGCGGACGACGTCGGTTTCGTCGAAATCGACCGACCTGTATTGCGAGACGAAAAAGCGGACATTTTGAAAGTCTATCCTAAAACCCGAACCATGATCTCGCTGGTCAGGACGATGAACCGCGAGAACATTCAGAGTCCAATGCGTTATCCAGCTAACAATGAGTTTCATCACACTATCGACGATCTGACGGAAATCGCTCGCCGAATTGTTGCGCGGTTAAACCAAATTAGTATTCGAGGCGTGGTCCCAACGGTCGGATTCCCCATGGACATGGACGCTTTGGGAAGAGAGAGAATCTGGAACGTCAGCCACAAACCCATCGCCGTTGAGGCGGGGTTGGGGCAGATGGGAAAAAACCGCAACGTCATCCATCCAAAATTTGGCAATTTCATTTTGTTGGAGACAGTTTTGATCGACGCCGATGTGGACCGCTACGACGGGCCGATTGAATTCAATCCATGCATGACCTGCAATCTATGCGTCTCCGCTTGCCCGGTGGGGGCGATTGGTAAAGACTGGGAATTCGATTTCACCGCGTGCATTGACCATAATTATCGCGAGTTTTTTGGGGGATTCCAGGAGTGGACGGAGGCGATGGTAACTTCCGGGAGCGTGGGTGAAAATCGGGAAAAATTTGAAGACCGGGAGACCGCGTCCATGTGGCAGTCGCTTTCCTTTGGACCAAATTACAAGGCGGCATATTGTATGGCCGTTTGCCCGGCGGGGGAGGAAGTCATTCCGCAATTCACGCAGAGCAAAAAGAGGTTTGTGAACGAAATCGTGCGACCGCTGAAGGAAAAGGAAGAGCCGGTTTACGTCAAACGCGGATCGCGCGCCGAGACGGCGGCCCGTAAAAACCCGGCGAAGGAAATCCGCTATGTTCGTTCAATGATAAAACCGAGGTCGGTGGAGAATTTTTTAAACAGCGTGCATTTGATATTCAATCCGGACAAGGCGAAAGACGCCGACTTCGCTATTCAGTTTCGTTTTAGGGGGGATGAAAATATCGACGCCGTCGTCCGGATCGCCAACGGGAAACTCCAGGTTGAACGGGGAATAGGGGAAGGAACGGACTTGACCGTGCGGGCGGACTCCGCCGCGTGGTTAAAATTTGTAAACAAGGAAACCGCGAAAATCTGGCCTATATTATTCGGGAAAATCGCCTTTCGCGGCAACCCCTGGCATTTGATTAAATTTGAGTCCTTCCTCGACCTGGGAAATTAGAACCGCGTTTTAATAATGGCAATGAGGGTCGGCAGGGAACGACCTGCCAGACTCTCTAGCCATCAATGTCCCTTCAATTTTTCCCAGACCTTTTCGCGTTTGTCGCTGAGTTTGTAGTATTCCTTTTCCTGGCGCTCGGCTTCCTTGTAATCCTCCTTTAAGTAGGCCTTGGCCATTTTCTTTTTCACGTTTCCCATCTTGCGGCTCAGGTCGGAAACTTTCAGCAAGTCGCGGCGCTCGTCGCCTTTGGACTTTCGCGCCTTTTTACTGTATTTCTCGGCCTCGTCAAAATATTCCCTGGAGTAGTCGATGAACTCGTCGTGCAGTTCCTGCGGGCTTTTTTCGCCCTCCTGAAGGTCGCCGTAGGCTAGCGCCAGGGAGGGACAGGACAACGCAAAAATAATTCCAAATATCAAAGCGGCGAAAATATTTTTTCTTGTTGGCATGGCAATCTCCTTTAAGAGTTCCTCTGTGGCTTGTGGCATTCGCCGCCGTACACGCGTCCATCGAGTTCAGCGGCACACTGGCCTGCTAGGGAACCGGGGAGTGGTTTCGTGGTGGGGAGGGGAATTAGCGAGCGCGGAAGAATTTACATAAAAAATTCCATGTAGACCATCCAACCGATCATGGACAGGATCAAGATGGTGTAGCCGACATGGACCCAAACGGTGAATATGGGATGTTCCTTCCGAACTTCCGGAGCCTCTTTTTTCAAAGCGAGCGCCTCCTCAGGTCCGGCTGGTGATTTCGATCAAATGGTATCCGAATTGGGTCTTCACCGGTCCGTGCACTTTTCCGACTTCGTCGTTAAAAACCACCTGGTCAAATTCCGGCACCATTTGTCCGGGCTGAAACTCGCCTAGCGCTCCGCCGCTTTGGCCGGAGGGGCATTTGGAAAAGGACTTGGCCGCGTCGGCGAAATCCTTTCCACCTTCGATTTCGCTTTTCAATTTATTGCATTCGTCTTCGCTTTCCACCAGTATGTGGCGGGCCGAGGCTGAGGGCATGGCAGACTCCTTAAGGAAAATTTGATTAACGACAGCCGCCGCGATTTTCCCGGACGGCAAATATTGGGAGGCGAACTTTTCAAGTTCCCCACCGGATTTAAATTTATATCACAATCCGTTCCTTTATTCTATTGGGACCCGCCGACTCGCTTTGAGAAATTCAAATATTCCATGATCGCCTTGCGCTTATCCGGCGTTACCTGGGACCGATCATTTCGCCCAGCCGCGGCTCTGGAGATATTCCTTGAAACCAGGAGCTCTTTTGGAGATGGCGGGGAACCAGGTTTCGATCCGTTCTCTTTTCCAAACTGGACCCTCTTCCCTGGGCGGTAAAAACTTGTATCGGTAAATCTCGATGCGGATGTGTTCCGGAGGACGTTCGGGAAAAGGATTGCTTGCTAATAGACTCAGCGCGCCTTCGTCGTTGTGCAACAGTTTCCAGACCAGGTGCATGAGCCAGGGTTCCCGTTGCGGAATTGACATGGCGGCGAACCAGACTTGCCAGTCCAGCCGATAATGGTAGGGCGATACGATCGGCAGGGAACGGTTGGGGTCGCCGGGCTTGGCGGGAAATTCGTAGGCTTTCCATTTTGTGTCGGAAGTGATTTGTTTATCCGCGGTTCCTTCGATGATGAGTTCCCTTCGAGTTTTCCCCACATGTCCGAAGGCGCCGTAGGTGTTCACAAGATGCAGGTTGTTGAACGACGTGTTCATGATCTGGCCGGGAGAAAACAGGTTTTTTACGACAGGCACGCTCAACCAGGCCACGAGGACGACCAGTCCCCATGAGGCGGCTGGGACGCCGCGCTGATCAGGAGCCGCTCGGCTTTCCGCCTCGTCCGCCATTTCTCCAAGTCGCCGGGGCAGGAGCGTCCGCCAGAATTCGTCGTCGAAACAGGCCAGGATGGGAACCAGCGTCAGCCAGTTGAGAAAGGCAAGGTTGCCGCTAAGAATGAGCAGACCCTGAAAGCCCGCCAGCAGAGTTGCCGCGATGTGGCGCAGGCGCCGGGGAGTGAAAATAAAAACCGGAACGATCAGTTGAATCAGGTGAGTGAATTCGACTGAGAGTTTGTTAAACCACGCGGGTAGGAAATGGAACCAGGGACTCAGCGGATTGGGGAGAGGCTGGGTTTCGTAATGGTAGAGCAGGCAGGTTAAGTCGCGCCAGCAGTGGTCGCCGCGCATTTTTATCAGTCCCGCTCCCAGATAAATCCGGAACGCGAGCCAGCGCAAGAGCCAGAACACGACGACCGGAGGGCGCATGCGAGGAAAAGGGCGCGTCTCTCGCAGGGGACACAGGAAGATTCCGAGGAAACCCGTTTCCAATAATTGGATTTCCCAACCGTAGCCATACCACAACTGGCCGATGTGATTGAAGGAGAGATAAAGAAACCACAGCGCCGCCATCATTGGAGCGTTTGCCCGGCCCGCGACGACGACAAGCGAGAGGACCAATCCCGTCCATGCGAAAAAAGTAATCGCCGAGTCGGAAACGTTCAGGAAAAATAAAGTGGGACGCGCTAGGAGCGCGCTCCACACGCCGCCGTGGCGCAACTCCAGCCGGTCCAGCCAGGAAGCGGCGGGCAGGAGTCCGTCCTCGCCAACCAGCGGTAGGCCCTGATTTATCCAAACCAAGAAAGCGACAAAATACAATCCGCCGAGGAACCTTAGAATAACGAACCGCGTCAACCACCAGGATTCGGGGCGGGAGGGAGTCCAATAAAGGGAATTTAGCGCGGCCAGAACCGCCTCTCGCCGTGGGGGCAATAGATCGTGATTGGATGATCTCTTCTGAATCGGCAACGGCACTATCGATTTTCACCTTCCGTTAACATTATCAATGGGCTGGCGCCGGCAAGATTCGATATGCAAGTGTGCTCCCAAGCTAGTATCATTCACCGTATAAGCGGCCCTGCTGGGTCTAACGGCACGCTAGTCGGACAAACGAGCGTTTCCAATTCAAAATTTTCCTTTTGGCATTATAATAGAACATCCGCCGAAAAAACGTTTAATGTAGAACGATGAAAAACCCTCTTGGCCAACGGTTTTAATGAAGGGATTCGACTTTATGGACGGAAATTCCAGGGAGCTTCTGGTAGTGGGCAGCGGCGGGAATTCTGCGGTGGTGGAATGCCCCGGCAATGAATTTCTCGAAGCTTTACAGGAGGAAGCGAAATCCCGAAACGTTGAAGCTCGGATAATTTCCCTGGAAGAGTACCTGGAATCCTATAGAAAAATCCGCTATTTTGACTTGCGTAATCCCATGAGTCGCGAGTCGTTCAGTCTGGAATATCTGATGCAGATATGGAGAGCGACAGATTCCCACGACGACCATGATCTCCCTTATTGGATTATCCATTAGGCGCCAGTTGCAAAAACCCCCAATCCTTCCCGTCAAACCCCTTGCCGTTTTCAAAGTTTTCACGAGTTTGTTAGTTTCAAAATATCCTCGACAAACTCCAGGTTGCTGTTAACGAAAGACGCGGCGATTTTAAATATTTTTTGGTCTTTGACAGGAAAACACCTCAACACTTTTATTTCTATTACTCCTCCCTTGAAAAATTCATTGCGCGGGAAATTCAGAAACAAACGTGTACCTTCCGGCACCGGTTTTTCGGCGGAAAAAGAAACCCCGCCGATGCTGATATCGGTGATTTCAAGGTAAACGGGTTTTTTCAGGCCCGCTATCAAGACCCGTTGATTTACCTGAATGCGCGGAAAAAACCGCTGTTCCCTTTGCCCCATAGCGTTCAACCCAAAATTTCACGACCCCGTTAAATACTCCGCCGAGTTCTCACTGCAAAGAAGTCGGCGGAGCCTTTAGAAACTTCCCGCCGGCGGCGAATATAAATTAGAATAGCAGATATTTCTATAATAAATTGCCTCAATGGTTGAAACCGGGGCGCAGGCGGCGTAATTTATAATAGTGCCCTTTAGGCTGGAAATCGATAACCAATAGATCGAGGCGCCGCCATGAAAAAACACGTGCCCCATAAATTTGTAAAAGATTCCGCGCATAGAGATGAAACCATTGGCGAGTACATGTCCTCTCCTGTTCTGGACGTCGCCGCAGACGACTCGGTAAAGACCGTTGCGGAATTTTTGAACGAAAAAAAAGTCGGATCGGTTTTAGTGAAAACTGGGGAAGAGTATGTGGGAATTGTTACGGAAACCGACGTCACCCGGCGGTTAATTGCCCAAGGACTGAATCCAAATGAAACCAAAGTCTCGGAGATCATGACCCAATCGTTGGTTTCTTTGGACGTCGGCGAGACTGTGATCGACGCCAATAAATTCATGGCCAAAAACAAGGTGCGGCATCTGGTGGTTACCGATCAGGGAAAGGTGACGGGAATCATTTCCGTTCGCGACCTGGTTTCTTATTTTTCCAACCCCAGGCTTCGCGGAAGCTAGGGTTGTTGAGAAGAGGCGCGAGATTCATGCGCGGGACGCGCAGGGGATTTTTTGGTTCAAGGCATTCGCCAATTGTTCAATACAACTTTCGACGCCCGGCTCCAGCGGGAACTGTTCCCGGACTTTGTTGAGTCGCTGGAGGGCTTCGGAGGCTTTTTCCTGGCCAATCAAAAATTCCGCTAGTAAAAACTCGCTTTCCAGATTGGGCGGCAACGACTTCAAAGCCTGTTCGAGCTTCTCCACCGCTCCCTGTTTATCTCCAGTGGCGAAACGAGAATCGGCTTCCTGTCGGACGCGGAAATGGAGATAATCCTCCCGGGC
>JAJDBB010000001.1 GCA_029261555.1 Nitrospinaceae bacterium | reverse complement strand
TTTTATCAATACATTGAAAATATTGGGCTTATTTTTTTCAGGCCGTTGAAAAAGAATGATTGGAGTTGAATTTCAAAAAAGAAAAATAAAAATTGTTATCAGGCGTGGGTAAACCTTAATCAAAAGGATCCAACTGGCGGCACATCCGATATGAAACAGGAGGGAGGCATGAATGGATCGGGTGACGTACAATAGACAAGCGGAGATGACGCCTAATAACAAGGTTCCCAGGTCCAGATTAAAATGAGCCAATGTGAAAATAAGCGTCGAAAGACAAATGGCATTCAAAGGTTGAAATTTTGCAAGCAGTGATCGAGTAATGAATCCGATTAGAAAAAATTGTTCGACTGCTGGAACGGCCAGAATGATATAAACCAAATCCAAATTACTCAGAGGATCGCCGACCGGACGATTCGCCTCTACGGAAAACAATTCCTGATTGGAAAGTCCAGACGCCTCAACCAACCAGTCTATTAAGGGTAGGGCGCAGGCGACGCCCATTCCCAAAACGCCTCCAATCAACAAATTGCGTTTTAAGTTTTTCCGGCTCGAACCCAGGTCCGCAAGAGAATTTTTTCTCAGGAAAATAATGGCAATCAGCGCAAAAACATAATAACCATGGTAGGCGTATTGAGATACCCAGGGCGGATCGCGAAAAAGGAAATGAACGAACGGAAAGACCCCGAAAAAATAAACCAGGAGTATAAAAACCGGAACTTTAAAGCCCCAGGGAACCTGAAAAGTTTTGTTTTTTAAGGTCAAATTAAACCGAATTTTAATAAAGTTGACAAGGTAAGCCACGTCTTTTACTATCCATAAAGGCGCACGGATATGATACCCTCAATCGCCTCGTTGCAATTTTAAAAGCGCTTCTTTCCCACAGGGTTTTTAACGGAGCTTGAAATCTCCGCGCCGCCATCCTGAAACCCGTTTAAATAACTATTCCCCATGCAACAGCCCATAGAAAAACTGGTGATCGCATCCGACCACGCTGGTTTTGAACTGAAAGAAAGCTTAAAGGAATATCTGACCCAGTCCGGACACGCGATCAACGACCTGGGACCGAAAAACGGCGACTCCGTGGACTATCCGGATTACGGCGTCCGTTTAGCGCAGGCCGTCGCGACCAGGGAAGCCGATCGCGGCGTCGTCATGTGCGGAACGGGAGTGGGAATGTCGATCGTCGTCAACCGCTTTCCCGAAATACGCGGCACCTTGTGCTCCGACGTTTATACCGCCCGATTATGCCGCGAGCATAACGACTCCAACGTGTTGGTTCTGGGAGCGCGGGTGGTGGGCATGGGACTGGCCGAGGAAATCCTCGATACCTGGTTGAAGACTCCGTTCGAAGGCGGCAGGCATCAGCGCCGACTGGATAAAATTAAAGATATAAACGCCATCTTAAGCAAGGGAGAACTGTAAATTGTCGCTCTTAACCCAATACGATCCTGAAATCGCGCAAGCCATCGCCGGAGAAGTGGAACGCGAATCCAACACCTTGGAAATGATCGCCTCCGAAAATTTCGTCAGTCGACCCGTCCTGGAAGCCCTCGGTTCCGTCATGACCAACAAGTACGCCGAAGGCTATCCCGGAAAGCGCTACTACGGCGGATGCAAGCACGTCGACGTCGCCGAGGACCTGGCCATCGAACGCGCAAAAAAGCTATTCGGCGCGGAGCACGCCAACGTCCAGCCGCATTCCGGCTCCCAGGCCAACATGGCTGTGTATCACGCCGTCATGAAACCCGGAGAAACTTTCCTTGGCATGGATCTATCGCACGGCGGACATCTTACGCATGGAAGCCCCGTCAACTTTTCCGGCTACACCTACAACTGCGTGTCTTACGGATTGCATAAAGACACAGAACTCATCGATTACGACGACGTCGCCAAAAAGGCGCGCGAGCACAAACCGAAGATGATCATCGTCGGCGCCAGCGCCTATTCCCGCGTTATCGACGCGGCTAAATTTCGCGAGATTGCCGACGAGGTGGGCGCGAAAATCATGACCGACATGGCGCATCCCGCCGGCTTGATCGCGGCGAAAATTTATCCGTCGCCCGTGCCGTATTCCGATTTCGTCACCTCCACCACGCACAAAACCTTGCGCGGTCCGCGCGGCGGGCTGATTTTATGCCGGGAAGAATACGCCAAAATAGTTAACAAGCGCATATTCCCCGGTATCCAGGGCGGCCCCCTCATGCACGTCATCGCCGCCAAGGCGGTGGGTTTCAAGGAAGCCCTGCAACCGGATTTCGTTGAGTATCAGAAGCAGGTCGTCGCCAACGCGCAGGCCCTGGCCGAAGCGCTTAAAGGATACGATTATAAAATCGTCAGCGGCGGGACGGACACGCATTTGATCCTCGTCGACTTGACCAATAAAAACCTCACCGGCAAAGCCGCTGAAGAGGGCCTCGACAAGGCGGGAATTACCGTCAATAAAAACACCGTTCCCGCCGAAACCCAAAGCCCCTTCGTCACCTCCGGCATACGCATCGGAACCCCTGCGCTCACCACCCGCGGCATGAAAGAGGCCGAGATGCGAACCGTCGCGGACATGATGCACGAAACGCTCCAGCGCCTGGACGATTCCGCTCATCAGGAAAAAACCTGCCAAAAAGTGAGAGAGCTTTGCGATCAATTTCCTTTGTATGAAGAATTAGCCGCCAAGGATTGATCGTTCATGAAGTGTCCCCAATGCACCAACCTGGAAAACAAGGTCATCGACTCCAGAACCAACAAGGAAGGCAACGTCACCCGCAGGCGTCGCGAATGCCTGAGTTGTTCCGAACGCTTCACCACCTATGAGCGCATTGAGAAAAACGTCGTTTATTTGATCAAGCGCGACGGCAGGAGGGAAGAGTTTGACCGTACAAAAATAATGGAGGGCGTGGAGAAGGCCTGCCAAAAACGTCCAATCAGCCTGGAGCAGATCGAATCGCTGATCGACCGGGTGGAGAAATATTTCCA